>JAYVFP010000057.1:0-5592 GCA_043773025.1 Archangium sp.
CGCAACCGACGAGGTCGTCACCTTCCGCACCCGCGGCGAAGAAATCGCGACGCTGCACCCGCACGAATTCCTCCGCCGATTCCTGCTGCACGTCTTGCCCAACGGCTTCGTCAAGCTGCGCCACTACGGGCTGCTCGCGCCGGGCAACGTCAACACGAAGCTCGTCGCCGCGCGCACCGTGCTCGAGGCCAGGTCGAAAGCCCCCGCCTCGGCGCCAGCAGAGGTCATCGCCGACGAGCACACCACCTGGGCCGAACTCCTCCGCCGCCTCACCGGTCTCGACGTGCGCCACTGCGCCAAGTGCGGTGGCGACATCCACTCGCGAGCCCTCGACCGACCTGCGACCAGGGACACTTCGTGAGCGCCAGCGGCAGCACCATGACTTGCAGCTCCAAACGGCGGGGCCCGGCCAGCAGCCGTGTGCCCAGCGCCGCCCGCTGGGCGCTCAAGCCGCGCGAGACGAACGAAATCCATCGCGCTCATCGCGCGCGCGGTGCTCGCCTCAGCCCAGACGAGCACCTGTCGATACTTCCCGCGGTGCTTCGCGCCCAATAGCAGTCGCCGTGCCGCGCTTCGTTCAACTCGACGTTTGGCGCGGCGATCTCCAGCCCAAGCACCGCCTTCGTCACGTCGTGTCGCCGCGCAAACGCCTATTGGTTAACAACCCGGCGTCGTCACGCTCCGGGGTGATCGGCATCGTTTGGAATCGGTGATCGGCATGCGTCGGAATCGGTGATCGGCATCGTCGGAATACGCACCGGCCACGCCGCGCAGTCGCGGCGATCTACTCCTTGGTCTTTACGAGGTCGCCGTTGGCACTGGCGATGAAGGTGACTCTCGGTTCATCGCCCTTCTCGTATTGGCGAAAGTGAAGTTCAGCATCCACGAAGAGGCGGTGGCTTCCGTCCTCGTCGCCAAGTCGCGCCTTCTCGATCGCCTGGGCCAGTTCGCGCTGCACAAGTTCGAGCAACTGCCGCTTCCACCCTTTGCGCGTCCGGCTGGTGAGTTCCGCGAGTTCACGAGTGGTACGCCCCGCCAACTCCTCAAAGCTCGAGCCGGTTGGGAGGGGAAAATCCGTCAGCTGGCTGGTCTGAAAGAATGCCAGCGCATCGCCAACTGCAACCGCGAGGGTTCGAAGGTCTTGCATGGCAACGTGCTTGCCGGCGGGGACGACCAGTCGAACCGGATGGTTCTTCCAACCCTCAACCTGAGGCAGGGTGTTCTACGCCCTGAAGGTATTCCCGAAAATGTCCCTCCGCGTCGCCGAGCAACTCTTCGGCGCGCGCCAAGTCGGACTCTCGGACGCAAGCGTCTAGAAGCTGCTGGAGTTCAAGACCAGTTCGCTCGAGCAACTTGCGTTTCCATTCAACGGTTGTTCGCTCGATCAGCTGCGAGATCGCTGCCAAGGCCGTCGTGACGCAGAGGTCCAGCGTTGTCCCGCTTGGTGTCGGGAATCCTCCCGGACCCATCGCGACGAGAAGGGCGATTTCATCGCCGACAACGACCGCCAACCGTCTTGTCTCAACGAAGGATGTCCCGCTCGTCATCGCGTTGCCTTGAGAGGGCCAGACGACGGTGTGACCAACTGGACGTTCGGGGTTTGAGGACTGACGAGCCTCAGGCCCTCGGTGATGTCTCGGAACTGGGGGGTCGACGAGTCCTTCCATCCGATCGACAAGTCACGTGCCTCGCCTGCGCTTCTGATGAGGAGGTCTGGGATTCGATACTCCGGCTGACCCTCTTGGCGCGGCCGCGGCAGATCCAGTCTTCTGTTCACGCGGACGTTGGCGGTCGGCCCTTCAGGAATTCCTTCGTGGGTCAGGTAGCGACGAAGCTCGCCACGGGACGCCGCGTCGAAAATCGAGCCGATGTACACCTTGGCAGGCAACGGCGGGGTTCCACCGGTCGTCATCGTGAAGCCTGGGCCCTCAATGAAGTCTGGTCCCGAGCCCGCTCTTGGCCGTATCGCTCCCGAGTTCCAGCGAGCAATGACGCTCGGTGCCAGTGCATCAACGATGTTCTGGTACGCCGAGAAGACCTGATTTGGAAGCGTTCCCGGAGGAAGAGCCGGACTGATTTGTCCACCGCCGAGCAGTGGTCTCGACTGCTCGCCCACCACACTGAATTCACCATCGATCACCTCTCCAACGCTGGCTCCGGCAGCCACGCGCGCCGGCTTGCTTACGAACACCCCTGGTGAGGTCTCTATCTCCGCGCCGAAACCGGCTGCGGAGAGGCCGATGTTCTGTCGAGCAATGCCGGCCTTGGCAGCCTGGTACTCGAGGATCGTCGACCGCATGCCTCCGATCCGGAAAGCAGTCGGGAGCAGGGCGATGCCGATGTTGACGGGGTCGCGTTGGCTAATCGCTGTCCCGAGGTTGAGGCCCTCCGCCGTGACAAGGACGTACGGCCCGACCGCAGGTCCCGCGACTGCGGCGGCGAGCGGTACTTGAATCGCATCCGTAAGAAGTCGGGCTTGCGGGATCCCCGCCATGAAGTCCAGCTGCGGGCCCGCGGAGACCGTGTCGGGACGCGGCGGGCCCGGTGAAGTCATCATGGGCGACACTGGAGGGAGCGGTGCTGGGCTGAACCCGCTCCAACCCTCCATGCTGTTGTGCCCGTTTGGGTCAGTGTACCGAAGCGGGTTGGCGTTCGCGTAGACGAACCGGTGCAGACTCGGCGCGCTGTCGAGCTTTCCCTCCATCTCATCGCGAGAGAGGAAACGCCCGTACTCCGGGTCGTAGTAACGCGCGTACGAGGTCGGGGTCAGACACAACACCGCGAAGACGGTCACCGCTTTGAAACTGCGTCTCATCGGAACCCCTCCTCCGTCATGACTCGCTCATCTGGACGACGCGGTTGGGTGGTCCCGCCAGTGGCAGCACCCGGATAGTTCTGCGGCATCGGAACCGCGAAGGGGTCAGGTGGGCCCTGGAACCTCAGCTCCGCGCACAGATTTCCGGGAGGAGGACCGCATTCCTGAGAGCACTTTCGACGGCAGTTCTGGTCCGGGAAGGGAGGAGCGGCATACTGCGCCGTCACGTTGACGGTTATTGGCCTTCCACCAGGCTGAAGAAACGCAGCGAGATCGAAGGGCTTGGGGGGAGCCTTCACCCCGCCCGCTTCGGTGCCGGCGACCCGCGACACCTTGAGCCAGTAGCTGTCGGCCATGGGAGCAATGGCCCCAAGGGACGTTGCGATCTTCGCGTGTGACAGCGATGCCGAAGCGAATGCCTCCTGCTTGGCGAGTTGCGCCTTCTCGCGGTTTGGGGACGTGGCTCTGTAGCTCGTCTCAATTGCGGCCCTTTCGCTGAAGAGCACAGCGAGATTGTGGTGGGCTCCTAGATTCCGGCTGTCCTCTTGCACCACCGCAGTCAGTAGCGCCTCAGCGTTTCCGAGATTCCTGGCTCCCAGTTCGAGCGCGGCGTGGTTGGAGATCAACTCGAGCAGGAACTGACGCTTGCTCAACGAGCGCATCATCGAGCCCGACTTGATTGCGGCTTCTGGGACTTCGAGCTCGTGGATGATGCGCTCGTCGGAGGGCGAACCGCCTCCCGAGGTCGCTTCGATGTTCTGGCGGAACTTCCCGTCGTCGTACCGAAGGAAGAAGTGTTGCGGGGCACTTACGGCGAACACCGGGTACTTCAGCCGCTCCGCGACCGCGAACCACAACAGAGGTAGTGAGACGCAGTTCCCCTTCCGACGCGAAAGCAATCCCCACAGGGTCGCGTTCTCAGGCTTCACGCCCATCATGTCGCTCTTGTCGTACCCGTACTCCGCTTCGCGGAAGAGCACCGTGTTGATGGCGCGAATGCGGAAGTCCGGATCCGTTCTGCCCCCAACAAGCACAGCGACGCGCTTCGCGAGCCCGTCGAGCCTTGCCCTTCCCTCTGCCGGATCAGCGTCAGCATCGACAAGCGAGGAGAGACGAAGTGCGGCGTCGCCGATGTTCAGTTCGGACTGGGGCTGACTGAGCAGCTCGCGAACCAGTCTGATGGGAGCGGAGACCGGCTCGGCGCCATTCGCCGGGAGGGCAAGAAACACGAATGCGGCAATCACCAGCGACTGAGCCAAGAACGCTCCCCTCTTCCTGCAGCAGTCTCCTCGGATTCATCACGTCGAACAACGTCGAGACCCCTTGCTGGAGCCAACGGTTTCACAAGGTGGGTCCTGAAGCCACACCCCGCAGGCCGCCTCGAGGTCCGCCCAGTCCTTCTTCGCCTCCCGCAGCACGCGGGCCAGAATGCGGGCCACGTCATCGTCACCCGGAGGAGCCACCGGCACCACGGTCCCGTCGTCCTGCCACAGCGCCACAGCGCCTCGGCCACGAGCCTCTCCAGCAGCGCAGCGATGTTCTCCAGCGTCAGTCCCTCGACTCGCACCCCGTGCGCCCCGTGCAACACCAACTGGGCCCTCGGCGCGGCGGCAGCTATTACCTTCACCTTCACTCGAGAAAATCCTGCCTTCGTCGCGCCTGGCGGCTTCTCGAATTCCCCTCGCGCCTGACGCTGCAGCCACCGCTGCAGCGTCCACTTGTTCATCTTCAGCTCCTCAGCCACATCCTCCATCTTCACGCCGCTCGCCATTCGCGCTCTCGCGTAGTCAGCCGCCAGGCGTCTGGCCTCATCGGTGAATTGTGGGTGGCCCGGAGACTTCGTCCCCAGCTTCAACTCCGCCAGTACGTCTTCCAATCTGGTCTCGCTCATCCCAAGCGAATCTCACGCGCCAACTTCTGCGTCAGGAGGGGCGCGGCGAGGATTCACGCCGGGCAGGGGCACCTCGTGGCGGTGTACCCGCTACCCGAGGACTTCACCCTTCTGGGTGCCCAACAAGTCGAGCGGACTCTTCGTCGAGGCGATGGTTTTCGCGCTGACTTGTGCGTACCTCGCAGTCGTCCGAATCGACGCATGGCCCATCAGCACCTGGATGAGTCGGATGTCGGTGCCTGCCTCGAGGAGATGCGTCGCGAAGGCGTGACGGAGCCCATGCATCGTCAACCGCTTCCTGAGCTTCGTCGCCTTCGTCGCGCGCTCGAGCGCCTTTCGCACTGCATCGGGCGTCAACGGCTGGCCCTTCTTCACGCCGGGGAAGAGCCACCCCTGGGGTTTCTCCTGTGCCCAGTACGCGCGCAGCACGAGCAACAACCGACTCGACAGCATGACGTACCGGTCCTTGTTCCCCTTGCCCAACCGCACGTGAATCACCCCGCGCTTGCTGTCGATGTCCTCGACTCTCAGTCGGCAGACCTCGCTGACCCTCAGTCCAGCCGCGTAGGCCGTCGTCATCGCCATCGCCGGCACCAGCGGAGAGACCGCCTTCAGCAACGCCAGCACCTCGCTGCCGCTCAAGATGTCGGGCTTCCGGTGCGGCACTTTCGGCCACGGAATCCGCGCCACCACCTTCTGCCTATCCAGCGTGACGCCGTAGAGGAACTTCAACCCGGCGACGTGCATCTTCACCGTCTCAGGCCCCGCGCCCTTGAGCAGAAGGTGCCCCAGGAATTCCTTGATCGCGCTCTCGCCCATCTCCGTAGGCGACTTCATGTGGAACCTCACGAAGCAGCAGCAACAACGCAGGTATTCCTTCTGCGTC
>JAYVFP010000058.1:0-17623 GCA_043773025.1 Archangium sp.
AACTCGTCCGAATACGCCTTCCGAATGTTCATCTTCATTTTCTGCCCCAGTTACGGGGTGTCCACCAGACCGGGGCAAACTCACGCGTGACATCAGGGGTGCTACGGCAGGGAGAATCGTCTCGGGTGGATGTCGTCACATGAGAATCCACGCTGGAAATCGAGAGGCCTGCTCGCCACGAGCGCCTCGTCGATCACATCGAACAACACGCGCATCGAGGCAGCCTTCTCCCCTCAGCCCCGACGCCGCTTCGCTTTCACCAGCTCGCCCATCGTGTTGCGCGGGAGCTGCTTTTCTTTCTGAAGAGGGTCAGGAACGCGAGCGCCAGCAGGCCCGGCTCGACCGAGGTGCAGCCACAGCCTTTCGGCGGTTCGGGCGGTGTCGGCTCGACTGTGACCGGGTTGACGGTGACCTCAACGGCCACCGGTGCGGACACAGAGAGCGAGTCTCTGGCCACCAGCGTCAGCTTGATCACCTCGGCTTCTGTCACTGCCGGCGCCGCAAATCGGAGCGTGTTGCCGTCAGCAGCGAGCACCGCCGGGGGGCCCCCAGACTGTGTCCACTCGAAGGTGACTGCATCGCCATCGCTGTCGGTTGCAGCCCCTTGCACCGTCACCGGATCCCCTGCGGTCACCGCGAGTGAGCGAGGCGCGCTGGCCACCGGCGGGCGATTCACGTTCTTCACCGTCAAACGCTGCTCGAGCGGCGCCGCGGTCACCCGGCCATCACTCGCCGTCAGCTGCAGCGTCACCACCGTATCGAGCGAGACCTCCGGCGTCGTGAAGGCGCTCCCGTTGACCACACCCGGTGGACCCGACGTCTGCGTCCACGTGAGCGTCAGCACATCGCCGTCAGCATCCGTCGCCGCGCCCACCAGCACCACGCGCGTGCTCTCGTTCACTTCGAGGTCAGGCCCGACGGTGGTGACGGGCGGCTGGTTGCTGCACGTGTTCGGATCCGCCACCAGCCCGCTGAAGGGCGCGTTGGTGATGCCCTGAAACTCGAGATCATCTACCTCCCACCCGCGCGCAGGGTTCACCGTGCCGTCGTTGCCCCCGATGCGAAATCGGAAGCGGATGGTGCGATGGGCGTACCTGGTGCCGAGGTCGAGCACCACCGGGCTGAAGTCGGGGTACCGCGCGCTCTGACCGGTGAACGCCGCGCGCCCTCGGAGCGGGTTGGTGCTCTGGTTCTGCGTGGTGGTGATGGTGCCCGCGTAGGCGCTGCCCCCGACGTCGACCCAGGTCACGCCGTCGTCGGTGCTCAGCTCGAGGACCGCGCCGTCGAGCAGTTCGGTGCCGTTGCGTTCGAAGTCGTGGCGATGGCTCAAGGTGATGAGCGCGGGGCCGGCCCCCACTTGCAACGGAGGTGACATCAACCACGAGTCAGCCGTCGCCACCGGGTTGGGCCCAAACCAGAAGTGCTGCGTCGCGGTCGCCTCGATCCGGCGGAAGGGGCTGCTCGAATCGAGCAGCGGGTCAGCACCTGGGATCCACGAGGACACCGGTGCCTCCACCGAATCGACGCGGCTGCCGGTGGGCTTGACGTCGAAGTTGAGTCGGAACGCAGCGTTCGTCACCACGGGGCTCGGCACCAGAGACGCACCCGCTACCGCCACCCTGAAGTCGCCGCTCACTGAGCCACTCACGCCTGCGAGCGCGACCGGAATGGTGACCGTCGCGTTGCCGAAGCCCACCGTGCTGGGCACCGGGAAGCTCGCGCCCGAAGGAAAGGTGAGGCCCTGCGTGGTGCTGCTCACCGTGAGCACTGCACCGGTCAGTGGCGAGGTGCCGATGTTGCGCACCTTGACCGTGAGCAGACCGCGTTCATCACGATCGAGCGCTCCATCGGAGTCGCAGCTGGTCACCGAGTCGTTCAGCGTCACCTCGACGAACTGCACCGAGCTGCCCACCGTGAAGTCTTCCACCAGCGGCCCGTTGTGGGTGCCGTCGCGCACAGGAGCGATCGCCCCGATGCCCAGACCGCGGCGCGCGAAGGCGGCCCAGAACGCGACGAAGTCAGCTGGATCATTCGCCGCTGCCACCGCCAATAACGCATCGCGGCCCTCGACGAACGTGGGCATCAGCGGTGTCGCCTTGTACGCCGCCACCAGGTACCGCTTCATGCGCGCCTGCGCCTGCTGAAAGGTGAAGCGGGGATCGCGCAGCAGCGTGACGTAGCAATCCCACAACATCACTGCCCAGACCTCGCCGGTGTTGTGCACCTCAGCGTTGGGGCCCAGAAACCCGGGGGCGATCGCGGCGGTGGTGGGCAACGCCGCTCCGTCGGAGATGTGCACGAAGGTCAGCGGATTTCGCTGCAGGCTCGCCGAGAGCGGGTAGCGGCGCAGGCCGAAGTAGTACGCGTCGCGATCGTTCGGCGCCCAGGACCAACAGCAAGCGACCACGCGCCTTGCCAGTGGGCGTTCGAGGCCACCATCGCGTCAGCCGCTTCCGCCAGCAGCAGGCCCGCGTGGAAGTCGCCCCAGCCTTCGCCCATGCCCGCGGACTGGAGACTCGAAAGACCGTTGCCGTCGCCGATGAGCCGGTTCGAGATGAAGTGGCCCCACTCGTGCGCGACCAGGCCCGTGTCGACCGTGCCGTCTGAGATGCCGCGCCAGCCCTGGAAGACGAAGGTCTGCATGCGGGGGCTTCGGCCATCGGCCGGGGTGCTCATGTTCGCGTTGTTTCGGCCGGAGAAGTCGGACGCCTCGGCGAGCAGCGGATCGTTCGCGGCCCCACCACGCGCGAAGTTCTGCGCCTGCCCGTTGCCTGACAGCTCGTTGAAGCCGTCGTCGTAGAACCAGTCGTGCAGAAAGTTGGTCGTGTAGAAGAGCTGCACCACGCCCGCCCGCACCTGTGAGGGGTTGGCTTCCGGAGACAGCCCGTAGTCGAAGACGTACGAGAAGGTCTGCGGCGAGGTGGTCACCCCGAGAAAGTCGGTCGTCGCGTCGTAGCCGCTGGGCCAATCCCAATCGGCGTAGGCGTGCACGTTGTTGCCGCGTGATTCGGTGCTGCCCGCGAGCAGCCAGGGGTCGTTCGTCGAGAGGCCCGCGTGGTCGAGGGTCACCGCCTGCTGCAGCACGGGTGTCGGTGCGTAAAAATCAGGGAAGCCCGCAGGGTGGGGCGCGCTGCTGGTGCCTTGAGGCCCGGGAAAGGGGACGTACGTCACCGGATCGGCCCACACGTTGTACGTGTGCGAAGCGGTGAGGTCGTGGGTGTAGAGGAGCTGCCCGTCGACGGCGGAGATCACGAAGGCGTATGCGCTCGGCCCGTCGAGCTCCACGTACCAGCCGGGCATCACGCCGTGCGGCAGCGGGAAGTAGACGGGGCGGC
The DNA here is from genome assembly GCA_043773025.1 of Archangium sp. Lineage (GTDB taxonomy): Bacteria > Myxococcota > Myxococcia > Myxococcales > Myxococcaceae > Archangium_A. The sequence continues at coordinate 3,336 of JAYVFP010000058.1, forward strand.
TGCGCGGGCTCGTGCCTGCGAGTTTCCAGTCGGTGTAGCCACCTTCGGAGCGTTTCAGCGCAGTCAGCGTGCCCGCTTCGAGCGTGCGGCCGGTGAGGTGCTGCCAGGCGGTCGCGATGGCCGACTCGGCGGTGACGGCGAAGGTGCCCAGCGAGCGGGTGGCCGGGGTGAGGTAGCCGCTGATGGCGATGAGCTGGTGATCGTCGTTCATGATCACGTCGAGCTCGTCTCGGAAGAAGCGGATGCCGTCGCGGCGCTGCTGAAAGGTGACGATCACCGCGGTGCCGTCGTGGAGATCGTGGATGCCGGTCACGACTGCTTCGGCCAACGCTGAGGGGGTGGAACGGTAAAGGGCGGCGTGCGCGGCGAGATGATGTCTTGCGGCGGCTTCGGGTGAGCGACTTTGCGGGCTGTGGTGGGGCGACGCCCAGAAGAAGGTGGGCACTCCGAAGCGTGGTTCGGTCGAGGTGATTCGGCCTTCGAAGCTGGTTGCATCGACCAGCTCTCGCGTTTGGTCAGAGGCCAGGAAAGCGTCTTTTGCGAAGACGGGAAAAGCCACCACCAGCATCGCCGCCGCCGCCCAGATTTTCATGGGGCCACGGTCGCACGAATTGCCCCTCACCCCAAACCCTCTCCCCGCAGGGGAAAGGGAGTTCATTGGGCGAGCAGCGTGTTGCGCAGGATGAAGGCTGCGACGGTGAAGTAGATCACGATGCCCGTGACGTCGACGATGGTCGCGACCAACGGCGCAGATGCGGCTGCGGGATCGAGGCCGAGCCGGCGGAGCACGAAGGGCAACATCGAGCCGATCATCGCCCCGATCAACACCACGCCGATGAGGCTCACTGAGACCGTCAGCGCCACTTGCACGTAGTGCTCGCCGTAGCCGTGACTCAGAACGCCGAAGCGGTGCAACCACTCCCACGCGACCACGCGGAGGAAACCGATCACCGCCAACCCGATGCCCAACAGCGCGCCGCTGCGCAGCTCACGCAAGGCCACCTTCCACCAATCGGACAGCTCGATCTCCCTGAGCGCGAGCGCACGAATGATGAGCGAGGTGGCCTGGCTGCCCGAGTTGCCGCCCGACGCGATGATCAACGGAAGAAACAACGCCAGCACCTCGGCGCGCAGCAGCTCGGCCTGGAAGGTGCCCATCGCGGTGGCCGTCAACATGCCGCCCAGCAGCAGGATCGCCAGCCACCCGCCGCGTTTGCGCAGCATCTCGAAGGTCGAGATCTCCATGTACGGCGCCTCGAGGGCCTCGAGACCACCGAGCTTCTGGATGTCTTCGGTGGCCTGCTCGGCCGCCACGTCGAGCACGTCGTCAGCGGTGATGATGCCCACCATCGCGCCACGCGAATCGGTCACCGGCAAGGCGACCCGGTCGTACTTTTCGAACGTGCTGATGATCTCGTCTTTGGGCGCCGTGGCGGGGATCGCCACCAGTTGACGGGTGGGCAGATCGCCGACCTTCGCGTCAGGCGCCGCCATGACCAGCTCAGCCAGCCGCAGATCGGCCCTCAGCTCGCCGCGCTCATCGATGATGTACAGAATGTTGAGTGTCTCGCGGCCTCGCCCATTCTTGCGGATCGCCTCGATGGCTTCGTGGGCCGTCATCGAGGGGCGCAGCGCCATGTACTCCGGCGTCATGTAGCGGCCGGCGGTGTCTTCCGGGTAGCCGAGCAGGGTGCGCGCGACCCGCAGCTCTTCGACCGAGAGCTGCTCCAGCGCGCGTTTAGTCACCTCGGCCGGCAGCTCCTCGAACAGGCGGGTGCGGTCGTCAGGCGCCATCTCGTTGAGCACGTTCTTGAGCTGGTCGCTCCCGAGCGTCTGAACGATCTCTGTTTGCTGATCGAGAGGGAGGTACTCGAAGGCCACGCTTGCCACGTCGCGCGGCAAGATTCGAAAGATGACCCCGGAGTCTTCCGTCGGGAGATCTTCCAGGATCTCCGCGATGTCAGCGGGGTCGACTTCTTCGAATGCAATCCGCAAGGACTCCCAATCCTTCTTGCGGATCAGCTCCTCGTACTCGGGCTTGAGCAGATGACCGAGCACTCAGAGCTCCGAAGCTTTCAGAGGACCTTCTTGATGCTGTCCTCGAGCTTCGACTTGGGCGCGGCCCCGACGAGCTGCTCGACCACCTTGCCGCCCTTGAACATCAAGAGGGTGGGAATCGACCGGATGCCGAACTGCTCGGCGGTGGCCTGGTTCTCATCGATGTCGAGCTTGACGATCTTCAGCTGCCCTTTGTACTGAGTGGCGAGCTCCTCGAGCGCGGGGGCGATGGCGCGGCAGGGTGCGCACCAGGGGGCCCAGAAATCCACCAACACCGGGATCTGCGAGTCGATAACCTCGCTCTTGAAGGTCGCGTCGAGGACGGTAACGGTGTCTTTGCTCATGGCTGGAATTTTCCTGAATGGGAAAGAAGTGACGTTGAAGGACGCTGTGGCTTTGGACTTTGGACCGTCCGGGATTTAATACCCAATCCCGCCGCATGCAGGGCAGTGAAAAAGAGGAACCACGTGAAGCTCTTTCTGCCGCACAAGACTCTCGAGGACTGGATGGTCTCCGAGAAGGCCGATCTTCAGGACGGCAAACTCTTCGTGACTGAGGGGAAAGCGAGCTTTCCGGTCGCGGCAGGCGTGCACTTCGCCAAGCTCGTCTCGGGTGAAGACACCCAGGGGCTGCTGGGGCGCGTGAAGACGACGGCCCAACTGTCGGCCCTCAACGCCGAACACTTCCAGGACTCGTGCATCGTGGGCGAGGCGGCCTACGAGGTGGTCGAGGGCTACGTCACCGAGGTGGCGGTGGTTCCGGCGGCGAAGAGCGACCCGAAGAAGAAGACCAGCTCACCCGAAGCCGATCTGCTCGCGGCGTTCATTCTCGACAAGCTCTAATGTTTCGCCACAGTGAAGATGATCGGTTGGCCGCGTTCACACCGGTCCTCCCGAGCAGGGAATCGGCTTCGCCTTCGAATTCACCCGAAGGAACAACCAACCGGTCATCCCGAGCGAAGTCGAGGGATTCCCTTTGCTCGCGCGGAAGGTGGCATCTCGACTGCGCTCGATGCGAACGGGGTGGGCGGTTCCCCAGGAGCGAAGTCGAGGGAGCACTTCCGCATCGCGCAGCGGTGGCATCTCGACTGCGCTCGATGCGAATGGTGGGTGGTTCCTTTGGAGCGGTGAGCGGTTTTCGATTGGTCAGAATCACTGTGGCGAGAGGCTGGCTTTGGCGCGCGTCCTCCTGCTGACGCCGCCTGAGCAGGCGGCCGACCTCGCGTTTCTGCTCGAAGAAGAGGGCCACGAGCCCTGCTTCTGGCCCGTGCTGGGCGCTCCAGGTGAGCGGCTGCTGGGCCTGCAAGCGGTGGCCGAACAGCTTCACAGGGTGACCTGGGTGGTGGCGATCGGCCGGGGTCCTTTGAGAGCGTTTCTCGAGTCGGTCAACCGCGCCGGTACGCGCCGGGCCCTCGAGAAGGTGCAGTGGCTGGCTGCCGACGCGCCGACCGCCCGGGCCATCGCGCGCCAGGGCGGAACGGTGAGGGTGCCCGGTGACGGCAAGTGGACCTCGGCGGTCTCGGGTCTGCTCACCAGCGATGACGAAGTGCTGGTGCTGCACGAGGGGCAAGCGCCCGAGATCCTGCTCGACTCGCTCGACGCCGCGGGCGTGGGCTTCACGCAGGTCGCCGTGCCGCCGTCGCCCGGTTCGGGTTCGCTGTCGACCGATGCGCACCGGGTCGTCATCGTTCACTCGGCCGCTGCAGGGGAAGCCTTCGTCGAGCTGACGCAGGGGCTGCCCGTGTCCGCGCCTCACGCCGCGCAGTGTTGCGGGCCGGTCGCCCTCGAAGCGGTGTCGGGCCCTCGAACGGTGCTGACTGAAGGCCTGCGCGTGGTGGCCACCACCGCTGCCGCCGCTGCTGCGCTCGAGTCGTTGGGTGTGGAGGTGTACGCCACCGCCTCGGCCGCAGCCGCCGACGCTGTGGTGGATGCCGCGCTCAAGGCGCTCTCGGAGTAGGCTGTGCGCCTCCATGCGTCCTCTTCCCGTTCTGGCAGGCCTGCTGGCCCTGCCCACCCTCGCGCTGGCGACGACTTTGATTCCCCACACGCTGCTCCAACGCGCCGAGCAGTCTGATCGCGTGGTGCTGGTGCAGGTCATCTCGCAGACGCTTGAAGAGACCCCTGGCGCCGCGATTCCCCTGAAGACGGTGACCACCGTGGTGGTGGGCCAGGATCTGCGCGGGAGCGGCCCCTCTCAGCTCAACGTGGTGCAGCTCGGTGGCAAACGCGGCCTCGAGTCGATGCAGGTGCCCGGTGACGCGAAGTTCAACGTGGGCGAGACGGCGGTCCTGTTCCTCCGCTGCCGCCTCGCAGTCGACCGGTGCCATTTGGTGGCGATGAGCGCGGGCAAGCTCGACGTCGCAGGCGAAGAGGTGTTCGTGAAGGATCTGTTCAACGGCAAGTGGAGCAAGCGCACCCTGGCCGCGCTGCGCGAAGAGCTGTCGCCGGGCCCGGTGAAGCGATGAGGCGCCTTGCACTGGTGGGGCTGCTCATCGTCTCGAGCGCAGCGTCGGCGCAGGACTACCTCGACTACAAGATGCTGAGCACCGCGCAGCAGAAGTTCTCGGTCTATGTCGACTCGAGAAGCCAGACGCCCGCGGGCCTGCAGTACACGCTGATGCAGAACGCCTCGGAGCGGGCGTGGAACACGTGGAACGCGGTGCAGTGCGCGTACCCCAAGGTGCAGTCGCTGGGGCCGTCGGTGGGCACCGTGCCCAACCCCAATCAGAGCTTCGACAACTTCTCGGTCTCTCCGATCTGGATGCTGGGCGGCACGACGATGGCGGATGCCGACGCACGGGAGGTCTTCGGTAACTCCGGGCTGGTGGCGGCCATCACGTTGCCGCGCGCGTACGCGGGCATTCTGCAGACCTGCGACACGTACTTCAACGCGCCGGGCTTCTCGTGGTCGCTCGACGTGGTGACGCCGGCCAACTCGATGGACTTCGAGACCGTGGCCCTTCACGAACAGGGTCACTGCCTGGGCCTTGGGCACTTCGGCCTGTTCGATGACGTGGTGATGGAGGAGCGCATTTCGCGCGGCGAGACGCTGCGCGTGTTGTCCTCGATGGACGTGCAGATGTTGTGCACCCGCTACCCGCTGGCCGGCGAGTCGGCTTCCCCCTGCTACGGGGACGGCGGCTGTGCCCAGACCGATCTCAAGTGTCTGGCCCAGCCGGTGACCAACGGGCTGACCATCAACTTGTGCACCCGTGGCTGCGCGCTGGGGGCGAACGCGAACTGCGATCTACCGCTCAACTGCCAGGCCTCCACTGCGTTCTCTGGTTTCACGGGCGCCTGTGTGTTGCCCGGCAGCATCGTCACGCAGGTGGGCCGCAACTGCATCACGAACCCCGACTGTGGCAACTCGTTTGGTTACTGCCGCACGCCAGAGGCGGCTTCGGGCGGCAACTTCACGTGGATCGACGGGTACTGCACCCAGGCCTGTGAGCCCGGTCAGCCGCCGTGCCCGGCAGGTTCGCTCTGCGTGCAAGCGGGCCCGGGTGATCGTTGCCTGCAGACCTGCCGCGTGGGGCTCGCCGACTGCCGCGTGAACTACGCGTGCGCCCAGGTCGACGCCATCGGCACCACCGGCGTGTGCATTCCGCGCTGCTTCTCCGATCAGGATTGCGTCGACCCGACACGGTTCACCTGCCGCACCTGCGATGGCCTGTGCGTGGCGCGGCAGAACCCCGCGGGTCAGTTGGGCAACCCCTGCCTGCAAGATGCCGAGTGTGGCCCGGGCCAGGTCTGCCGAATCACCGATCTGCAGAGCAGCCAGAAGCAGTGCGTGCAGCAGTGTTCACGGGGCTGCGGCATCTGCCCGACGGGGAGCACCTGCACGCCCTCCGCGCGCGGCGAATTGTTCTGTTTGAAGGACTGCACCGGCCCTGGCACCTGTGGCCCTGCGCTGCGGTGTGCCGACACGCAGGTGGGCAAGAGCTGCCTGCCCGGCTGCACCACCGACGCGAACTGCCCCGTGGGCCAGTTCTGCAACATGGGCGAGTGCTACACGCCGATGGAAGGCGACGGCGGGTGTTCAGCGCTGCAGTGCCGGCCTGATGCGGGCAAGCCCATCGTGATCACCCCCAAAGACGCGGGCACCGGCAACGGTGGTTCAGGCGGCTGCGGCTGCACGGCGGTCGATCCTTCGTTCGGCTTTGCGTTGCTGGGCCTGCTCACTTTGGTGTCGCGACGAAGCTCCAGGGGGCTCTGATCGTGGCCACCGCAGTCGTGCAGGAGCGCCGTCGCGCGCAGGACTTCACGCTGACCTGGTTGCTGGACGTGCTCGTCGCAGCGGGCTCTTTGACCAGGACCCAGGCCTCGGACATCTCGGCCAGGCAGGTACAAGCCAGCGCGCGCGTGCTCAAGACCATGGGCGCCGAGCGGTACGTGGTCTCGCCCATCGAGATCGTCGCGGCCTTTCAGATCCCCGTGGGTACGCGGGCGGGTGAAGTGCTCGATCAGGATCGGGTGTGCGAGGTGGCCGCGAAGGCAGCGGGCGTGACGTATCGGAAGATCGATCCGCTCAAGCTCGACATGAACCTCGCCGCGAAGATGGTGAGCAAGCCCTACGCGCACAAGCACTGCATCCTCGCGCTCGATGGCGGCACCGGCCCCGGCGTTCCCCTCGTGGTCGCGGTGGCCAACCCCTTCGATCACGAGCTGTTCGAGAACCTGGCGCGGCTCGCGAACACGCAGATCGTGCCGGTGCTCTCGGCGAAGAACGACATCCTCAAGGGCATCGCCGACGTCTACGGCTTCAAGCGCACCCTGGCCGCGGCCGCCGTCGAACACGCCGATGCCTCGCAGGGCATCACCAACTTCGAGCAGTTGATTTCATTGTCGACGGGCCGTGAGCTCGATGCCGGCGACAGGCCCGTCATCCAGGCGGTCGACTACCTGCTGCGTTACGCCTTCGACAATCGCGCCAGCGACGTGCACGTCGAGCCCAAGCGTGACTCGTCGCTGGTGCGCCTGCGCATCGATGGCGTGTTGCACGGCGTGTACACGTTGCCGGGGCAGCTCCACCTGCCGATCGTCGCGCGCATCAAGACCATCTCGCGGCTCGACATCTCGGAGAAGCGCAAGCCGCAAGACGGGCGCATCAAGGTCGATCGCGATGGGCGCGAGGTCGAGATCCGCGTCAGCACGCTGCCCACGGCCTTCGGTGAGAAGGTCGTCATGCGCATCTTCGACCCCGAGACGCTCGCAGTCGACGTCACGCGCCTGGGCTTCGATGAGCTGGAGCAGCGCATCTTCGAGGGGTGGATCGCCGAGCCGCACGGCCTCATCCTGGTCACGGGGCCCACGGGCAGCGGCAAGACCACCACGCTCTATTCTGCGCTCAAGGCCCTCGCTGGGCCCGACGTGAACGTCACGACCATCGAAGATCCCATCGAGATGGTGTGGGACGCCTTCAACCAGGTGCAGGTTCAGCCGAAGCTCGGCCTCGACTTCGCCAACGCGCTTCGCCACATCCTCCGGCAGGATCCCGACATCATCATGGTCGGTGAAATCCGCGACGCAGAGACGGCGGAGAACGCGGTGCAGTCTGCGCTCACCGGTCACCTGGTGCTCTCCACGCTGCACACCAACGACTCGTTCGGCGCGGTCAATCGGCTGATCGATCTCGAGGTGCCTCCGTTTCTCTTGAGCTCGGCGCTGTTGGGCGTGATGGCGCAGCGCCTGGTGCGCAAGGTGTGTGGCTCGTGCGGCCAGCCGGTGCAGCTCTCGAAGGAGCAGGTCGCTGCGCTCGGGGCTCCGATTCCGCTGCTGCCGGGTGGGCCGAAGTTCCTCAAAGGGGCTGGCTGCGTGAAGTGCCGCGGCACCGGGTACCTGGGGCGCACGGCGGTCTTCGAGATCTTCACCGCGACTCAAGAGATCAAACAGATGATCGCGCAGAAGGCGCCCCCCGAGCAGCTGATCGCCGCGGCGCGCGCCATGGGCCTGAGGACACTTCGAGAGGCCGCCGTGCGCAAACTCGCCGAGGGAGAAACCACCTTCGAAGAAGTGCTGCGCATGACCACGGTGGGGTAGGTTGCCCGGCTGTCTTCAGCTCGCTGTCGAAGGGGTGCCCGATGAAGGTTCAAAGAGGCCAGACCACAGCCGTTCCGTCGCCTGCTCCGAAGGCACCGGCGGCTGCTCCTGCGAAGACGGCTGAGGTGAACAAGGGCTGGGCGGCCAAGGGCGCTGCTCCCCAGCCTGCGCCGAAACAGGTCAGCGCGAACGCAGTGCCGAAGGCCGGCGTGCGCAGCGCGGTCTTCGAAGCGCAGCTCGATCGCGACACCCAGTCGCGCAGCCTCGCGGGCAACAAGGTCTCGATGCTGTTCGACGGCGTCAACTCGTTCGCCGAGCGCAACAAGATGATCGACGGCGCGAAGGAGTCGATCTGCTTTCAGACCTTCATCTTCAACTCCGATGAAACGGGCTGGGCGCTGGCGAAGAAGCTGGCCGCCAAGGCGCAGGAGGGCGTGCAGGTTCGCGTCATCTACGACGCCCTGGGCAGCGGCCGCGCAGATCCAAAGATGTTCGAGCTGATGAAGAACGCCGGCGTCGACGTGAAGGCCTACGGCGAGAAGTACAAGGTGTGGGATCTCAATGATCGCTGGCACGAGAAGCACCTGATCGTCGACGGCAAGGCGTCGGTGCAGGGCGGCATGAACATCGCCGACGAGTACGCGCTGGGCGGCTCGGGTAGGCAAATCTTCTCTCGCGGCGACGGCGTGGGCTCAGAGGCCTGGCGCGATGCCGACATGAAGCTCGAGGGCCCCGCGGTGGCCGACACCATGAAGGCCTTCGTACGCAACTGGGGCGAGATGGGCGGCACGCTGTCGGCTGCCGATCGCCAGAAGCTGTTCCCGAAACTGTCTTCGGTCAGCGGAGGCCCGTCGGTGCGCGTGGTGCAGAGCAACCCCGAGGTGAAGGGCCTCGTGGGCACCACCGACAAGCTCTACCTGCGCTCGATCGAGAACGCGCAGAAGAGCATCACCATCGAGAACGCCTACTTCTTGCCGCCCCCGGAGATCAGGAAGGCGCTCGTCGACGCGGCCAAACGGGGCGTCGAAGTGAAGGTGATGAGCAACAGCAAGGCGTCCAACGACATGGGCTTCGTGTCGGATGCCGCGCGGTATTTCTACGACGACATGCTCAAGGCCGGCGTGCAGATCTACGAGAAGCACGGCGGCACGCTGCACTCGAAGACCGCCACCTTCGACGGAGAGTTCAGCGTGGTCGGCTCGGTCAACATGAACGGGCGCTCGAAGAACACCGATACCGAGGTCGCGCTCGCGGTGCAGGACTCCGCGACGGCAAGGCAGCTGGAAAACCGGTTCGCGGCGGGCCTCAGGGAGACCGTGCCGGTCACCCTGGCCGAGCTCAAGAACGACTCCTTCATGACCAACTTGAAGCAATGGGCGCTCTCCACGCTCGCGTGGACGTTCTGATCATGACGCTCGAGAACGTGCTGGCCCTGGCGCGGCAGAAGGAACAGGCGGGCGATCTGCCGGGGGCCTTGCTTGCGCTCGAGGCGGCCCTCGAAAAGGAGCGCACCGGTGCGTGGCACTACGCGCGCGGGGCGATGGCGGTGCGGGCGGGCCAACTCGACGAGGCGGTCTTTCAGCTCGAGCAGGCCGTGAAACGAGAACCGGAGATCGCCGAATACCGATCCAACCTGGGGGCGGCGTTGCTCGAGAAGCTGAAGGCCGGCGACGCGGCGGCGGGGAAGGGTGCGCTGGAGCAACTGGAGCTCGCGGTGCAGTGGGGCCCAACGTTGCCTGAGGTGTACGCGAATCTGTCGTTCGCCCGGTTGGCTGATGGCAACGCGTTGGGTGCGCTCGCGGCGGCCGACATCGGCGTGCGCATCGACGAGAAACACGTGCCTTCGTTGTTCAATCGCGCCGCGGCGCTCGCTGCGCTCAAGCAGTACGGCACGTGCATCGACACGCTCGATGAGCTCTTGAAGCGGTCGCCGGGGTTTGCTCCGGCCTTGCAGAGCCGGGCCAACACCCTCGCGAGGATGAAGAACATTTGAAGCGCGTTTCCCTGCTGGTGGTGTTGGCGCTGTGTGGTTGCCCCAAGCCTGGTGATGGGGTCGATCCCAAAGCGCGGGCTGATGGGCATTACCTCTCGGGCCAGGCGGCGTACCTCAAGGGTGACTTCGCCGAGGCGCACAAACAGTTCGCTGAAGTACGCGCGCTCAACCCCGCAGATCCCCGGCTGCCGGCCGCGGAGGGTGAGGTGTACCTGTCTGAGGTGAAGGTGCCAGAGGCGATCGAGGCCTTCGAGGCCGCGGCCAAAGCAGACCCCAGGCGCGGCACCACGTGGAGCCGCCTGGGCTACCTGTATTCGGCCTCGGGCGAGAAGGAGAAGGCGCGCGAGGCGCTCACGAAGGCGCTCGCGGCGAACGCCAAAGACTTCAACGCGCTCGAGACGCTGGCCGAACTGCAGCTCGCAGAGGGCAAGGTCGACGAGGCCGTGAAGAACCTGGTGCTGGCCAGCGAATGCGCGCCGGAGAGCACCCGGGGTGACCTCGTGCTGCGCATCACCGCCGAGCTGCAGAAGGCCGGGCGCGCGAAGGAGGCGGTGGAGGTGCTGGAGGGCGCGGTGAAGAAGGGCATCAAGAGCGTGGGCGTGTTCAACGAGCTGGGTGACCGGCTGGTCGAGGCGCTGCGACTCGAAGACGCCGTGATCGTGTACACCGAGGCCGCGAGGGTCGACCCGAAGGATCCGTCGTTGTGGGAGCTGGTCGGTGAGGTGCAACTCAAGCTGGGCAAGCCCACTGAGGCCGAGGCGGCGTTCCGTTCGTCGCTCGAGGTGAAGGATCGCGGGGTGGTGCACGTGGCGCTCGCGCGGTTGTGTCAGCAGAAGAAGGACGAGGCCTGCGCCGCGGCAGAGCTGCAGAAGGCGCTCGATACGTCGACCGGTGAGGAGCTGCGGGAGACGACGGAGCTGGCTGAGCTGCTCGCGAGCTTCGGGCGGAAGAAAGATGGGCTCGCGCTGCTGCGGTCGGTCAGTGAGGAGAGCGAGCAGAAGGACAACCTCGAGCTGCACCTGCGCACCGCTCGGCTGGCGAAGGAGCTGAAGGACGAGGTGACGGTGAAGGCGGCGTGCACCCGCGCGTCGTCGAGCGGGCAGGCGGGGGTGAAGTGCCCTTGAGGTGCTGAACTGACGAGCCCATCACCCACTCCCTCGCCCAGAGGGAGTGGGAGTTCAGTTCGTCACCCCGCGATCAGAATGATCTTCACGACCTCGGGCGGTGCGGCGACTCGCATCGGCGGCCCCACGAAGCCACACCCCCGGCTCGTGTAGACCTGCAGCCCATCGAACGTCGAGAGCCCCTGGTTGCGATCGCCCCAGATTCCCCGGCCGATCAGATTCGCGGGAAACAGCTGCCCACCGTGCGTGTGGCCGCTGAGCTGCAACCCCACCCTCTTCGCCGCCGCCAGCTCGAGCCCTTGGGGCTGATGACACAGCAGCACCGACGCCCGCGCTGGATCGCGGCCCTTCACCGCGGCCTCCAGGTCGTAGTCATTGGGCTGCCACCGCGTACCCCAGTCATCCACGCCGATGAGATCGAACGACGCGCTCGAATCGCCGATCGTCACCGTGCGATTGCGCAGCACCTCGAAGTCGAGGCCCTCGAGCTCACGCGACCACTCTTCCCACCCCGCGTAATAATCGTGGTTGCCGGAAACGAAGTACGTGCCGAAGCGTGACCGCAGGTTGCGTAAGCGCGCGACGTAGCGGCCGACGGCATCGGGCGAGCCATCGACCAGGTCACCGGTGATCGCCAGCAAGTCGGGCTTGGCGGAGTTCGCCGTGGCGACCAGCTGATCGAGGAACTTCTCCTGAATGATCGCCCCGACGTGAATGTCGCTGAGCTGCACGATGGTGAAGCCATCGAGCGCCTTCGGCAGGCCGAGCAGCTTGATGGGCACCTCGGTGATCGAAGGCGGGGTGAATGCGCGCCACGTACCGAAGCTCGCCACGCCCCCCCCCACCACCAGCGCGCCACCCGCAGCGACGCGGGAGAGAAACAGGCGCCGCTCTGGATTGTCGGGCACCGCCTCAGGCTTCTTGCGGCGGCGTGCGAGCCACTTCACGAACTCGACCACCACCAGCGCCATCAGCGTGTACATGAACACGCCCCAGCCGATCAGCACGGCCATGGTGATGCCCGGCGGCGGCATCTGCTCTTGCCACGCGAAGCGCACCACGGGCACGGCGAGAAAGAGCATCGCCAGCAACACGGCCATCACCCGGCGCACTCTGGGCGACTGGATCGTGTCGGCCACGGTGCGGCGGTAGACGAAGTAGTTGGCGCCCGCGAAGACCGCCAGCGTCAGAATTCCGAAGAGGATCCGGGGCACCTGCATGGGGAGCAATCACCTAACGGCCGGGTGGCCCAGACTCTTCCCGAAGTGGGGTCGAACCCGGGCGGCCGCGAGCTGCCATGCCGGCGGCGACGGCGAGCCCGGCCATCAGCCCAAAGATGAGGGCGCTGGCGATGTCCACGCTCTGCGTCCACGACTGGGGCAGCAGCACCGCCTTCACGCCTTCGGGGAAGTCGAAGACCCGGGTCGGGAGCGGCGCCGCGCGCCAGGTCTTGATGGTCGACATCAGCGCCGAAGCCGAAAGCGAGGTGGCCGTGAAGCCGAAGGCCGCCAGCGACCCCCAGCCCCACAACGAGCGGGCGCCCCACGGTGCACCTCGCGGCAGGGGCTCCACCTCTTCGCCGGAGACTTCCTTCGGCTCTTCACCCCACGGCACGAACCGCCGAAGCATGAGCATGCCGGGAATGCCGAAGACCATGGTGAGCAGGAAGAAGTCGCGCCAGCCCAGCGCGTCGGCCATCACGCCCGCAGGCGGCCCCACGAACGTGCGCGCCAGCCCCACCAGGCTCGAGAAGAACGCGTACTGCGTGGCGGAGAACCGTTTGTCCGTCAGCCGCAGCAGCAACACGCCGAACGCGCCCCAGCCCATGCCCCCCGTCAACGTCTCGAGGAAGATGGCCACCTGGAGCGGCAGGTTCACGCTCGCGTCGAGAAATGGAAGCGCGATGGCACCGGTGCTGGGGGTGATCATCGCCACCACGGCGTAGCCGCTGTTCGAGACGATCTGCAGCACCCCGCAGATCCACAACGCGCGGCCCAGCCCCCAGCGGCCGGCCATCATGCCGCCCAGAATGGTGCCAATCAGCGTGCCTGCGATGCCCACGCCGCCGCGCACCACGCCGACGTCGAAGGCCGAGAAGCCCTGCTTGAGCAGAAAAGGGCTCACCAACGCGCCGGCGATGGAGTCGGCCAGGCGGTAGAGCAACACGAACGCGGTGATCTCCAGCGCGCGCGGGCGGCCGAGGAAGCCGACGAAGGGCAACCAGAGCGCTTCCTGGAGCGTCTGCGGCCGCGCGATGGTGCCTTGCGGCTCGGGCGCGAAGACGGTCACCGGCAGGAGCGCGAGGTAGACCACGGCCTGGGCGAGCAGCGTCCAGCGCCAGCCCCACACGGGCGCAAGTGAGATGGCGATGTTGCCCGACATCCACAAACCCACCCGGTAGAGCGCGCTGCGGGCTCCGACGGCCGCGCCGTGTTCGTGCTTCTCGAGCACCTCGACCGCGTACGCGTCGTAGACGATGTCTTGCGAGGCCGAGGCGAAGGCGATCAGAAAAGAGAGCCCGGCGACCGCGCTGACCAGCACCGGGTCGATCGGGGGTAACGTGGCGCACGCGGCGCTGCCTGGATCGCAGGTGGGCATCGAGCCGGCGAGGAACCCCAGCGCGGCGACCACCGCTCCGAGCGCCAACTGACAGATCAGGATCCACCCGCGGCGCGAGCCCATGAACGGGGGGCGCAGCCGATCCATCAAGGGTGACCAGACGAACTTGAAGCCGTACGGCAGTTGCACCAGCGTGATGAGGCCGATCGTCTTGATGTCCACGCGCGCCATCGCCAGCCACGCGGGCACGGCGGTGATCACCAGCCCGAGCGGGAGCCCTGACGAGAGTGAGAGCAAGGTGACGGCGCCCAGACGTCGGCTGGTGAAAGCCGAGAAGAAGCTGGCCTTGGTTGGCGCAGTCACCTGACCGTTCCGCCCGAGAGAAGTCGAGGGGCCACTGGCCAAACGAAGCGGAGGGACTCCCTCGACTGCTCTCCTAAGGAACAGCCCACACCGTTCGCATCGAGTGAAGTCGAGATGCCACTTGCTGCGCGAGGCGGAAGTGCTCCTTCGACT
>JAYVFP010000059.1:0-51679 GCA_043773025.1 Archangium sp.
TTCTCCGAGAACGCGGTGCTGCGCGCGATCTACGATCTCTACGACTCGACGGCCGACGGCACGCACGATCAGGTCGGCGTTGGTCTGGCCACTGTCTACGACGTGCTCTCCGGCCCGCAGAAGACGACCGATGCGGTGACCACCCTGGCGTCTTTCGTCACCGGCCTCAAAGCGCAGCCCGGAGCGAACGCCGCCGGCATCAACGCGGTGCTGGCGAGGTACCAGGTGGGCCCGGTGACCTCCGATTTCGGAGCGGGCGACAGCAGCCTGACCGGCATGTTCAGCCCAGCGGCGATTCCGTTTACCGGGACCATTGGCCTTGGCGGCGGCTTCCCCTCGAACTCGTACCAGCAGAACCAGTACTACGTGTTCACCGGCACGGGCCGCACGGTCATCGTGCGTTCGAGCTCCACGCAAGACGTGTGGATCGCGGCCTTCCGTCGCGGTGCGTATGCCGACTGGGCGGATGACACGACCACCGGCGCCGAGACCATCAGCTTCCCGACCACCGCAGGAGCGACCTACGTGGTCGTGCTCCAGGGCTACGGGCAGGTGAGCGGCAACTACAACGTGTCCATGTCGATCACGAGCCCATGAAAACACTCCTCATCGCGTCACTGCTTGTCCTCACCGGCTGCTCCACCTCGAAGAAAGTGGTTGAGCCGGCGCAGGTCACCCTCAAGCCGGGAGCGCCCACCGCGCTCGAGTCAGAAGTGAGCTCGACGACGGCCCTGCTGAGGCTTCGTTTCGAGGGGCCTGGCGAGAACGTCGCCGTCGTCATCACGGGCATCGACGGGGTGACCGTCACCTCGCCCCCCGAAGCCGTCGTCGGCGCGGCCGTGAAGTCAGGCGAGGTGCGCGCGCTGCAGGTCGATTTCACGGGCCGGGGTCACCTGGTGGTGAGCGTGCAGGGCACTTTCAACGGGGCGAAGCGGTCCCGGGTGCACACGGTCGCGATAGGCGACGTGGTTCTTCAGAACGACGGCAAAACCCAAATCACCACCGACGGAGACGCCGTCAAACTGATCCCCTGAGCTCCCTCTCCCCGAGGGGGAGAGGGTCGGGGAGAGGGCAGACGCCAACCATGGCCGAAACGACACAAGACCTCCGAGGCCTCCCCAAAGCCGAAGCCTGGCGCCAATTGGAAAGCCAAATCGAAGCCGTATTGAACGGCATGGACGACGACATCACCGCCATGTCGACCATCTCCTGCCTGGTCCACCACGCCTTCAACCACCTGTGGACCGGCTTCTACCGGGTCGTCACCCCCGGCAAGCTGCTCCGGGTGGGCCCCTACCAGGGCACCCTGGGCTGCCTCGAGATCCCCTTCGGCAAGGGGGTCTGCGGCACGGCTGCGGCGACCGGCAAGACCCAGCTCGTGCCCGACGTGCACGCTTTCCCCGGCCACATCACCTGCGATTCCCGCAGCGCCTCTGAAATCGTGGTGCCCGTCTTCAACCGTCAGGGAGCCCTGATCGCGGTCTTCGACATCGACTCAGCCCACGCTGGGGCCTTCGACCAGGTCGATCAGGTTCACCTGGAGCGGCTGCTAGCGCGGTTCAGGGGTACCTGAGGGCTGGTTTCGAGGCCGTTGATCCGATAGGACGCGCCCGGTTCGGCGGGGAACCGCTCTAGAAGTACCGCAATTTGCGAGGAATCATGACTGACCAGAAGAAGCCGCTGCCCACGTTTGGGGACGTAATGTCGGGCCGTGCCACCGCGAAGCCGGGTGAGCGCGGAGACCGGAAGACCAGCGATCGCGAAGAGCGAAAGCCGCGCGAAGAGAAGCGCCCGGGGCCCATGGTGGTGGTGAAGCGCTCAGGCGTGGTGGTGGAGACCAGGAGCACGGTCACCCCTGTCACCCCTGTTGCCCCCGGCGAGACCGAAGCCAAGACCGAGACCGCGGCCAGGCCGGTGGTGCCGACGCACTCCGTGGCCGACGAGGTCGCCGAGTCTGAGTCGTTCGAGTCGATGTTCGAGAAGCACGCCCGTGATGGCGGCGTGCCGACGCGCAAGCAACTGCCGCGCGTGGGTGAGAAGGTCACCGCGAAGATCTTCCAGCTCGGCGCCGAGGTGGTCTTCGCGACCATCGGCAAGCACGAGGCGATGATCGACCTGGACGAGCTCAAGGATGCCGAGGGCATTCTCCGCTACGGCGTGGGCGACGAGATCGAAGCGTTCGTGATGGAGACCGGCGCCAAGGGCATTCAGCTCTCGCGCAAGCTCTCCAAGGGCGCGGCGTCGTTGTCGATGCTGATCGACGCGAAGCACTCTGGCCTGCCGGTCGATGGCCTGGTGCTGTCGGTCAACAAGGGCGGCCTGGAGATCGCGGTCGGCGACGTGCGAGCGTTCTGCCCGTCTTCGCAGGTCGACATTCGGCCGGTGAAGTTGGAAGACTTGGTCGGTCAGCGCCTCACCTTCCGCGTGACCGAGGTGAAGGAGAAGAACGTCGTCCTCTCGCGCCGCGCGCTGGTTGAAGAAGAGAACAAGGGCAAGGCGATCGAGCTCAAGAAGACGCTCGAGGTCGGCAAGGTGCTCAAGGGCCGCATCGTGGGCGTGCAGGCGTTCGGCGCGTTCGTCGACCTGGGGGGCCTCGAGGGGCTCATTCCGGTCAGCGAGCTGTCGCACGTGCGCATCGGTCACCCGAGCGAAGTCGTCGAAGTGGGCAACGAGGTCGAGGTCGAGGTGCTCCGCATGGAGGACGCCGAGCCCGGTTCGCCCGACAAGAGCAAGCGGAAGGATCGCATCACGCTGTCGATGCGCGCGCTGCTCGAGGATCCGTTCAAGGCGATGCTGGAGATCGCGAAAGAGGGCGCGCTGCTCAAGGGCAAGGTCGTTCGCCTGCAGCCGTTCGGCGCGTTCGTCGAGTTGGCGCCGGGTGTCGACGGGCTCATTCACATCTCCGCGATGTCGGATCGCCGCATCGCGCACCCGAAGGACGTGCTGACCGTCGGCCAGGAGATCGAGGTCAAGGTCGAGAAGATCGACGAGAACGAGAAGCGCATCGGGCTGCGGCTGGTGAAGGACGGCGTGGTGGTGGGCGAGGGCGTGTCTTCGTCTGCGGGTGGTGAAGAGACCGCCTCCTCCGAGCAGCCTGCCGGCGCGACGGAAATGAAGGTGGTGCGTGCACCGAAGCCCAGGCGCGGCACGGTGGTGACGGGCAAGGTCACGCGCATCGAGACCTACGGCATCTTCATCGAGTGGGACGGCTTCTCGGGGCTCATCCCTGCGAGCGAGACGGGCACGGAGCGCGGTACGGATCTCCGTCGCATGTTCCCCATGGGCAAGCAGCTGAAGGCCGAAGTGGTGGAGATCACCGGCGACAAGCTCAAGCTGTCCATCGTGCAGGCTGAGCGCAGCGAAGAGCGCGCCGACCTGAGCGCGTGGAAGGCGGATCAGGCGAAGAAGGTCACCAGCTCGGGCGGGTTCAACTCGCTGGCTGACAAGCTCAAGGGCCTGACGCTGAAGTAAGCAAAGCAGAACAAAACCAACTCCCTCTCCCTGAGGGGGAGAGGGCTTACCGAGAAGGCCACCACGGGAAAAACCCGCTGGTGGCTTTTTCATATTCATCAAACCCAGGCCGCCCGCGCATCCCAGCCTCGAGCAAGGCCTTGCCGGACATGCGGATGAGCAAGATCGACATGACGAGTGGGCCGATCGCGCTGAACAAAGTCCCAAAACAAGCCAGCCCCCACCAAACGACAAAGTCGCCAAAGTAATTCGGATGCCGAGTGAACCGCCAAAGCCCGCGGTTCATGATCTTCCCCTTGTTCGCCGCATCGGCCTTGAAGCGAGCGAGCTGCCAGTCGCCGATCGACTCGAACAAGATCCCGACAATCACCGTGGCAGTGGCCACGAAATCAAGCCACGACCACGCCTCGAAGCTGGCGACGATCCCACTGCGAACGGGCAACGACACGACCCACACGAGCCCGCCCTGCAGGCCGAACACGATGAACAAGCTGCGCCACCACCAGGCAGGCCCATGCTTCGCGCGCATGGCCGCATAGCGCTTGTCCTCGCCGTGCCCCAGGTTGCGCCAGGCCAGATACGCCCCGAGCCGCAAGCCCCACGCGCTGACGAGCGAAGCAATCAACACCCCGCGCGCCGTCGCCCCGAACTCGAACACGGTCAACCACGCGACGAGCACGAACGCGGGGCCCCAGAACAGGTCGACGATGCTCGAGTCTCTGAGCCTGACCGACACGCCCCACAGCACGAGCATGCAGACACCAAGAGCACCCAGAGCGATCACTCGAACTCCTCCAGCCAATCATCGACGAGCTGCCACCGCTCATTGACCCACGCGAGCCGGGCCTCGTCACCTTCGGGAACGTCTTCCGCTTTCTCGCGCCAGAACTGCACGGTGATGGTGCGGCCGACGAGAGACCCGCGCCAGATGTCACCGAGCCGGGTGAGGCCCTCGAGGCCGTGATGGCCGACGAAGAGCACGTCAGCCTGTGGATCCGCCCCGAGCAACGTCATCGCCCCGCCGAGCCGAATCGGGAGCAGATGTCGCAGCTTCTCCGCGCGCGCCCTGGCAGCCCCTTCGAGCTTGCCGATGGTGAACTCGCGGGCGCGCCGGCTGAAGCGGGTGCCCTCGGGGTAGATGATCACGCCTTCGTTCTGCCCGATGCCGACCTTGAGCGCGGCGATGGCACTGAGCTCGACCTCGGTGTTCTTCCCGCCGCGTACGACGAAGTGATTGGGGATCCAGTGCCCTGCGAGGTCGAGGCAGGGCTCGAAGAGCAGCTCGCGTTTGAGCACGTAGCGGAGCTCGACCCGGTGAACGTTGGCGATGAACGCCCCGGGGATGAGCACGTCGATGAGGCTGGCGTGGCGAACGAAGACGAGCAGGGGGCCGGGGAGCACGAGCTCGGCGCCTTTGATGACGAAGGTGAGTGAGAAGACCCAGCTGACCCAGATGAGGTGCCACCCGGTGTACAGCCGCTGAATCGCAAAGGTGCGCGAGGCGCGAGCCGTGCTGGTGGCGGAAGTGGAGACCCAGGTCCACAGCAGCAGGAGCAACCCCAGGTTCTCGACGGCCAGAAAACAAAGCGCCGCGACCGCGAGCCGAGTGGTGGTGAACGTGCCTCCCTCTCCCCCGCGGGGGTGAGGGGCCATGAGATCAGCAGCAAGGGCCACGAGCACGAGAGCGGGAAAACAAGCCGCCACCATGCAGAACGCCAAGATGGTCGCCGGAATGGTGACCAACCGCCGCGCGAACCGCTCCGAGACGCTGTCACGCACGCTTCTGCGCCCTCAGGAGCAACACGGAAGCCCAAATCACCCAGGCAAGCCAAAGCGGCCCGGCCACGGCGAGCAGCCGGGCGAAGTCATCGGAGTGAAATTGCAGCGCCACGGGAAGGCTGGCGATCCCGGCCACGACGCCGAGAATTTTCAGACCCCGAGGCCACTCGCGAGGCACCCCGAGCGCGAAACAAATCAACCCAAGGCCGAGCAGCCCGTTGAACGCCGAGTCGAGCAGCAAGCTCATCCACAAGATCCCCAGCCCGGTCGCGGAATCCACATGGAGCGCGGCGACCGGCCCCATGGTCCCCGCGGCATCGAGCAAGGCGCCGAAGCCGAACAGGCCTGCCCCCACGGTGGCCCACGAGGTCCGGCAGGCAAAAGCGAGCCCACCCCCGAAAGCGGCGAGGCAGACGAGGCCGATGGTGAAGGCCCAGGCGCTGAAGGTGGTGTGGCCGGGGTGGGCGAGGGTCTCCGCGAGCCAGGCCGATACGTCACCTGGGCGGTACGTGTGCGGGATCGGCCGGAGGGCGCCGACGGCGAGCACGTTGAGGAGGACACCGAGAAGACCGGCGAGGGCAGCGGGGAAATGGGGGCGGAACATCGGGGAGTTCGCTTTTATGAAAAGTCAGGGCGACAAGGTGCTTGACGTCGCAGAGCCTGCCACGTACTAGCGGGGCACATATCGCGGGGTGGAGCAGCCAGGTAGCTCGTCGGGCTCATAACCCGAAGGTCGCAGGTTCAAATCCTGCCCCCGCAACTTCAATCGACCCGGTCATTCGCAAGGATGGCCGGGTCGAGTCGTATCGGGCCTTCGCCTCGCCCCCGCAAACCCAGGCGCCTCTCTACGCCTGAAGACGTGTTGAAAGATTCCGTCGGCGCGGACGTCGTCCTCACCCTGGCCTGCACCGGCTGCGGACACAAATCCAAAGAGCGCTTCTCCTGGGTGTGCGTGCACCCGAAGGTCGAGGAGTGTCGTACCCAGGGGTGGGAGGGCGTCTTTCTCTCTCTCATCTTTCACTGCGCGAAGTGCAGCGCCGTGGACACCTACGAGTTGATCAAAGGCTCGTACTTGAAGCTCACCGCAGGTGTGTTCGGCGCCGTCTTGAATGCCCCAGCCAGTCGCGTCTTCCTGGCCGAGATGAGGTTGTGGGACGGCACGCAGGTGCGGCGGCCCTCTCAGGCCATCCGCAGGCTCCGCGAGCTCACAGCTCATTAACCGAACTCTGCCGAGGCACACCGTCGTCTGGGCAACGGCTGCGAGCGCTTCGGCCTTCTCGAGGAAGGCATCGCTGCTTGGCGCCGCGCCGTCGAGCTCGAGGTGAACGACCTCGATTCGCTGAACTCGCTCGCGGCGGTGCTGCTGCGCGCCGACGCCACCGAACAAGAGGGCTTCGCCTTTCTCGTGCGCGCAGTTCGCACCATTCCCGAAACGCGGTCGATGGACAGCGAGCGTCGCCGCGCTGCCATTCGTGGCACCTTCGACCTGGTACGGGAAATCGCTGAGGATGATGAGCCCCTCGCGCTCATGGCGGGCTGGCAGGGGCAACGCGTTGGCAAGGACCAGGCCGTCCACCTGAGCTCGGTCGACCTGCGCGAAGTGCTCGAGGTCTGGGACACCCTCGTCGAGTTCGCCGCGTCTCCAGGCGTGATCAGCCTGGGGATCTCCAACGAACTCCCCGAGGAGGAGGGCACTCAGTTGATGGGTCTGCTTTTCGATGGCGGGGCGCTCTCCGCGATCGCTCAGCGGCCCGTCATTGCCGCGCCGAAGGTGGGCCGGAACGATCCGTGCCCCTGTGGCAGCGGCGAAAAGTTCAAGCGCTGCTGCGCGACCTGATCTCGATTGCGCATGTCGGGTCACCTGGGGGTTTGCACCCTCAGTCATGATTGCCCGCGCCCCTCTTCCGCCTCATCAAGAAGCGGAAGTCGGCACGGTGAGCGCGTCGAGCGCAGCCCGAAGGGCGCCGACAGGCGTGCCGTGCACGGCGCTGAGCGGAGAAACGCCGCGCCGACCCAGTCGTGGACCTCAATCAGGCCGCCGCCAAAGCGTTTGTGAGGCGACGTCAGCGGTAGTCGAGGGAGTCCAGAAGGCGTGACGCTGCACGGCTCACCACGAAACCGCGTACTTGCTCAAGCTTCGAGTGATTCCCAACTTCGCGACCAGTCTCACGCACGCGATGGCGTCGCTCTCGGGATTGTGGTGCTCGAGCTCGAGGGCGTAGTGCCTCGCCATTGCCGCCAGTCCGTGCCCCGATTTGCGCGGATGAAGGGATCGGCTCGCAGCGAGCGTGCAGGCCAGTGACCACCGGGGGAGGGACCGGTCAATCCCGTCGAGCGCCGCGACCAGGTGTCGGCGCTCAAATCCAGCGCTGTGGGCGACGACGAAATCGGCTCCTGAAAGGAAGCGCTGAACGGAGAGCCACACGTCTT
This sequence comes from Archangium sp., assembly GCA_043773025.1. Taxonomy (GTDB): domain Bacteria; phylum Myxococcota; class Myxococcia; order Myxococcales; family Myxococcaceae; genus Archangium_A. The sequence continues at coordinate 7,681 of JAYVFP010000059.1, forward strand.
CAATTCCTGGCGCCTCCCGTGTACTCGCTGCGTCGAGTCCATGGACCCTGGAATTAAAACCTGAGTAGCGATTCCCAGGCGGTCGGACCATCCACTTGCGTGAAGTCACCGCGCCCCCGGGGCCAATGAGGGCCACCCCGATGGAACAGATGGAGCCAGCTGCAGAGGTCGCGGTCTCGATGTCGATCGCAGCGGGCATGGGTAAGGATCTCCTGACTCGCGGCGGGCCGCTTCAAAGATGAACTGCATTCCGGGCAAGCGGCGAAAGCCGTTCCGCAGGATCTTGCCACGCCAAGCTGCTGACAGTTTGCGCGATCAATGGTCAGCCTCCGAAACCTGTCGGCGCCTAACACTACTGCGTTCAGAACCAGTCGAGCCGAGGGCGTGGTCGACCCTTGCGTGAGGGGTCTTTGGAACTGAGACAGCACGGGCAGCGTGGAAGCCAGTCGACGAGAGCGAGGGCGATCGCGAGACGCACGGTGATGAAGGAATCGGAGAAGTGGCGTTCAGGCCGCGACTCGGTGCGCACGAGAAGAATCTCTCCGTCGGGACGTGAGGGGAAAAATGCGGTGGCGTTCAGCCACCGCGAAGGCGAAGCAACAGAGGACGACGGATACGTGATGGTGCCAGCCAGGGAAGCGGCGTCCTTCGTAGTGGTCGAGGCCGAGTTCGCCCTTGAGGTCCTGGTAGACGCGCTCTGTGCGCCAGCGCTGCATGGTGATGCGAACCAACTCGGTGAGGGAGATGTCGTCGGGGAGGGAGGAGAAGAAATAGTTCGCGGGCTCGGGCTCGCCATCGCGCCACTCGATGAGAAGCCAGAGAGGTTGGCGCTCGCTGAGTTCGCGACCTTGCTCAGCGACTGGAGTGACACGACGCATGGCGAAGCGAGCAGAGAGCTCATCGCCGCTGGTGCCGACGCGCCAGGCACAGCGCTCAAACTTGCCCTTGCGGTCGAGTTTGGTGGCCAGCGCCTTCAGGCTGATGGCCTGGCCTCCGCGGTTGACGACGTCGCGGACCTCGTAAACGGAGGTGAGGCAGTTGACGCCCACCGAGTAGCGGAGGCCGAGGCGGTGGAGAGCGAGGCGAAACTCAGCAGAGGCGCAGTACGCGCTGTCAGCGAGGACTACGCCTGGAGCAATGCCATCCTTGACGGCACGGGAGAGCATGCCGAGCGCGAGCTCGAGCTTCGTCTTGAAGGTGACCTCAGGGGGAATGCGCGCCTCGAGGACGCGGGCGGGGTCGTCAGTCCAAGAAGTCGGAAGGTAGAGCTCGAAGTCGATGGGCAGGTGCGCGCTGCGCGTGGCGACGCTGAGAGAGACGCCAATCTGGCAGTTGGTCACCTTGCCGGCAGAACCGGTGTACTGGCGATGGACTCCGACGGAGTGTGTGCCCTGTTTGAGGAAGCCGGTGTCGTCGATAATCCAGGACTCGAGAGGTTGCTCGGTCGTCATGGCCTTGATGGCGTAGCGAGCGGCGGCGAGACGGACGGCGTGGTCGTCCCAGGTGGAGTCGGTGATGAAGTGCAGCAGGCGCTGGTGCGCGGCATCGACGGTGGTGCTGGTTCCAACGGAGCGTGCGGCGATCGGCTCGATGCTCTTGCGTTCACCCTCGCTCAGAAGACCGAGCGCGTAGGTGGCGAAGGAAGCGCGGCTGCGGGAGTGGCCGAGGATGTCGCCAACCAACTCGAGGAAGTCATCAAGACGCGCGTTGCCCGCATCGGTGAGGGTCATGACCGTGTTGGATCAAAAGTCGGTGAGCAGTGCAAGCCGCCAGGCCACCGCGAAATTGCGGATCAGCGAAAACAGCGCCAGTGCCTGATATTCAGGCTCGCGCGGAGCCTGCGGGATCAGCCGCCGGAGGACTCAACGCAGTAGTGTTAGCCTAGCGGAGCTTTTCGAAGAGTCGATCTGGGAGGGGAGTCTCTAGGTTCCACCTGATCGAGATCGGCTTGTTGCCCTTTGCCGAGACGAAGGTGACGGGCCCGCAGTAGAGAAACGGCGCGGCCGAGCCCTTCGCGTCCTTCTTCGTTTTGCGGACGAACAGGTGGACCGGGATCCCGTGTTTGACGTGCCCAGCAAGGAGCTGACCGTGGCTGCTGGCCTGGGTGGTTCGATTCTGGCTCTGCCAGTCGAACTCGAAGGGCGAATGAAAGCCGTCCTCGTACTTGAACCCGCCGTGCATGTCGGCTTTCCCGATCGTGACCAGCAGTGCCACGAACTTGGGCGTCTTGATGTTCGGTCGCACGACGAAGCCGACGTTCCAGACCCCCTCGTTGAAGGTCTCTCCGAGCAGCGGGGGAATCTGCTCTCGCATGTACGTCGCCCATTTCTCGAGGGTCGCCGGTCGTGTGGGGTTCAGCGGCGCGAGGGTCCATTCCCCGGCCACGCGAGCGACGACGACCTTGTGTGCCGTGCCCGGCAAACCCGCATCCGCACCGAACCACTGGCGCAATACGCGGGGGAGCTCGTTGCTGTCTTTCCCCTCTTCACGGATGACGTTCACCGCGATCTTCACGAAGTCAGCTTCGAATCGCTGCCCATTGACCAAGAGAGGCACGGTGCCTTGCGGCAGGGCATCCGACTTCTTCCGGTCCAGGAAGATGATCGGTCGCTGGCCTGCATGGCTGACATTGAGGATGAACTGCTCCTCCGCGACCGCTTCCTTGCGCGCGAGGTACATGGCCAGGCGCAGTTCGGTCAGCTCGCGAATCAGGGCCTGGGCTTCTGCTCGCTCCGGTACGTTCTGGAGGAACCTAAAGATGCTCGACTTGTACGAGAAGAAGGGCTCACTGGTGCCCTTCGCGCCGACCCAGGCGTCGATGGGGTTGTTCTCGAGCAGGCGCCGGAGGTCGGCGGTGTTCTCGAGCGGCACCTTCACGTCGTTGCGGAGGCGAGGGTCCCGCTCGACGACTCGATGGAACTGAGACACCAGCGCGTCGATGTGCAGCCCATCGCCCGGTAGTCCGTCACCGTTGAGCATCGCAAGCAGCAACACCATCTTGTAGCTCTTGCTCATCTCCGTGCTTGCGAGGGACTCGAGCAATGACCGACACGTCGCCAGTGCAGTGCTCTGGGTCGGCGAGAGATCACCGAGCTCCTCGACCAGACCGAACCAACCCGACTCGCGGCTCCGTGGGTTGTAGCCGTCGTGGAAGGCTTCCAGCGCGGTCGGGCGAACGCCACGTCGTTCACGAAAGTCGATGTAGTACTCGCGGAGTGCATCACGCTCGGTCGCTGGGAGCCGGAGCAGCGCACGCATGATGTTCACGGCCTCGAGGTCGTACGTTACCGAGCAGCCCGCGGGTAGCTCGAACTCCCCCGACATCACCCGCTGCAGGGCGGCGTTGAGTTCGGTGTCTCGCCCGGCGCTGACCTGAAGCAGCGTTCGCGCCTTCTGCAGGAACGAACGGTGGTTGCCGATGTAGTCGATCACGCGCAGCGTCTTGCCCGGCTGCATGCGAAGACCACGGCCGAATTGCTGGAGCCACACGATCGCCGACTCAGTGGGGCGGAGCATCATCACCGTGTCGACACTCGGCACGTCGACGCCTTCGTTGAACATGTCGACCGAGAAGATGACGTCGAGTTCCCCGGCAGCGAGGAGTTCGAGTGAGTGTTGCCTCGGGTCAGAGGCCGCGCCGCTGTGAACGGCTGCGGCCTTCACGCCTGCGCTGCGGAAGAACTCGCGCATGAAGTCGGCGTGGCGTTGCGAGACACAGAACGCGAGCGTGCGTTTCGCGCCGCGTGTCTTCCATTGCTCCAGCGCGTTCTGTGCCCGTGTCGTCGTCGCTGCTTCCCGCGTGAGCGCCTCCTCGTCGAAGTGCGACGAGCGCCAGGGGATGTTCTCGTAGTCGATGGTGTCGGGGACGCCGAAGTAGTGGAAGGGCGAGAGCAGTTGCTGCTCGATACCTCGACTGATCCCGCATGAGTAGACGAGGTTCTCATCGCATAGCGCGAGCAGATCGCCGCCGTCACTTCGCTCGGGTGTCGCGGTCAGCCCGAGCAAGAACTTCGGCTCGAAGTAGTCGATGATCCGCCGGTAGGTCGCGGCAGAAGCGTGGTGAAACTCGTCCATCACGATGTAGTCGAATGCCCCCCGCTCGAAGGTCTCAAGGTGCCGAACCCGGCCGAGTGTTTGTACAGAGGCGAACGTCACGTCTGCTTTTCGAACCTTCTGGTCTCCATCGAAGCGGCCAAAGGAAGCCTCAGGCCGAACTCGCCGATAGGTGTGGAGGGCTTGCGTGAGGATCTCGTCTCGATGCGCAACGAACAGGACGCGCTTGAAGTTCACCGAGTCGAACGCCGAGAGCCAGGTCTTCCCCAGCCCCGTGGCCATCACCACGAGGCCCGCCTTGAACCCCGTTTCTCGGGTAGCGGCCAGCGCTGCCAAGGCTTCGTTTTGTACCGAGTGCGGAGGCGGTGGCGGAAGCAGCAGTTCGACCTGTGCATCGGCAACTGCGGGAAGATCGATCGGTGCCAGTTTTCGGCGTCGTTCGTATTCGGTGACCCAGTCATCATCGAGTGGGCGCGTTTGAGGGTGATCAAACAGCGTCTCGAAGGCCTCGCAGACCTGGCCGAAGCCGTGCGAATCACGGGTCGGCACCACGCGGTAGTTCCACTCAACGCCATCGCGAAGTGCTGAACCTGAGAGATTCGAACTGCCGACGAACGCCGCGCCCTCACCGGAGCGCGACTTCAGGATGTATGCCTTGGGGTGAAAGCTGGTGCCATCTGAGACGAACACACGGAGTTCGACTCGGGCCTCTGGGTAGTTGACGCGGAGATCGAGGAGACGGCGCAGTGCGGCCGGGTCGGTGATGTCGAGGTAGTCGCCCGTCACGAGCCTGAGAGTGCCGCCGCGATGCAGCAGATCCTCGAAGTAAGGCATCAGGTGGTCGAGACCGCTCGACATGACGAACGCGACGGCGATGTTGGCCTCGGTCGCGCGCTCGAGTTCTCGCTCGAGCTCGGGAAGCAAGGGTTGCTTCCCACCCGTTGAGAGCAGTCGAAGCGGCGGGTTGGGCTCGAGCATTGCCCCGTACAGCCCCTTGCCGGGCACGACGTTTCTGACTCCGCCACGCGCATCTGGCACGTCGCCATCTCGGCGGGGAATCACGTGGACGTGCAGATGGGGCACGGTTTGCCCTGCGCTCGTATTCACATTGATGCCGACGTTGAACCCCGTGACGTCGCGATGCGCGTTCAGGATGTGTTGTCGGGCGATCGCAGTTGCCTGCGTGAGTTCGTGTTGCTCGGCAGCTGATGCGTCGAACCAGGTCGGAATGTGTGCACGCGTGATGAGCAGCGCGTGACCCTGTGTGACTGGAAAGGCGTCCCACAGGCCGAGCACGAGCTTTCCCTCGAAGAACAGGTTCTGCGGTGAACAAAAGGGGCAGGGAACGGACACGAGGGTCATGGGTTCATGCGGCTGATGACCAGCCGCCCTGACAGTCCTGCCGCGACGCAGTCTGCGCAACGCCAGACGCTGACCGAGCGTCGGGCAATGCGGCTGAAGTCGCACACGGGACATGCGTGGAGAAATCGTTGAGACGGGGTTGTTTGAGGTCGAGGAAGAATCAGTCTGGTCTGTGGATCGCCGCCGGCCTTCCGAACGAGGCCTTGCCAGGTCGGACCATGGTGTGGCTCTTTGCGACCCACCCGACGAAACGCGACCAGGTGCGCGAGTTCATGCCGGAGCACATCAATGATCAGCCGCTCGGGCACGGCCTTCGAGATGGCGACTCGCTTCGTTCGCGCGTTCGCGCTGCCTGCGGCGCTTTTGAATCGAGCACTGAACTCGACGCGAATGCCCTTCAGCGTCGTGCGCCAGAGCTTGGAGAGCCGCCGCACCTCTACTTCGATCTGACGGGCGGTCGACACCGCACCATCGTCACCTGCGCTCAGCGCGCCTCAAACGAAAATGTTGGGCTGCCTCCATGCCCGTGACCTGAGGTGTCACTCTCGCTGCTTGACTGATTGAACGGAGAGTCTCTACCCGAGACATTTCCAGCGCGCCCCGGTCAACCCGGCCAGCGCGACATCGCTCCGAGGTTGTGGGCCTGCGTGAAGCCGAGGCGCTTGAGCACTCCGCGCGCCATCGAGCTCCGGCGTAGAGCTGGAGCACTTCGGTGAACGGGCGGCCTGTCTTCTTCGCCAGAGTGAGCAGTCGGGTGTGCACCGACTTCGCGAGGTCTTTGATGGGCCGGGTCACAGGAGCGCCTGTAGGAAGGGGCGGATGACGTTCTCTACCCGAACGCTCCGTGCCGCCGCGAGCAGCTTCTCCGGCCGGGCCCCACGACGCTCCTTCCAGGCGCGCAGGGCCTCGACGGCCAGGTCGAGCCCGAGCTGATTCCGGTACCTGAAGGCATCGGCCACGGACCGCTCAGGGTTGGTCACCAGTACCTCGACGCCGTTGAACCTGCGCTTTTCGAGCCCCTGCTCGAGGGCCGCAGCCGTCCACCAGTAGACGTTGATGGGCGGGTGGACGATGCGCGGCCGGCGCCGGCCCTGCTTCAGGGCGATATCGATCGCGTGGGGAATCTGCGTGGTGAGCTCGTGGAGCGCGAGAGCGGAGATGAGGCAGACGACGGCCCCCGGGACCCGCTTGGTCACCGTCACGAGATCGGGCTGCTCGAGTGGCACGCCGCTGGTCAGTCGGTAGAGGCCTCGGGAGACCTGCTCAACGAGGCCCTGGTCGCGCATCGCGCGGAGCGTGTCGCGGTGAACACCGAGCTCGAGAACCTCGGAGAGGCGCACCAGGGCCCCCTTCCTCTTCAGGAGCGAGATTGCCTTTTTGACGAGGAGGGGGGAGATGGTGGCCATGCTGTGCGTCCAAGATGAATCAGGTTGATAATAACGTGATGCATTATGGACGGACTGCAGACTGGTGTCGATGAGGGCGCTAGAACGGACCGCTGCCTCCTGCTGAGCACGCATGTCCATGGAACTACTGGTGTTCCAAGGGCGGCCCCGATTCTCGAGATGTGTCCGTCCAAGCCCCCGCAACTTCAATCGACCCGGTCATTCGCAAGGATGGCCGGGTCGAGTCGTATCGGGCCTTCGCCTCGCCCCCGCAAACCCAGGCGCCTCCCTACGCCTGAAGACGATGAGGTTCCCGAAGCCGCCACGCGGCATGGTGTCCTGGACGATCCGACCGTTCAGCTCGACCATGGGCCACCCTTCAGCCACGTCGCCTTCCACGCGCCGCTCCCCCGAGCGTGCTCGAGCGGTTCGGTCACAAATTTCGCGACGTGCTTCATGGCCGCCGCGAAGTCTCCGACGTCACCAGCGCCGGACTTCGAGGCGAATGCCGACCATTGCCTCGCCTTGCCGGAGTCATCCACGAATCGCGGAGATAGCGCGACGGGAAGGTCATTGGGAATGGGTGTGCCCCGGCGCGTGAACGTCGCTTGAATCGCCTTCACCAGCAGCTCGCCATCGAAGTCGAACAATTCCGACAGCACTCGAAGGTCGTAGAAGTCTTTCATCCGCGAATTGACCAGCCCCAGTTGCACCATGGCGTCGAGCTTCTCGGCGATCACCGTTTCCCGCGGGTAGGCCCGTAGGCGCGGTGCCGGGAAGGAAAGAAGCGCAGGGAAGTCGATCTCGATGGCCGCCGGGGTGATCGCGTCACCGAAGCCCACGTCGACCTGCACCCTGACCTTCGCCTCCGCAACATGCGCGGTCAGCGTCACCCGAACTCCGCCGTACTCCTGGTTCTCGCGAATTGGACCGACTTCGAGCGAACTCGCATCAAATGCGACGCCGTCGTCCTCGGTCTTCATCGTGGCGATGTCGTTGAAAACGTCGCGAAGGGAGCAACTGGAAGTCATCGCCACGTTGTTTGGCGAGCTGCAGCAGCTTGGTCCGAACCGAGGCGCCCACGTTCTTCAGCGGCTTCGTCACGTGAGGGCCTCAAGGTAGGGGCGCATCACGCTGTACACCCGATCCGCATGGGCCGCCTCGACCAGCGCATCGACACCGAACCTTTTCGCGTCTTGACCTTGGCGCTTGCGCGACCGTTTTAGATATTCGCGGAGCGCGGAGAGGGCGACCTCCAGCCCGACGTGCCGACGGTAGCGAAAGCAGTCGGCCACGGTCTTTGCCGGAGTGGTGAGCCGCATTGAGAGCCCCTCCACGACTCGAAGCTCGACGCCGTGGGTGAGTGCGGCGCCTCCAGCTCGAATCACCTTCAGCTTTGGGGAGGAGAGCACTGGCGCGTGCGCATGGGTCCTGATGAGCACCCAGACTGCGTGCGGCACCTCGGTGGTCATCGCGTGAACCTGCAGTGCGCTGAGCAGGCAGATGCTCGCCTGTGGAACGCGGGCAATCACCTCGACGAGGGAGTGGAGCTCAGTGATCGGTGCATCGACGGCCGTGTAGAGACCACGGGCCGCCCGCTCGAGCAGCCCCCGATCCACCAGGCGGCGAAGGTACGCTCGGGGCACTCCAAGCTCATCCAGGTCGCGAGCGCGAAAGGGGCCCTTGGAGGCAAGACGCAGGACCGCGGCTGATCCAGTGGAAGGCTCAGACATGATACGAAACCGTAAACATAACGACTGTAAGTATATGTTTTGTATCAGGTCTGCAACTGTCACAGGGGCGCCTGCTGATTCCGATTCCGGCTTGGCGAGCAAGTCCTCGACCCATTTCGTGAGGAGGCAAAGCGCTCGGCGCTCCCCCCGAGGCCGTCGACTGCAGCCTCGCGCGCGCTCGCGTCACCAACGTCTTGCTGCTCCGCATGGTCAAGGACGGCTCTGCAAAGCCGGAGGCAGTCAGCTCAGGGACTTAAAGCGTCTGCTCGCTGAGCTCGCAACTGCACTACCGCAGCCTCCAACTCAGGATCAGGAGCGACCAGGCCTGACTTCAGCGTGCCCGCAACCGTGGACGTCAGGCAGATCGCGTACGCGGTCGCCGAACCATCGGAGCTCCCGTAGTCGTAGCAGCCACAGACGAACCCGTTGCCCGCCGGCCCCGCACCGAAGAGCACGTCGCTCACGCCCTCGCAGCGACAACCGCCGCCCATGATGCGGTGGGTGGTCGGGCATCTCACCGAACTGACGCCGCTGGAATCCAATGCCTCGACGATCCGTGTGGAATAAACAGGCGGGCCGTCCACCGGGAGCGGGGTGTTCTGCGCACAGGCCCCGAGAAGCAGAACGGCCGCGATCGCCGTCCTCATCGCGCAAGCATCCCAATGCCGCCGAAGACCGCGGTCATCATCAGGCCGACTCCGAAGAAGATGATGCCCAGGATGACCGTCGCGGGAATCGACGCGAGCGCCAGCTTGATGAGCAGCCCCACCAAATCCAGGAAGGGAATATCGACTCCGGACACCACCACCGCGCCTTGGTTTGAGTTCATGACGCGCACTTGAACCTCGCACCGTGACGCCGGAGGTCAGCGTGAATGGGTTCGCTGCCCTGACCTGAGCCGTCACACCCTGCCTCTACTCTGCTGTGCATGATGCTCAGCGTGATGGTGGCGGGAGTGATGGCGCAGGGGTGCGTGAAGGACTCCGAATGCAAAGGCGATCGCGTCTGTGAAGCGGGCGCGTGTGTCGCACCGGCACCGGCCGAACGTTTCCCCCGCACGGTCCGCATCGCCGGGCAGATCTGCCTCCAGTCGCTCGATGTCGAGGGGCAGGTGCAGCAGTCCTGCCGGGAAGAAGGTGCGCCTGTCGAAGTGCCGCCCCCGCTGCCCCCACCTCAGAAGCCGCGTTCCCGGTTGAGCGCTGACGGCCTGGTGGCAGGCGGGGTGATGGTGCTCGTCGCGGACGGCGAGTCATTCGTGCTCCCTCAGCTCACCCTCTCTGGCGCGTTCGGGAGCCGCAGGCCTTCGGGTGCCGGCTTCGTGCTGGTCACCAACGCCAGTGTTGGCTTGAGCCCGTACGGCGCGATGTTCGTGCTGGGGATCGCTCCGGGGCTGCGTCTGGGGGAGACCTCTCACGTGGTGCTCTCGCTTGGCCCCACGCTGCTGGCGGGCGGCTTTGGTGGAGACACGTTCGCGGGGTTGGCCGGCTCTGCGCTCCTTCAAGGCGTCATCAGCTTGTTCGATGGATTCGTGCTGACCCCTCAAGCCGGACTTCACTTCGATCTAAGCGGTGTCATCATCACGCTCGGAGTGGGCGTGGGTTTCTCCACCCTGTGAGTGAGGTCGGTGTGGCGACGAAAAAGAAGCGGGCGGTGAGCCGGAACGATCAAGTCGTACGCATCCTCCACCTCTTGCGTGATCTGGAGCGGCTGGGCGGTTGCGACCTCTACGAGCTGGCCACCCACTACGGCACCACCACCCGCACCATCCGCCGCGATCTCGAGGCGCTCGAAGAGGCCGGGATCCCCCTCAAGAAGGAGACGGGTGAAGGCAGCAAGCTGCGCTGGTCGCTCGACACGCAGGCCACAGGCCGCATCACCAGCCTCATCGAGACCACGCACTTCATGGCGCTGCGTCTGGCGATGAATGAGGGCTTGGCGGTGAAGCGGCAGAGCTTGCTCTTCGCTTCCCTCGAGGACCTGTCCGACCGCATCGAGCTGGCCATCGGTAAGCAGGGGCGCGCGCAGCTCATGGCGATCGACAACTGTTTCTTCAGCTGGGACAAGTTCGCCTGGCGAAACGCGCCGCTCGACGTGGTGCTGCCGTTGGTCGACGCCATCACCGAGAGGAAGAGGTGCGAGGTGACCTACCGAGCGCCTTCCAGCGGCAACAAGACCAACTCCTTCAGCATTCTCCCGCTGCGCCTCTTCGTGCATCACGGCGCGCTCTACCTTCACGCCTGGCAGCCCAAGCACCAGTCGGTCTTGCCCTTGAACCTCCATCGGCTGATCTCGTTGAAGATGACCGACGAGGTGCTCGCCATGCCGCCTGGCTACGACGCCGCACAGCTCGAGGCGACCGCGTTCGGCATCTTCATCGGGCCCAAGCCCGAGGCCTTCGAGCTGCGCTTCGACGCATTTTCCCGGCCCTACATCGAGGAGCGGCAGTGGCACCCCACCCAGAAGCTCGAGCCGCAGCCCGACGGCGGGGTGGTGCTCAGCTTTCAGTGCGCCCCCAGCTATGAGGTCACCAATTGGGTGGCGGGGTGGAGAGATCACGTGCAGGTGCTCAAGCCCGAGAAGCTCCGCGCGGAGTTGCTCACCTACGGGGCGTGGCTGCTCACGGAGTACGCCGGCACCGTGCGTTGACCTCAGGTGTGACGGGCGCTCTGCCGGGTCGGGTCGCCGTCAGACTGAAGGCTCAGTAGAAGCGCTCACCGTGATCGCCCTTGCACCTCGACGTGACGAACCTCTCCTCAGCGGCGCGGGCGCACCTCGTGAAGCTCGAGCAATTGGGTCCCTCACCCCGACCCTCACCCCAAAGGAGAAGGAGTATGAAGGCGGCCCGTGGCCAAGGCGAAACTCAGCGACGTCCTTCGTGATGGCGAAATGCTCCTTCGGCGCGATGGCGTGCGCGCGACTGACCTCGTCGCCTCCATTCACGCGGTCAACCCCACCACCCGAAACCTTGGCCCTGAAGAGCAGCGCCGCGCATACGCACTGAAGTCCAAACTGCAAAGCCGGCTCATCCTCGAGTTCTTCGAAGAACTCCGCTTCGACGACGTCGAAGGCATGCCGGTCTTCGGGCCGCTCTGTCTGGATCGGGAACGCCTGGGTCAGGTCGAGCTGCTCGCGCGGCGACTTCTGCAGGGTGATTGATTCGAGCGGGACCTCGTTCAGCCGAGGGCGGCGCGCTCTCGTGCGGTCGTCTTGCGGTCGAGGTCGGCACCTGCACGATCGGTGCGCTTGACCTTCTCGTAGAGCGCCTCCATCTGCACTCCGAGCTCTTCGCGCTCGTCATCGTTCATGAGTTTCTGAGTCTCCGGGAGGATCGACTCGCGCTCTTCCTTCACGTGATGCGAGATGAGCTCCTTCAGCACGCCGATGCGCACCTTGAACAAGTCATCTTCCTTCAACGCTCTCGCGCAGCGTGACATCGACACGCGTGCCCCTGAGTGCTCCTCGTACCCCTCAGCGATCGGCTCGCCTTCCTCTGCGCGGCTCGCGACGACGGGGTAGAGCAGCTCCTCTTCGATGACCATGTGCGCCAGCAGCGAATGCTGGAGCATCTTGAACGTCTCGTTGCGCTCACTGCCTGGCGACGACTCCTTGAGCTCGTTGAGCATCTGCGTCACTTCTTCGTGCTGCTGTTCCAACAGTTCGATGGCGTCCATGGGCTGCTCCTCTGGTCGGGTGGATGTTCGCCCGAGTGGTGCATGGCCCGTTCCGTCGGTTCGCTCGCGCTCAGTCGTACCGCGAGCTGTAGCGCTCTGGCTCATCAGCTCCGGCGATGCGGCGCCTTTGTTGATTGCGCGACGCGACGCTCACCGACCGGCCATCGCGGGCGGTCTCGAGAAGTGTGTACGCCGCTCCGGGCCGGTGAAGGTCGCCCACGACGGGCGCACCAGAAGCAGCCGTTCGACCAGCGCTGCCACCGGCAACAACCACCGCAGCGCGGCGATCGAGCCCACGTCGGCCAGCCAGAGTTCCTTGTTGATCGCGGCCGCCTCCGCGAGCGGAAGACCTCCCTCGAGCAACGCTTGCCGCGCCGCCTGCGAATCCAACGCTCCGGCATAGGAGGTCGTGTTCGACAGCTCCACCGCGTAGTCCGCCGGTGCGTGGCCGCTCTTGTCGGTGAGCCCCTGGCAAAAGGCGCCGAAGAGATCGTGCGTGCGAATGAGCCACTGGGTGAGCTTCACCAATCGCACCGGAAACCACGCTGGCTTGAACCGGGCAAAGAGCCGCGCGCTGATGTGTGGATGACGCCGCGGTTGTTTGCCCAGCAGCTTGCCGGTGTCGTGAAAGAGCATCGCCAGGCGCATGCACATGCGCAGCTCGAGGTGCCATGGGCGATCGCCTGACAGCCGCTCCAGGAGCGCGTCGGTCTTCAACTGCAGCACACTGTGAGCGAGGTGACGCTCCAGCGGCCAGCCCTGGTGCAGCGCGCTCTGTTCACGCGAGAGCGAATGGATCGCCCCTTCGAAGACGGTCAGATTGAGCACCGACGCAAGCCAGGGGTCTGCTCCACCCGCAGGTCGATGGTGATGGGCCTGCTCGAGAAACCATTCGGCGAAGACCGCGTCGTCAGCAGCGCGGGCGAGACTTTCGAGGCCGCCTTCCCGCATCGAGCGCCTGGGCGGCAGAGGTGGTGGCTCTGGCCGCAGCTCACTTCGCTGGTGGAACTCGAGGATCTCTCGAGCGACCTCGAGCTCAGCGGGCGTCAGCGCCCTTCGGCAACGCAGGGGCCGCACCACGTGTCGAACCTCTGCCTTCAACTTCTTGAAGACCGAGCCGATCTTGCGCGGCGTGTGCTCGCGCCAGTGTTCGCTCCCCACGAGGAGCTTCGAGGTCTCGGGTGCCACCGTCAGTCCCGGATAGTCAGCCAGCGCGCGCGGCAGGTGATGCGTCTCACGGCGCAACACCTCGGCACGCTGGGCCGGCGTCACCGCGTCGAGCAGCACCGGGTTGAGCGCCATCACCCCGCTGCGCAGACACGCCTCTGCACCTGCTGGAAGGTGGAGCTCAACCGAGCCCTGATGAAGCCGCACCAACCCCGTGCGGTGCATGAAGGTGGCGTAACGCTTTGCCTCCGCCGCGCCGCGGGTCTCGAGCCCATACCGCTCGCGCAGCCGGGTGGAAGGGCAGAGCAGCGACCAGCGCTCCTCAGGCGCTTCTTGCTCGAGCGCGTGGAGCAGCGGCGCGACCTCGTGTTCATGATCGACTGCCACATCGACGTCGGTGGGCCGTTGCAGGGGGCCGAAACGTCCGTTCCAGAAAGGGCGGTAGAGCGTGCCGCCCGCCACCCACGCCGCCTCGATTCCCAGCCGCCGGGCGACCCGCTCGAGCGTCTCCAGCGGAGGCAGGTGCCAGGGCAGCGAGGCGAAGTCGAACCCGAGCGCCTGGCGTATCGCCGCTTCGTTCTCGTGAGCGGGCCGCGTCATGTCGAAGGCGTGAATGGGCACCCCGTGAGCGCGCAGGGTCTCCCGGCCCGACGTGGCGCGCGACAGATGCACGAGCGCCCGGTGTTGCGCGTACTCGGGCTCAGGCATTCGCCCGTGTCGTGGGCCGCGTTCGATTTGCCGCTGGGTGGAGAGCGCCACGCAGTCGCCCGGCAACTGCAGGTGAAGCACCTCGAAGCGCCAGCCGTGGCGATGAACGGCCTCGAGCAGGGTGGTGGCTTCGATCACGCTGCGTGGAAACTTCTCCAGCACGATGAAGCGGCGATCGCAGGCGGCGAGGGCTTCGATGAACTCTGCATCGACGGGGTGCGCGGTGCCTGTCTGCAATTGATGCTCGCGGCGCGCATCGGCGCTCACGCCGCGGGCTTCGGCGAAGCGGGCCATCGAGAAGTACGCCGCACCCAGCGCAGGTTGCAGCCAACGCTGCGTGGTCGACTTGCCCGCTCCGGGAATTCCGTCGAGCGTGATGATGAAGCGCGCGTCGCTGTCGGGCGCTTCGTACTTCTGCGCGGCGACGCGCGCTCGCACGGCCTCCCAACGCGAGTGCTCGGTGAGCAACACGTCATCTCGGTAGCGGCGGAGCAGGGCGAGGGCGTCGATCATGGAGGTCCTTGGGTTGGGTGTGGGTTGGTGTAGGATAGTGGTCGCGACCCCTCCTCCCCAATGGCCCAGGTCGCTTCTGTCGCCGATCGATCCACGCCGCTGGCGTGAAGAATCGTGCTGTCCACTGCACAGAGCGAGGGAGCCCGATACGTTGGCGAGCACATGACACCCGCTCGTCCCCCCGTTCTCCCCGCCGTGGCTGAAGCGCAGAGGTCCTTCCACGCCGATCTCGTCTCTGAGGTGGCGAAGGCCGTCGCCGACGAGAAGGTGGTCGTGGTCGGTGTGTCTGGTCTGCCGCCCGGCAGGAAGGCGAGGAAGATTCTCGATGAGCAGAAGGTGCCCTACCGGTACCTCGAGTACGGCAGCTACTTCAGCGGCTGGCGGCGTCGCCTCGCCCTGAAGATCTGGGTGGGCTGGCCCACCTTTCCGCTCATCTTCGTGAAGGGCACCTTCGTCGGTGGTGCCAGTGACTTGCAGAAGCTCACGCAGAGCGGCGAGCTTAAGAAACTGCTGGCCGACTGATCGCCCTCCGGAGTGCCTCACATGTTCAAGCTCGAGTCTGAAAAGGCGTTGATGGACGCCTTCCGCACCAGGGACCGCAAGCACGTTGAGCTCACCCGTGAGCTTCAGTGGCCGCTGTTCGTGCGTCACTACGTCGCGTGGAAACACCCCGCGGGCGGGCGGCTCTATGTGGTGTTCGCGGTGCCGGGTGGTGCGCCCACCGGCATCGTGTTCGACAGCTTCAAGGGAGAGGGGCCCGCGGTTCCTCAGATGTGCCACTGGTGCCATTCGTCTTCGGCGGGCGCTGACGTGGCGATGTTGACGGCGCAGGCGAGCAGCAAACGAACGATCGGCGTGCAGGTCTGCGCGGATCTGTCTTGCCAGCGAAAGCTCGAAGACGAAGCCGATCGTTCCGGTCGCAGCGTGTTGCCCGCGATGACCACGCTCATCGAGCGCATCGGTCGGTTCGCGAACGAAGGTCTGGGCATCGATCTCACCGCGGCAGGCCGGTAGGCCACTTTGGTGGCATGGATCTCGCTCTCGGGCATCGCATGCCCAAACTCCCCACCAAGCGCGGTGCAAAAAACTCGTCTAACTCCAGGCCCCAGCAGGGCGTGCGCCCGCCCGCGGTCGAGAGCATCGCGACGGTGCTCTCGACCTTCGCCGGGCCATCGACTTCACAGCTCGATCAAGCGGGCGCCAAATCGCTCGAAGGCGCGAACAAGCAGAAGCTCGGTACCCAGAAAGTGGGAGCGCAGTTGGCCAGCGCCGCCGTGCCCGCAAACCCGCTCAAGCCCAGCGAGTTCGGGCTCGAGCACGGGCATTCGCCTGAAGCGGGCGTGCCGGTGCCCCCGCATGATCCGATCGACACCGCGAGCACGGTGACCGAGAACACCGCGTCGGCGAAGGTCGGCAAAGGCGTGCCGCCCGACGGCTTCAACCCCGGCAACCTGCCGCTCGATCGTGCGCGCGTGGATTCTGGAGGCCGCGCGCTCACCACCAACATGGGCACCCAGGTCAGCGACAATCAGAACTCGCTCAAGGCCGGCCTGCGAGGCCCCACGCTGATGGAGGACTTCATCCTCCGCGAGAAGATCACCCACTTCGATCACGAGCGGATCCCCGAGCGCATCGTGCACGCGCGTGGTTCGGGGGCACACGGCTACTTCGAGGCGTACGACTCGCTCAAGTCACTGACGCGCGCAGCGCCCTTCGCATCGAAGGGCAAACGCACCCCCGTCTTCGTGCGGTTCTCGACGGTGGCAGGTGAACGCGGCTCGTTCGATCTCGCGCGCGACGTGCGCGGCTTCGCGACCAAGTTTTACACCGACGAAGGCAACTGGGACATCGTCGGCAACAACATCCCCGTGTTCTTCATTCAAGACGCGATGAAGTTCCCCGACCTGGTGCACGCGGTGAAGCCCGAGCCGCACCACGGCATGCCGCAGGCAGCCAGCGCGCACGACACCTTCTGGGACTTCGTCTCGTTGATGCCCGAGTCGACGCACATGTTGATGTGGGTGATGTCGGATCGCGCGATCCCCCGCAGCTACCGGATGATGCAGGGCTTCGGCGTTCACACGTTCCGGCTCATCAACGAACAGGGGCAGTCGCGCTTCTGCAAGTTCCACTGGACGCCGCTGGCCGGCACCCACTCGGTGATGTGGGACGAGGCCGTGAAGATCAACGGCGCCGATCCCGACTTCCACCGGCGCGATCTCTGGGAAGCGATCGAAGCGGGCAACTTCCCCGAGTATGAGCTGGGGCTGCAGGTCTTCACCGACGCGCAGGCCGAGAAGTTCAGCTTCGACGTGCTCGACGCCACCAAGCTCGTGCCCGAAGAGCTGGTGCCGGTGCAGCCGGTCGGCCGCATGGTGCTCAACCGCAACCCCGACAACTTCTTCGCCGAGACCGAGCAGGTCGCGTTCGGAACGATGAACATGATCCCGGGCATCGACACCAGCAACGACCCGCTGCTGCAGGGCCGTCATCACTCGTACCTCGACACCCAGCTCAGCCGCCTGGGCGGGCCCAACTTCCACGAGCTGCCCATCAACTCGTCAGTCGCCCAGGTGCACAACAACCAGCGTGACGGCCTGCACCGCCAGGCGATCCCGCGCGGCCGGGTGGCGTACGAGCCCAACTCGCTGGGCGGTGGCTGCCCCTTCCAGGCGGGCATGCGCGGCTTCACGACCTTCCCCGTGCCGGTGGAGGACGACAAGGTGCGCGGCAAGCCCGAGAAGTTCGCCGACCACTTCACCCAGGCGCGCCTGTTCTTCAAGAGCCAGTCGGCCGTCGAGCAGAACCACCTCATCGGCGCCTTTCGTTTCGAGCTGACCAAGGTGCAGCCGCAGGCCATTCGCGAGCGGGTGATCTCGATGCTGGTGAACGTCGACGCAGACCTCGCGCAGCGCGTGGCCGATGGGCTGGGCATGCCGGTGCCTGCTGCCCAGGAGCGCGTGCTCACCCGCCCCGCGAAGCCTGAGTTCGAGACCTCTGCTGGGCTCTCACTGTTCGCGCGCCCCGGTGAGACGGGCGTCAAGACACGCAAGGTGGCGTTGCTGGTCGCCGATGGCATCGATGGCGAGTCACTGCGCGCGGCCCACGCAGCGCTCGTGAAGGCGGGCGCGGTGCCACGGTTTCTGGGTGTGCGGCTGGGGCAGGTGCAGCCGGCGACGGGCGCGCCCATTCACGTCGAGGCCTCGCTCGAGGTGGCGCCTTCCGTGCTCTGGGATGCGGTGGTGATCCCCGCGAATGATCATTCGCTCGCCGAGTACGGGCAGGCCGTGGAGTTCGTGAAAGATCAGTACCACCACTGCAAGACCATCTTGATGCTGGGGGAAGGCAGCTCGTTGTTCGACGCCGCCGGGCTGCCAGACACCCTGCCTGACGGTGCGAAGGATCCAGGCCTGGTGCTGGGCAAGGTCTCGGCCTTCATTGGTGCTTTGGCTCAACACCGGCACTTCGGGCGCGAGAGCGATCCACCGGCGGTCTGACCACGTTCATACCAAGAGGCATCTCGACTGCGCTCGATGCGAACGGGTCGCACCGTTCCTCCCGAGCGAAGTCGAGGGATTGCCTCTCCTTCGCACTGCAAGTGCCCCCTCGACTGGGCTCGGGGAGACCGGTGATGGAAGCCGATTCCTATTTCCGCCGACTCTCTCGGGGAGAACGGTCAGGCTGCGAGCTTCGCGTCGAGGCCCGGGGTGTACGGCCAACGCGGGAGCCCCGGCTTCCCCATCTGCTGCGCGAGGTAGTCGCCTGCGATGTTGGCGCTCTCGAGAATGGTGAGCAACCCGCTGCCCGGGTGTGTGCCACCACCGACCCAGAACAGCCCCTCGACGTCGGGCGACTTCACCTTCGGCCGCAGAGGACCCAGCTGCGTCCAGTTGTGCGAGAGGTTGAAGACCGCACCGCGGAAGACATTGAAGTCATCACGCCAGGTCTGAGCCGTGAACGCGCGGCTCGCCTTGATGTGCTTCTCGACGCCCTTCATGCCGACCTTCTCAAGCCAGCGCGGCACCTTCGCGGTGAGTTCCTTTTCCACGCTGGGCCAATCCACCGGGCGGCCGGTGTTCGGCGTGGGCACCAGCACGTAGAGCGATGAGTGCCCAGCGGGAACCCCGGATGGATCGGTGGGCGTCGGGTTGCACGCGTAGAACGGCGGGTCTTCGAGATCGGCCTCCCGATCTTCGAGCGCGTCGGCATCGGTGCGCCGCGCGGCGTTGGAGAGATGGATCAGGTGATGCGGCAGCTCGTCGAAGCGGGTGTCGAGGCCGAGGTACAGCATGAAGGTGCTGCAGCTGTACTTCGCCTTCTCGAGCGCAGCGTCTGAGAGCCTGGTGCCCTCGCGGGTCTTCGGGGCGATCAGCTTCGTGGCTGCGTAGGGCAGGTCGGCGTTGATGACGACCGTGTCCGCCAACAACGTCTCTCCGCTCGCCAGGCGCACGCCGGTGCTGCGGCCGTTCTCCACGAGCACCTCGGCCACGCCCTGGCCGTAGACGAACTTCGCGCCGAGATCCTCCGCGCAGCGGGCCATGCCCTTGGCCAGTGCGCGGAAGCCGCCCATCACGTGCCACACTCCGAACTGCAGCTCGAGGAAGGGGATGACGCTGAACACGCTCGAGCACGTGGTGGGGTGAAGCCCCAGATACTTCGAGGGGTAGCTCAGCGCGTAGGTGACGCGGTCGTCGTGAAAGTGCGAGTCGAGGTGACTGTAGAGCGACTGCCACGGCTTGAACTTGAGCGCGCCCAGCAGGCGCCACGGCGCGTAATAGGCCAGCGAGTCCGCGTGCGTGCAGATGAACTTCTCGTACGCGATGGGGTACTTCGATTTGGCATCAGCCAGCCACTTGTCGAAGGCCTTCGGGTGTTTCGGGTCGAGCTTCTGCAACGACTCGCGCATCTTCGCGGGATCTGCCGAGGTGTCGAGGTGCGTGCCATCCCAGAAGTGGATGCGGGTGTTGGGCTCGAGCTGCTTGAGCGTGACGTAGTCCTGCAGGCGTTTGCCCGCGCGCAGGAAGACCGACTCGAGCACCTGCGGCAGTTGCAGAATGGTGGGCCCGGTGTCGACCTCGTAGTCGCCGAGCGAAACACCTCGCATGCGCCCGCCGGGAATCTGCTCCTTCTCGACCACCGTCACGTCGAGACCCATGCCCGCGAAGTTGATGGCTGCGGCGAGCCCACCGGGACCTGCTCCGACAATCAGAACCTTCATCGCGTTCTCCTCAAGAGCTTCGCCCAGTCTTCAACCGTCTCGACGAGCTGAAAGCCGTGCTTCTCCGCGAGCGCGGCATTGCGCTGCGCGGCCTGGCCTCCAATAACCACGTGCACACCTTCGGGCAGCCGTGACGCCAGCTCGTTCAAATAGTTCGCAGAGCCGGTGGTCTCGATGATCGAGAGCGCCACCAGGTCGGGCGAGAGTGTACGCACTGCACGTTCGAGATGATCGGCTGGCGTGCGCGCGCCCAGGAACGTCACTCTCCAGCCGGCATGACGAAAGCGAAGGGCTGCGCCGATGAGCCCGAGCTCGTGCTGGTCTTCTTGCGGGCACGCGCAAATCACGTGACGCGTGGCTCTTCGAGGTGCACCCGCCAGGAGAGAAATGAGGCGCTCCCGGGCCGCGAAGGAGATCAGATGTTCCTCGGCCACCGTCAGCGTGCCTTGGTGCCACCGATCGCCGACCTCGCGGAGCAGGGGCGCGATCAGTTCTTCATAGAAGGGCACTGGCGGCGTGGAGCGCAGCGCCTCGTCGAGCGTGGCCTCGATGCCGGGCTGATCGAGCCGCTGCGCCGCGAGCAAGATGTCGTCACGCCAGCGTTTGAGCTGGGTCGCGCGCGGCACCTTGATGGGCTTGCCGGTCGAGTTCGCCTTCACCTCGCGGCGAATGCTCGGCAGCAGCTCGACGGCCTGGGCGATCGACACCCCTTCGTCGGTGAGCTTCTTGAGCCGCTTGAGCACCTCGATGTCGGCGTCGCTGTACGTTCGGTAGCCCGCGGGAGTACGCACCGGGTCGAGCACGCCGTACCGTCGCTCCCACGCGCGAATGAGACCTTCCTTCACGCCCGACACCTGGGCCGCCACCTGGATGCGATATGCGCGCCCGGTCATGGCAACCCCCTCACGGCGTCCCACTGCTCGGCGACCGAGCGTCGGCCGCGCACGAGCGGCTGCAGCGAGCCGAGGTCCTTGATGGCCTGGAGCTCGCCGACCAACGCGCCAAGCCGGTTCGCCATTTCGCCCAGCGGCGCGGGGGCGTGGGCTTCTCCGACCTTCACCACCACGTCAGGGTGTTCGTGCTCGAAGAAGGCGTAGCGCAGGGCCACCGGCACGCAGCGCGCCTTCGTCATGCGCGCGAGCACCTCGGTGCCCCGCTCGAACTTCAGCGGAGGCAGCGCGTTCGCTTCGATTTTTCCCTGAGGGAAGATGAAGATGGCCGCCTTGGGTCGCCGCAGCAGCGACCGTGCGTGGCGAAAGGTCTGCAATGCCGACTGCGCGTCACCGCGGCGAATGGAAAAGGCGCCGATGCGGGTCAGAAAGCGGTACCGCTCCAGGTTCTGCTCTTCCATCACCGCGTAGCCATCGCGGCCGGCGCGTCGCGCGAGCAGGTGCGCGAGGAACCCGTCCCAGAAGCTGGAGTGGTTCGCGTAACAGATCACGCCCTCGTCGCCTTCGGGCAGCGCGCCGTCGAGCCAGATGCCGCGGAACGCGCTGCGCAGCTTCCACTCGACGTACTGACCCAGGCCCCAGGTGAGCACCGGGCTCTTGGCGTCGGTGATCACGAAACGCCTCCGGCCCGGCTGAGGCGGCCGTGCAGCCCGACCTCCATCACCCGTCCACGCCAGGTCACCTTCGAGCCCAGCACCAGCGCGTTGAGCCAGCAGAACAAAAGAAGCAATTCAGCGCCGAACCAGGAACCGAACGTGAAGGCTCTCCGTTCGAGAACCGCCGCGAGCGTCGCGCGGGCCGACACGAGGCCCAGCGCGCCGAGCAACAACGGCGTGGAACCCAGCACGGCCGCGGCCAGCGCCAACAGCGGCGTGGCGGCAAACAGCAGAGGAATGGTGGGAAAGAGCAGGGGCCGGTGCGCCTTGAGCACCTGCATCCAACGGGTGAACCGGGCGACCAGCGCGTTCAACGAAGCGGGTGCACCAGTCACGTGGGCTTCACCGGCCAACGAGACCTTCAGGTGCTGCTGGTGAAGCTTGCGCGCCAGCTCGAGATCTTCGCCCAGGCAGTCAGGCAACGTGCGCAACACCGCGAGCGCGCGGGGGCTGAGCGCGATGGCCTTGCCACACACGGGCTTCGCGCCGCCGCCGCTGAGCGCATCGAGCGCCTTGAAGCTGTGGAGCGACTGCACCAGCAAGCCGCGCGTGACACCCTTCTCGATGGGGCGGGGCGCGGCCCAGGCGAGATCGGCCCCCGCGGCGAGCTCGCTGAGCAGCGCGTCGACCAACGCATCGTCGACTCGCACGTCGGCGTCGACGACCAACACGGGCCGGCCGCTCGTCTCGAGAATCGACAAGGCGTACTGCAGGTGCCCCAGCTTGCGGTTGTGCTGCAGCGGGTCTGACGGCAACCACTTCACTGACTCGTTCACGCGCGGACGGAAGGGCGCGAGCACCACGTGGGTGACGCCTTCGATCGGCGCCGAGAGGTTCTCCAGCTCATCGGGCGTGGCCGCATCGACCGGGCGGAGCAGGAAGACGCCCTGCCGGCTGACGTCGGCGCGCTGAGCCACGGGGCCGGTGGAAGAAAGAAAGCGCACGAGCGCGATCACCGTGAACGAGATCGCGCAGGTCAGCCAGATGGCGAGGAAGGTGATCATCAAGCCACCCTCGTGCGCAGGCCCGCCATCCAGCGGATCCACGGTGAATGAAAGCGCTGGAAGTCGGCCGCTTCACCGAGCGTGTCTCGCCCAGATTCGAGGCGCGCATAAAACGGCGACGACTCGAGCAGCCGGCTCTCTTGCAGTTTCGGAACGCACAGCCCCCACGCGGTTCGCGAAGACGGCGGCGGCGGAAGCGAGACCTGATTGACCGCCACCGAGTTTTCATCGACGACGACCTGCCACGAGGGGGCTGCGTGCCACGGGCGATACGTGATCGAGGTGCGGTCGTTCGAATGACTGCGCACCCAGTCCCAACCGCGCAGGTCGGTGCCGAGCGGAACCTCGCCGTGGTTGCCATCGTGGTAGCCGCGGCCTTCGAGCTTGAGCCCCAGCTCAGGCAGGTTCAGCGTCGCCCGGGCCCGTGGTGCGATCGGCTGCCACCAATGCGCCAGGCCCTCGACGAGCCGAATCGGCGCGTGGCCAGGACCCTCGGGCGTCAGCTCGAGCTGCGCTTCGACCGCCTTGCCCCAAATGGCCGTGGTGTCGATCACCTCTACGACGAGGCTGCCATCGGCGCGTGCGTGCAGCGTGGAGTTGCCGATCTTCAGCGTCTGCCCCTCGGCCGCGACGTCCTGGTACTCAGAGAGCACCCACTGCCGGCGCACGCCCTTCTCATAGAGCGCGAAGTTCACCGCGGCGTGTTGGCGGGGACTGGCGCCCTTCCGCAGCGCGCTCGAGTAGCGCGGTGAGAAGAGCGAGCCGATCATGAAGATGACGACCGCGGTGAAGTCGCCGGCGGTGAGGTCGACGTAGTACCACCGGTACGAGCCTGGGACGCTGGGCAGCGCGAAGTGACTCATGCGCCAGCCCCGAGATGTTCGAGCGCGAGCTCTGCGGCGAAGCGGCCTGAGAGCATCACCAGCGGCACACCGCCGCCGGGGTGCGTGCCGCCGCCTGCGTAGAAGACGCCAGGAACCCGCGAACGAATGCGGGGCCGACGGAAAGGGCCGAACCTACCGTGCGGCAGAAAGCCGTAGATCGAACCGCCTGGTGCGCCCCGCGCGGCGAGATCGACAGGCGTGCGTTCGCCGAGCACGGTGATGTCTTCGGGTTGCACTTCGGGGCACGCGCGCTTGAGCACCGCGAGGCATCGGGCCTTCAACACCCCGGCTTGGGCAGCCCAGTTCGCTGCGTCGTCGGGGCGGGCGAGCGCAGGCGCGTTCACCATCGCAAAGAGTCCGCTCTTGCCCGCGGGGGCGACTGTGGGGTCGCTCGCGGCCGGGTGGCAGAAGTACACCGTCGGGTCGCTCGGGATCTTGCCGCCGAAGAGCTCAGAGAACTCACGCACGTAGTCGTCACCGAACGCGATGAAGTGGTGGGGCAGGGTCAGCCTTCGATTGATCTCCAGCAGCAGCACGTAGCCTGAGAGCGCGAGCGGCTCGGTTCCCAGCGGGCGATCAGCGAGCGGATCTGCGTTGACGATCACCGCGTCGAAGGGCTGCTCATCACCTGGGCGGCCTGCACGCAGGCCATACGGACCTTCTTCCCAGCGAGCCTTCACGCCGAGCTGAATCTCGACGCCCTGCCGGGTGAGCGCGCTGCACATCGCAGCGACCAACGCGACCATGCCGCCTTCGACGTGATGCACGCCGAACTGCTTCTCGAGGTGGGGGATCAACGCGAACGCCGCGCTCGCCTGGTAGGGCGAGGCGCCCGCATACGTGGCGAAGCGACCGACGAATTGCTGCAGCTGCGGGGACGCCCGGAAGTGTTTGCGCGCCAGGCCATCGAGCGTGGACAGCTTGAGGCCGCTCACCATCGACTTGAGGCCACGTTTGGCGACGCGCCCGAGAAACTGCGGCAGGCCATCGAACGGCGCTTCGAGATACGGCTCACCCGCGGCGTGGTGAATGGCAGCGGCTTCGGCGTAGAACGAACGCAGGCCCTTCGCTTCGGTGGGTGCCGCGTCGACGGTGCGCTCGAAATCTTCGAAACAATCGAAGATGCGGCCATCGCCCCACTGGTAACGCGCCTGATGCGTGAGGGGGATGAAGCGCGGCAGCAGGTCTTCGGCGCCGAACCGCACGAAGCTCTCGCGCACCACTGCCGGCAGCGTAAGCAACGTGGGGCCCGTATCGAGTGAGACGCCGTTTCGCGAGACGACCTGCGCCTTGCCGCCCAGCGTGGGTGACTGTTCGAAGAGGGTGACCTTGTGACCCGCGTGTGCGAGCTCGGCTGCCGCGGTCATCCCGCCCAGGCCTGCCCCGATGATGGCGATGCGGCGACTCATGCTGCGGTCTCTGCGGTCAGGCGCAACTGACGGGGGTTGGGTGTGAGGAGCACCTTGGCCAGCTTGAGCAGCTTGCCCGAGGTGGGCAGCGAGGCGCGGGCGGTGAACACGTCGAGGTCGCGCTCTTCGATGACGTCGAGGATGCCGCCGTAGATCTCACCCATCAGGCGCACCACGCGCTGCGAGCCGAGCCCGCTCAAGTACGGCACGCCCTGCTGCGCCGAGGCGTAGAGCGTACGCGCCCGGGAAATCTGCAACGCGAGCAGGCCGCGCATTTGATCGTTCAGTACCCCCGCCTCGAGGTCAGCTTCCGAGACGTCGAAGTTTTTGAGGTCTTCCTGGGGCAGGTAGATGCGGCCACGGCCGAGGTCTTCCTTCACGTCGCGCAGGATGTTGGTCAGCTGCATCGCCCGGCCGAGATCGGCAGCGTGGTTGAGCGCGACGGTGTGGGTGGTGCCGAGCAGCGGCGCCATCATCAAGCCCACCGTGCCTGCGACGCGGTAGCAGTACAGATCGAGGTCGGCCCAGGTGGCGTATCGATCGATGGTGAGATCCATCTGCATGCCGTCGATCAGATCGAGGAACGGCTGCTGACGAATGCCGTAGCGCTCGATGGTGTCGAGGAACGCGTGCAGCTCAGTCTCAGGCCAGGGGTGCAGCGCCTTGACCTCACCGAGGGTGAACAGGCCGTTCACCAGCTCGCGCGCTCTTTCGAGCAGGCCGGGCAGCGCGGCGGGCTCGGTGCCGGGTTGATCGACGAGATCATCCAGGCGGCGGCAGAACGCGTAGAGCGCGAAGGCACCGCGACGGCGGGCCCCGAACAACGCGATGGAAGAAAAGTAGAAGCTCTTGGCGTGGTGCCGGGTGACGGCGCGCGCAGAGAGATAGCCCGCGTCAGTCTGGTTCATGACCCGGTCCTCCCGAGAGCAGTCGGGGGAGCACCTCTGTCTCGCGCCGCAATTGACCCCTCGACTGCGCTCGGGGTGAACGGTGCAAGCTGCGCGAGGATCGCATCGACCGCGAAGCCCGCGCTCAACATCACCGTCGGCACACCGGTGCCCGGCTGAATCGAAGCGCCGCACCAGAACAGGTTCTTCACGTCGGGGTCCGTCACCTGCGGCCGAAAGGGACCTATTTGCCAGAAGTTCTGAGCGAGCCCGAAGTTCGAGCCGCGGGCGAGGTTGAGCTCGGTTTCCCAGTCGTCGGGCGTAATCATCTTCTCGGCTTCGATGAGCGGCTCGAGGTCGCCGTAGCCCTCTTCCTCGAGGCGCTTGAGCACCTGGGCGCGCACACGCGGGCCTTCGAGCTTCCAATCGACGTTGGGGTTTTGATGCGGCACCGGCACCAGCACGTAGAGCGCGTCTTTACCTTCGGGCGCGAAGCCCTCGCCCGTGTGTGCGGGCGCGTTGACGTAGAAGCTCACGTCAGCCGGCACCTGCTTGCGAACGAAGATGTCGTCGAAGCTGCCTTCGAAGTCGCGGCCAAAGAAGACGTTGTGGTGCAGCAGCGGGTCGATCTTCTTCTTGAGGCCCAGGTAGAGCATCAGCCCCGACGAGGTGAACCGCTTCTTTTCCACGCTGGCCGAACGCTTCGCGGCGAGCGTCTCGGGAAGCAGGTGCTTGACCCCGTACGCGTAGTCGGCGTTCGACAGCACGATGTCGGCCTTCCGAACGCTGCCGTCTTCCAGCTCGACGCCGACCGCGACGCCGTCTTCGACCACCACGCGCTTGATGCTCTGGCTGTAGTGCAGTCGCACGCCCTTCTCGAGGCACACCGTCTCGAGCGCGAGTGGCACGGCGTAGAGCCCGCCTTTGGGGAACCAGATTCCGTGCGTCGCTTCGGTGTACGGGAGCAGCGAGAAGACGGCGGGCGCCTCCCATGGCGAGATGCCCAGGTACATCGTCTGAAAGCTCAGCGCCTGCAGCAGCCGCTCGTCTTTGAAGTAGCTCGCGACGTGCTTCCACAACTTCTTGAGCGCCCCGACGCGCAATATCTCAGGAAGGTTTCGCGGCGTGAGGAAGGACCCCAGGGTGGGGAAGTGTTTGGTGACGAAGCGCTCGAAGGCGGTGTCGTGCTGCTTCTTGCCGTGCGCGAGGAACTGCTCGTAGCGGGCGTGGCTGCCGGGCTCGATGCGCTCCAGCTCGGCCTTCATTTTCCTCGGGTCAGTCCACAGCGTGAAGCGCGAGCCGTCGCGGTAGTGCACGCGGTAGTGGGGATCGCAGCGTTGCATCTCGAGCACATCGCTCATGCGGCAGCCCACCGAAGCGAAGGTCGCTTCGAGCACGTGAGGCATCAAGAGAATCGTGGGGCCCAGGTCGAAGCGGAAGCCGTCGAACTCAACCCGGCCACAGCGGCCACCGGGGCCGGGCTGCTTCTCGTAGAGCTCCACCTCGAGCCCGGCGTGCGCGAGCTTCATGGCCGCGGTCAGGCCGCCGACACCGGCGCCGATCACGATGGCTCGTTTGCCGCTCATGCTGCTCTCCGGGTGAAGCCACTGAGCATGGCGTCGAGAAAGGCGGCCGCCGGTGACGTGCCCAACGCTTCGAGCGCCTTGCGGGCGGCGCGGGTGCGTACTTCGAGCACGCGTTGCGTCGAGGAAATGCCGCCCCAACGCCCCACCGCTGTGCGTGCCGCCTCGAGGAGGGTCGGGTGGGGCTCGTTCCAGAGGCCCTCGAGGTGTGCACGCCCGGCCGCGTCGGCGCGCGTCCACGCGGCGATCACCGGGAAGGTCCGTTTGCCCTCGAGGTAGTCAGCGCCGCCTGCTTTTCCCGCGAGCGCGTCGTCACCGCACAAGCCGATCAGATCGTCGCGCAGCTGGTACGCGAGCCCTGCGTGCCGGCCCACCCGGCGCAGCGTTTCCATCAGGCTGCGATCGGCGCCGCCCAGCATCGCGCCACAGGCGAGCGGGGCTACGAAGCCGTAGCGAGCCGTCTTGAGGTCAGCGACCTTGAGCGTGCGGAAGAGCGTCACCTCGGCGAGCGGCGCCATGGTGAGCACCAGATCGAGGTGCTGGCCCGCGGCGGTGTGGCGGCAGACCTCGAGCATGTAGCGGGCGGCAGCGGTGGCGTGAGGGGAGGGCGCGGTGAACATCGCCTCCATCGCGCGCGCATAGAGATGGTCTCCCGAGACGACCGCGAGGTCTTCCCCCAGGCGCCCTGAGCCGAGCAGCTTGTGCAACGATGCACCGCCGCGGCGAGACTGCGCCCGATCAGCCACGTCGTCGTGGATCAGCATGAAGGTGTGCAGCAGCTCGAGCCCGGCGCCGAACTGCACCACCTCGCGGGGAACGGCCGACCAGTCCGAGTGACCACGCGCCAACATCCAACCGAGCGCGAGCAGCGTGGGGCGCACCCGCTTGGCCGGGCGCAGGGTGTACTCACGCACGAATTGCCGCGACTGCTGCCAGAGCGGGTCGAGGCCTCGCTCGTCGTCCGCCTCGACCCAGCCTTCCAGACCTTCCTCGAGATCCACCTGAAATCGGGCGAGCGCGGAGACACCGGCGTTCTCAAAAGCAGCGAGCTGGGTCATCGGCGTGGCCTCAGGTGAATCGGAACCGTTGCGAGGGTTGTACATGCTTTGTATAATGTCCGTATGGGGATTGTCAAAGCGAAGTGGATCGGAGTCGCGTTGACGGTGAGCGCCGCAGCCGTAGGGGGGCAGCCAATGGACGCCCGGATATCCAACACGAAGGGCCAGTCGGTCTGGATGACCCAGTTGTGGGGAAAACCCACGGTGATGTTTTACGAAGACAAAGACGCGACGTTTCAGAACCAGCCGCTGAAGGACGAACTCTTCAAGAAGGGTAGGGAAAAAGGGCTGTTGGACGCGGTCTCGGTGGTCGCCATCGCCAACGTCCGGGCCTTCGACTGGTTTCCTGCGAAGAATTTCGTGGTCGCGGCGGTGAAGGATGCCGAGAGGAAGTCGGGCGTCCCGGTCTATGTGGACTGGACGGGGAGCCTGTCGAACAAGCCCTGGAACCTGAGCGCGACGGGGTCGAACGTGTTGGTGATCGATTCGACGGGAGAAAAGGTGTTGTTCTCGAAGACGGGTGCCCTCACGCCTGCAGAGATCGATCAGGTCTTCGCCCTGCTGACTTCCCTGGTCGTGCCCTGATGGCCTGGTTCAGTCTGCTGTTCTTCGGGTTGGGCCTGGTGTTGGCACGCCGTCCGCTCGTTCGCGCCCTCATTCGCTGGCGGCTGGGGCCCTATCGATTCACAGTCAACAGGGTCGACGCCTCGGCCCCGCTTCGTCCAGCGCAGCCGCGGAAGGTGGCCGTGATCGGTGGCGGTCTTGCCGGTATCGCCGCTGCGTCCACGCTGGGCACGCGCGGGTACGGGGTCACGCTCTTCGAGGCGAACTCGTACTTAGGCGGCAAGCTGGGCTCGTGGAAGGTGGAGCTCTCACCCGGCAAGACCGAGTGGGTCAGCCACGGGTACCATGCGTTCTTCCGGCACTATTACAACTTGAACCGCTTTCTCCTCGCGCTGGGGCTGCGGCAGAAGTTCAAGCCGATCTCCGACTACCGGATTCTCCTGCCGGGCGGCAGTGAGCTGACCTTCGGTGAACTCGAGAACACGCCGGTGCTCAACCTGCTCTCGCTCGCGAAGCAGGGCGTGTACCAGGTGGGTGAGGTGATGGCCGCCCCCACGCGCGACCTGATGGGCGTCTTCCTGGAGTACGACGAGGTGAAGACGTTCGCTCAGCTCGACGGCATGTCGTTCGCTGAGTTCGATCGCCGCGCGAAGTTGCCGCCTCGTTTGAAGATGGCCTTCAACACCTTCGCGCGCGCCTTCTTCGCCGACGAAGAGAAGCTCTCCATGGCCGAGCTGGTGAAGGGCTTTCATTCCTATTACCTGGGGCACGACGGAGGGCTCGTCTACGACCACCCGGTCGAGGACTACGAAGCCTCGTTGCTCAGGCCCATCCGCGAACACTTCGAGAAGAACGGCGTGGCGCTGCGGCTCTCGACCCCGGTGAAGTCGCTGGAGCGTGAAGGCGCGGGCTTCGTGGTGAACGGCGAACGTTTCGACAAGGTGGTGCTGGCCACCGACGTGGTGGGGGTGCGCTCGGTGCTGGAAGCCGCCAAAGGGCTCGACGGGCTCGATCCGCGCCTGCTCGCGCTCAGGCCGGGGCAGCGGTACGCGGTGCTGCGGTTGTGGCTCGATATCGCCGCGCGCGCGACGTTGCCGGTGTTCGTGATCACCGACCGCTATCGCATCCTCGATGCGATCACCTTTTACGATCGCACCGAGGCCGAGTCGGCGGCGTGGGTGCGTGAGAACGGCGGCTCGGTGGTCGAGCTGCACTGCTACGCGGTGCCCGATGGCCTCACGCAGACCGAGGTGCGGGAGCAGCTGCAGGAAGACATGGTGAAGTTTCTGCCTGAGCTCATGACCGCAAAGGTGCGGCATGAGCACTTTCAATTGCGCCGCGACTTCAACGCATCGCACCTGGGCATGAACGCTCACCGCCCCGGCACGGTCACGGGCGTCGATGGTCTTTACTGCGCAGGCGACTGGGTGAAGTTGCCGTTCCCCGCGATGTTGATGGAGGGCGCGTTTTCCAGCGGCGTGATGGCCGCCAATCAGATCCTCGCGGCTGATGGCGTGCGTGAAGAGAAGGTGGAGTCGATCCCCCTGCGGGGTCTGCTCGCCGGCCTACCGCAATCACCCGCGCGCAAGAAGTTGATGGGGCCGCAGTGAAGAGCCAGTCACCGCTCTCCTCGCCCTGGCGGACAAGGTGCGAGAGGCCCGGTGGTTGCAAACGGTGCGCATTCCCCGACACGAGGAGAGCACACTCAAATGGGCAACCCGATCATTCACTGGGAGTTCGTCGTCCCCGACGCTGACAAGGCGCGCGCCTTCTACCGAAAGATCTTCGACTGGCGCTTCGACGACAAAGCCTTCCCCGGCTACACCATCATCGACACAGGGGCAGATCCGAACGGAGCGCTCACCAGCGCGCCTCGCGCAGCGCCCATGGCAGGGCTCAACACGTACTTCGAAGTGAGCAACCTCAAGGCGACGCTGAACAACGTGGTGGAGCTGGGCGGGAAGATCCTCGTGCCACCCACCGACATCCCTTCGGTCGGCGCGTACGCGATGTTCGCTGATCCGGTCGGCGTCGCGGTCGGCATTCTTCAGCCGCACAAACGTGAAGAGGCAGGCCGGTAACTTTCGCGCGTGTGACGCAGTTCCTGCGCGTGCTGCCGGCCATGTCGGATGGCAGAGCCGATGCACGTGCAGTCACGCATGACGCGCGATCTGATGAGAGGTCTCCTGGTTGTGGTGCTGCCGCTCTCCGTGGCTTTTGCTGCGCCACCCGCCTTGAAGCCGCCGGGCAAGCCGGGGGCGGAGTACCTGGTGCTGTTCAACCCCGCGCACGTGGCGTCCATCGAGGGGACCATCGTGCGCATCTACCAGGTGCCGTCGGCCAAGATCCGGTTGACCAGCGTGCACGCGCTCGTGCGCACGAAGCAGGGCGAGGTGAACGTCAACCTCGGGCCTTCGTGGTTCCTCGACAATCAAGAGCTTCACCTGGCGATGGACGATCGCATCGCGGTGACGGGCTCGCGGGTGAAACACGACGGGGTCGAGTCGATCATCGCGATCGAAGTACGCCGTGGTGATGAGTCGTTGAAGCTCCGTGCGCCCGATGGGATGCCGGTCTGGGTCGCCTGGCGTGCAGGGCCGAGTGCACCGGCTGCGACGCGATGATTCGCTGCGCGTTCGTCCACGCAAGACGGTCGAGATCAGCTCTTGCCGAGCCGGCTCGCCGCCGAGACGACGAGCGCTTCAGGCCAGGTGTCCGGCCCGAACCGACCCAGAATCTCCACTCCATTTTTCCCGCTCAGGACGAACGGCCCCTTGTTGCCGGCGCTCAGTGCATAGGCACCTGCAGGCTTGGTGACCTGCATGGTCGCTCCCACCTGGGCGAGTGACCCGAAGAGCACCTTGGTGACCTTCAGCTCAACCACCTGGCGCGCGGCCTGGTGGGGCGTGCTGGTGGCGTTCGGATCACCGCCGGCCGGCTGCTGCGGATCCTGGGTGATGACGCGGCTCACTTCAGCGAGCACCGCGGCATCTGCACCGGGAAGCACTTCGTCGATCATTTCAGGAGGCTTGGCCATGGAGTGTGCTCAGGGGTTGATGATGTGAACCGCGCGGTACAGCTCGGCGAACTTGCTCAGCTCGACGCGGAAGAAGCCGTCGTTCTTGCCGTCGCTGCCGTGCTCCGACTGGCCCCACGGATTGCGGACCTTCACGTACTTGGTGCCGTTCTCTTCGTCGACGCCGAGCACCGAGTACGCGTGGTTCGCGTAGACGCCGGTGTTCGTGTACCGGGCCGCTTCGTCCTTACCGTAGGTGCCCGCGGCCATCGGCTGCTTGTTCGCGGCGGCCGTCTTGATCAGCTCGTAGATGCGATCTTTGTTGGCCGCCGTGATGTTCTCGTACTGGTAGCCCTTGCCCATCACCTCAGACATCACCGTGCCGGCGACGCCGCCGTTGCCGATGGTGTCGTAGCTGCCCTTCCACTGGGCGTAGGCCTTCTCGATGAGCGGGTACCAGAGCTCCATCTTGTCGGGCGCCGTCGAGCCGCCGAGGCTGCCGCCGTAGATCGGGCCGCCGTAGCTGCGCGCGTAGAGATCGCCGTCGACTTTGATCTCCACCGGGCGGCTCGCCGCGCCGTAGCTGCTGCTGGGGGTGAACTTCACGGTGTACGTGCCGTCGCCGTTGTCCTTGATCATGTTCTTGATGATGTCGGGGCGCGTCGCAGCCACCGCGGCCATCGCAGCGGGGAAGTAGCAGTTGCCGATCGCGCCCTGGCGCACGTCGTCGGCCTTCGGCTCGTCGATGAAGAGCGGGCCCGTGAAGCGCTCGAGCTTGAACTTGGGCGTACCGTCCACGTTCATCTCGTCTTTGTGCATCTTCGGATCCGGCAGGTCGACGCGGTTGCCGCCAGTGGTTCCGCCCGGAACCTTCAGTGAACCTGCGACGGTGGCGAAGTCGAGGTTGTTGGTGCCGTCGCTGCCCGCAACCTTGAACTCGTCGCCAGCCTGGCCCTTCAACTTGAGGCCCGCAGGAATGGAGCCGTTCTCGGTGGCCTTGACCTGCGTCTTCTCGCCGGTGCGCACGTTGGTGAACTGCAGCGTCGCGCCGGGCTCGGTGAGCGGGCGGCCGGTGTTGTGGGTGACGGTGATGCCGTCGGTGCCCGCCGCGAGATCCATGCGCTCGAGGTTGACGATCGCGTTGCGGGTGTCTTTCGTCTCGACGCCCCTGGCCTGGATGGTGAGCCAATCGCTGGTCGAGCCGTCGGCGGCGCGGGTGCGCATGCGGATCATGTCGCCTTCGCGCACGTCAGGCATGGTGCCGAGGAACTTGCCGCTCGCGTCGGCGGTGCCGATGACCATCGTGTCGGTCAGGTGCAGGCGACCGGCGGGCGCGGCTGAGAGGTTGATGGCTTCGATCGTCTCGCCGGCCTTGGCGATGCCCGCGATGCCGTTCTTCTGATCGCCGGTGATGGTGAGCGGGCCGAACGTCTCGAGGAGCGGGGCCTTGCCGGTGAGCGCCTCGAGGAAGTTCTTCGCGCCGGGATCCATCGCAAAGCCCGACTTGGTGAGCAGCTGGCCGAGATCGCTCTTCTCGCTGGTGGTCAGGCCCTTGGCGGCCAGCTCGAACTGCTCCTTGCGCGTGATGCCGGGGCGGGTGAGCTGCGTCTTGACCTTGTCGCTGCTGGCGTGCGAGCCGTCGCCGACCGCTGCGAGCACGTCGAGTACGTTCGCGTCGGTGATCTTCGGGGCCGCCGAGCGCTGGAGGGTCTCAGTGAAGGAGCGGATGCGGCTGTCAGAGATTCGCAAGGGCATGGGCTGATCCTGGAAGGCTGTGCGGGTGAGTCAACGTCACATTGTCGTATTGGCGCGTCACAGAGTTGTGCGCAAATGTGTGCTTCTTGAAGCTGAGCGTTTACAGGCACTTGTGACGACATTGGGGAGACCGGTGATGGAACCCGATTCCCATTTCCGCCGACCCTCTCGATGCGAACGGTGGCGGACTGACCCCGTCCGCGTCAGCGCGTGCCCCAGCGCTCATCGCGCACGGTGACCAGCGCCCACGGCAGAATCCACTGCAGCATCACCACCGAGAACGCCGCATAGAGCACCCCGTAGACCCAGCGGAAGCTGCGCTCGAAGCGGAGGTAATAGGCGGCTGAGAACACCGCGCCCAGCGACATGGCGACGAGCGCGCGGCCGACTCCGTCGAGGTTGGCATCGAACAGGCGAGGCAGCTCCATCACCGCGACCGCGACCAGCACGAAGCGCAGGTTCGAGACGAAGAACGTGACGATCGGCAGCAGGCGGTTGTTCTTTCGGTAGCGCGTGAACATGAAGCGCGCGAACGAGAAGCCCTCGACGATGTAGCTGCGATCCCAACGGAGGAACATGCGGGAGAGCTGCTGGTAGTTCGTCGGCACCAGCGTGTGCACGATCGCCGTGCGCTGGTAGACCGTGTCGAAGCCCTGCCTCAGCACGATGTTCGTCAGCGCCTGATCTTCGCCGTGGTTCACCGGCCGCCCCAGGAAGCGCTGGTTTTCCCACTCATCCATGAAGGGCAGAATGATGTCTTTGCGGAAGGCCGACAGCGCACCGGGGCAGCAGGCCACCGCGCGGTAGACCGACTGCGCTGCGCGGCCGTAGTCGAAGGCGAGCGCGAACTGCACCTCGAGCATGCGGCTGATCGCGGTGTCTTTGTTGAGCACCGACACGCGGCCTGCCACGCCGCCGATCTGCTCATCGGCCAGAAAGGGCGCCACCATCTCGTGAATGGTGTTCGGGTTGATCTCACTGTCACTGTCGATGGTGATGACGATC
Source organism: Archangium sp. (assembly GCA_043773025.1). Lineage (GTDB taxonomy): Bacteria > Myxococcota > Myxococcia > Myxococcales > Myxococcaceae > Archangium_A. The sequence continues at coordinate 42,262 of JAYVFP010000059.1, forward strand.
GAACCCGTCGCCGCGCGAAAACCTGAGACCAGCGCCGAACGTTTGCCGCGATTGCCGACGAAGCGCACCAGGCGCACGAGGTCTGGGAACTCACGACGCAGGTGCTGCATGTAGAAGAAGGTGTCGTCGCGCGACCCGTCGTCGACCACGATCACTTCGAGTTTGTCTTTCGGGTACGCGCAGGCTGCGACCGAGCGGATCGACTGGCCGACCATCGGGCCTTCGTTGAAGGCGGGGATGACGACGGTAACCTTCGGCCACTGGGCGCCAGCGGGCGCGCGGAAGACCCGGTAGCGCATCCACAAGAGGCTCAAGAGCGCCGTGTAGACCGCCTGGATGACGGCGATCGCTCCGAACGGGTGCGAGGTGACCGCGATGATTCGAGAGGCGTTGTCGGGGACCTCGTACGACCAGCCGAGCCAGACGAGCGAGATGACCGCTCCGAAGAGGGGCGCGGCCCCAGCGAGCTGACCGCCGAACCTGCGGAGGCGGACGCTCACTTGTCAGCCCTCGGGGGCGCCTTCAAGATGCGGCGCAGCACGCCGTCGGGCAACGAGTACGCCTCGGGCGAGGTCATGTCGCCGTGCGCTTCGAGCAGTCGCGACTCGGCCAGCAGCCGCACCATCACGCTGGCCGCTTCCTGCGCGCGGCGTTTGAGCTCAGCGGGGGCGAGGTGGGCGGTGAGGCCGGTGACGGTGAAGCGCTCCATCACTTGAGTCTCTACCAACCGCTGCAGCGAAGCGACCGGCACCCTGTTTCCATCTGCAAGTGCGCGGAGCAACACGCCCGCAGAGCTGTCAGCCTGGGCGATTTCTGACTCTACCCAAACGCGCAGGGGAGACCCCGGGGCCTCTTCGCGGCGAATCGCCTCGAGCGCGCCTTCGATACCAATGCGCACGGCACCCAAAGACCCCTGGCGCGCGCGATCGGCGTCGTAGAGCTCGAGCACCGAAGTGCCCAGCCGGCGCAGCAGCAGCGGCACGCCGTGAGAGGCCTTCACCAACGCACCCAGTGCGTCGTCTTCGAACCGAATGCCCTGACGCGAGCCGAGGCCTCGCATCATGGAGAACGCAGCGTCGTCATCGAGCGCCGGTACGCAGATCGAGGGGAACGAGCCCATCAACGACTGGCCACCGAGCGTCGACAGCGGCGCCCAGAGCAGCGGGTGCAGTGCAGCGCACAGCACCACGCTCGCCGTGCTGCCCGAGTGCGGAGAGGTCGGCTCGGAGAACGCGCTGCGCAGGCGGCCCAGCAGCGTCGCCAACACCTCCAGCGCACGGCCCAACTTCTCGGGCGGCGCAGAAAGCAGCTGCTCGACTTCATCCAGCACCAGCATCATCGGCGGGGGTGGTGTACCGCTCGACGTGCCGCACGCCGTCGCGAGCCCCCGCAGCCACGTCGCGAGCGCAGGCGCATCGAGCGCACCCGAGGGCATCGGGGGAACCGTCGCGGCAGGGAAGCGCGCGGCAGCCGAGTCGGCCAGCCGCGTGACCAGCGTGCGCAAGATCGCCTCGACCGCGACCGCAGGCGTCTCGCCGTACGAGACCTCGTGATGGAAGCCCGCGAGATCCACGTACGCCGAAGGCCCCGTGGTGCGGCGCGCGACCTCGAGCGCGAGCGACGACTTACCGAAACGGCGAAGACCCGTGACCACCACCCAATGACCTGCGCGCGACTCGGTCAGCAAGCCAGCCACCAGGCGTTCACGGTTCCAGAACTGGCTCGAGCTGCGCACCGGCCCGCGGACCTCGAAGGGGTTGCCACGCAGCGTGGTCTCTTCGACGAGATCGAGCAGGTCTTCATCACGCGTGGCCCACGCCAGGCGGGAAAGCGCGAGCGGCAACACCTGCACCGCACGGGTTCCACCCCGAGCCGCCCAGTCGAGCGTGGCGCGCACCGCTCCGAGATCCGGCACGGCCGCGTCGGGGTGAAGCAGAAACACCACACGCACGTTCTCGCGCAGCGCCACCGCGGCTGCGTGATTCACGTCGGCCTCGCGCAGGGCATTGGGTGTCGCGGAAAGCACGGCGACGGCGTTGGTACCCCAGCGGTCCCACGCGGGCGTCTTGGGCAGCTCGAGCGCCAGCAGGTCGAAACGCTCGGGCAATAACAACCGCCACGCATCCGCAGTCACCTTGAGGCCCAGGCCCTCGAGGCTGTCCCGAATCGTGCGCATCGGGCCTGCGAAGGTGCGCCGCGCCCGCCGCACGCGCAGGAACCACAGCAGGGCGATCGTCAACCCCACCGCCGCGAGCGCACCGCCGACGGTCAGGCGCTTGTGCCGGTTCCAGGAATCGGCCAGCTCAGCGTTGATGTCGCAGTCGTAGCGGGTACCCAACTCGACGCCCCTGCAGACCTCGCAGCGGGCCTTGCTCAACCCGAGCGCCTCGCAGGGCGGCTCCTGGCTGATGAAGTGGCGCACCCACGAGGTGTAGGGCTCGGCGCCATCGAGGCGGGCCTTCTCGAGTGGCTTCGTGCCCGATGGATCGAGCCGCCAGGGCGAAGCGCTCACCGGCTCGCCGACATCCTTCGCGATGGCGGCCAGCACGAGAAGGGAACTCTCGAACCGGGTGCTGGTGCCCTGCCGCTCATCACACGCGGTGCGCAGCTTGGTGACCGGGCTCTCGCTCTCGTCGTCGATGCGCACCTGCTCGGCCGGTGACTCGGGAATGTGGAGGGCCTGGCCGCTCCACATCATGGTCGCGATGCGTTGACAGGTCTGCCACTGCGGCGCGGGCTCGACGCGCGAAATCTCATGCGCCCAGTTCGCGATGGTGGCGAGCATCTCGGGCCGCTCCACCGAGCAGCCTTCGTTGTTCAGTTGCTGCATCGCGCGTACGGCACGGCCACACCGATCCACGCCATCGCCATCTCGAATGAACTTCGCGAAGTCATCTACCAGCGGGAGCGCGCGTGCATCGAGCGTCGAGGGCTGCGGCAATCGTGAGGCGACCCACGCGCGGTACGAGGGATCGCCCGCGGTGTCGGCGAGGAAGCAGCGGTGCAGCTTGGAGCGCGCCGCCGCCGAGAGCTCGGCCAGCGTGGTGAGGCCCTTCTCTTTCCGGCTCACGGGGAAGTCCTGCAACCACGCGCGTACCGTGTCGGCGCTCAGCGCGTCACAGGGCGTGGCCCACATCTCATCGATGCGTCGGCGAATGATCAGCGGCCCCGTGTTGTCGAGCAGCTCGACCAGTTGGCGAGCGCGGCCGCACTCCGACGAGTTGCTGCGCGCCTCACAGTTGGCCAGTTGCAGATACGTGAGGGTCAGCTTGAGCGCGGCAGACAGCGGGGTGCCGGCCGGGCCCGCAGGCTCGGGATGATCGCCGTTCGCTTCGGCCATGAACGCTTCAGGCAGGGGACCGTGTGAATCGAAGAACGCATCGAGCGCCACCGCGCCCTGGCCCTTGAGCCGCGACCAGGTGTTCGGCGCCGTGAGCTTGAAGGCCTCCACCAGAATGCGCCGATTCCACAACGGCGTACCGGTGCGTGAGCCGAGCACTCGGCCGAGGTGACGCTCGGGTTCAGAGGTACCCAGCGCGCGCGGCAGGGTGTCGGAAGAACCGGTCGCGTACTCGTCGAGCTGCGCGAGGCCGCGGGAAACCGAGAACCAGCCGCTCAGCAGGGCCTGGAGCTGCGCCTCTGTCTGGGCAGGTACGCAGGCGAAGGCGTTGCGCAGGGTGCCCTGGAGCATGGACGCCGCTTGCGCCGCCACGTCCTGGCAGAGCTGTTCTTTCTGGGCGACGCAGGCCTCGACCTTCGCGGTCGAGACGCCGAGCTTTTCTTCGGTCTGCTCGAGCTCGCTCTGGCAACGTTCCCGCGCGGTCGCCTCACGCCGGGTGGTGTCGTTGCAGGCAGCCAGCGTGCGCTGGGCGACCGCCAGACGTTGTTCGACCTCGACGCAGTTGACGCCGGCGTCTGCCGCGGCAACCGCGCTGGTCGAAAGCAGAAGGCTGAGGGCGAGAAGGGACTTCAAAGGCTGGAACGAAAGAGGAATGCCCGCCTCCGGGCGCGCAGGGAAGTGTGAAATTCGGCGGGCAGGGTATACGGCATTTCGTGGAGTTCCAGCGCGCCAGTCTTTCCCCCTCGGCCGGGGTCCGGCGAGGCTTCTTGTCCGGCCTGACCGTCGTCGGCTTGCTTTTCGTAGCCGCCTTTCCAGCGCGACTGGCGGGCGCTCTCCACGGCTGGGGTGCGCTCTCGACCCGGCTCGAGAAGTCGCTGGCCGGCGCGTTGATGGATCTGTCGGCGGTGGTGCTGGTCATCACGCCGCTGGTGGCCCTGCTGACGCTGCTGGTGCCCGCGCTCCTGCGCTTCACGCGGAACGCCCGGTGGCAGCGGCTGGGCGCGGTCATCTGGGCGTTCCCCTTCGGCTTCGCGTTGTGGGTGCTGACCGTCGTCGCGCAAGAGGTGAAGTCGGAGCGCGGCTCGTTTCCCACCATGTTCGATCTGCTCGAGGGCGGAACGAACGCGTCGTTCCTCGAAGGCACGCTGGGCTTCCTTCGGTACGAGCGCATCTGGGTCCCGGCGGCCGTGGGCAGTGTCATCGCGTTCATCGTCTTCGTGATGGTTTGGCGCCGCCCTCCCGGTGCAGTGGGGCCGTGGAACAAGTGGGCCCTCGGCGTCACCTTGGGCCTGGGCTCGGGCGCGGCGGCGGTGTTGATCCTGGCCGTCACGCTTCAGTCCGCGGCGAACCGCTTCACCGTGGCGGCGCTGGGCGACCCGATGACGGGGCTCGTCGAGAGCACCTTCGACATCTTCCGCCATCAAGGCCCTGCCACGCCGCGAGACCTGGTGATGACCGCCGAGCTGCCCGGCAAGGCGATCAACGAGGGCGCGGCGTTGCTGGGGTGGCCACCTTCGACGCCCGGTCGAGCGCACCCGCATTCACGTTCACTCGACTTCACCCTCGAGCCACCCACCAGCGATCCGCGCGGCAGGGCGTTGGTGGTGGCGTTCGAGAAGCTGGGTGAAGCGCTGTTCGTCGAGGGTGATCCGTCGGTGGCTGTCTTTCATCTCTCGCTCGAGGGCTTCCGTGCAGATGACGTGCACGCGCTCAACGCCGTCGCGCCGCGCGAGATCGCACCGTTCATCAACGCGCTCTACGAAGGCGGCGAAGGCGTGCTCACCAGCCGCAAGATGTTCCAGGCCGGCGTTCGCACTGCGCACTGCCTGGGCGCGATGACCTGCGGCCTGGGCACGCTGCCGTACAACCTGAGCTTCATTCGCGATCTCCACCCGTTCCCGGTGCGCTGCACGTCGGATGTCTTGAGCGAGGCGGGCTTCGCGCACTCGTTCTTCTACGGCAGCGACGGCACCTTCGACGACATGCACCTGTTCTTGAAAGAGCACGGGTACTCGCTGGTCGTCACGCAGGTCGAGCTGCCCACCGATCTGCCCAGGGGCACCTGGGATGGCGTGACGGACTTCGCGGTGTTCGACGAGGGCGTCAAGCGCGTGGCGGAAGGGCTCGGGTCGGGGCCGCAGTTTTCCTTGCTCATGTCGTTGTCGAATCACTCGCCGTTCGCGCCTCCCGGTGACTTGCCTGAGGCGGTCTCGGCTCGGGTCGATCTCGCGCTGAAGACCGCGGTCAATCGCGCCGACGCGGATGACCGTTTGAGGCTCATCACCTACTCGTACACCGATGCCGCGGTGGAGCGCCTCTTCACCCAATTGGACACGCTGGGCATCGCGGAGCGGTCGATCGTCATGCTGATGGCGGATCACTCGACCGGTCACTCGTACGTCTGGGGCAAGTCTGACCCCGAGACGGACGCGGCGAAGTCGCAGATTCCGTTCGCGATCGTGATCCCGAAGGCGTTCATGGCGCGCGTGAAGGACCCCGGCGTGTTGGCGGCGGCGTTGAAGGAGACGCAGCGGCTCATCGATGAGGGGCCGTTGTCGCAGAACGACGTGCCGACGTTGCTGCTGTCGTTGATGAAGGCGCACCCGTCGGTGAAGGCGCTGCCAGAAGCGGCGCGGTGGCACACGTTGGGTGGGCAGGTGACCAGCCCGTGGTTCAAGCCGGGCGGGGCGGCAGCGTCGTATGTGCTGGGGATCAACGGCGTCAGCGAGCTGTTCACCCTCGATCGCAAGGGTGAACGGGTCGGCAGCTACGAAGACTCGGTGTTCTTGAAGACCCGCGCTGATCGGTACCGCGTCACGCCGCGGTTGATCCCCGTGACGGCCACGCTCATCGAGACGATGAAGACGGCGAAGTAGCCGAAGCCACCACCGTTCGCATCGAGCGGGTTGGCCGAAAATAGAAATGACTCCAATCACCGGTCTCCCCGAGCGCAGTCGAGGGGGCACTTACCGCCCGAAGACGAGGTAATCCCTCGACTCCGCTCGGGATGCACGGTGAGCGATCCTTATTTCGGTCAACCCTGCGAGCGCAGTCGAGAGGCCACCTTGAGGCGCGATCAAAGGTAATCCCTCGACTTCGCTCGGGATGACCGGATGGGGTGAATTCGCCGGCGAAGCTGGTTCTCTGCTCCTGAGGAACAGCCCACCACCGTTCGCATCGAGCGCAGTCGAGATGCCACCTGCCGCGCGAGCAAAGGTAATCCCCCGACTTCGCTCGGGATGACCGGGCCGGTCTCGATCAACCCTTCATCAGGGGCGCTTCACTTCGACGCCCTTGAAGCCGGCGTCAGTCCACCGGGTCAGCTCGAGGAACTCGCCCTCACGATTCGCGTGCGCCTGGTCTTCCCGCTGCTTGCCGCCCGCGCGCACCCACCGCTGGCCAGCACGCACGTAGCGCTCGGGAAAGAACACCTCGTCGCGCCGCGCGAACGAGGTCAGCCAGGGGCTCAACTGCGAGGTGTACTTCTTGATCGCCTCGAGCTTGATCAGCGGATCGACCGGCACCCGCTCAGTGGGCTCGTACCCCGACATCGCCCCTGGCAGCGGCGGTGTCGCGAGCCCGGGCGTGAAGAAGTTCGCGCAGTCAGAGGGCCAACATTCTCCCGCGTGCACCACGCCGCGATGCACCACCGTCGGAGCCCAGTCGAGCCGGTCGAGGGCTCTTCGAAAGAACACGTAGGTCATCGCGTGATCCGGGTGATCGTCGATGCCGTGAGGCAGGTACACGTCCTGGGGCTTGAGCCGGCCCAGGAGCGCCTCGAGATCCCCCGTCAATGAATCAGCCGTCCAGTCAGCCGGTTGGCCCGTTCTCGCCGTGTGCTCATCGAGTCTGCCCGCGCGGCGATCGGCATAGGTCCCCGTGCGGCCCACGCACTGCCCCGTGGCATCGCGATGCTCGAGGGTGGAAAGCGGGGTGGCTCCCAACTGCGCCAGCGCCCCATCGGGATAGCCGAGGAAGTGCACGTTCGTTTCGTCGACGCCCAGCACCGCGAGGGCCGCGATGCTCTCGGCTTCACGCAGGTAGCCATCGCGCTCGCAGGAATAGTCGCCGTTGGTCACGATGATCACCGACACCCGGCGGCCTTGACGCACTGCGCGCTCCATCACGCCGGCGGCGAGGAGCACTTCGTCATCTGGGTGGGGTGCGATCACCAGCACGTCGGCTTCAGTCCGTCCCACGAAAGCGGTCTGGGGGACGCACGCGATCGACAGAAGAAGAAGCACCCACCCAGCTCGACTGCGGTTCACAGCCGTAGAATGCGATAAGCGCGCAGCCCACGCCACTGGCTCCCCGTGTCCGACCTCGACTCCATCCCCACTTTGGCGACGTCTGAATCGATCCTGGTCGACGGGGCCAACGCCGTGACTTCGGCACCCCGGGCTCACTTTCCGCATGGTGATCTCTGGCTCGCTCTGGCGTTCGTCGTGCTGGTGGTCGCGCGAATGCTCAAACGCCCCGCGCTCACGGTGGTGTTGCTGCTCCTGGCCGCGGTTCCCGGCTTCATTCACGTCGTCGCGCTCCGGGGTGATGCGCCCATGCAGAGGGGGGCTTTGACTTCCTCGATCGCCACCTCGCTCCAATCGATGCAGACCCAGGTGCCCTGGCCGCAACCACAGGTCTGGGTGGTGAGGGAAGACGATCTGTTCTTCCCGCTGGGCCGGTATGCGCTGCCCAACCGCACCGTCGGGCCCATCAAAGTAGAGCTGCGCAACGGGCCACTGGGCCAGGGCTGCCGCGAAGAAGCGCAGCGGGTGATCTGCGGGTCCTCGCCGTGATGGCCATCGTGGGCCTGGCGCTCTTTCACCTTTTCGGCTCGGCGATCCGCCAGTTGACGACCCGCTGCGGTTGGGGCGCGGCCCTGCAATCACCGTCGTCTGCCTGGTTCGCCATCGCGGTCGTGTACGCCTGCTCGCTCGGGGTGGCCGGCGTGGGCATTCTCGTCGGGTTGGCGGTGGTGGTGACGCAGAGCGGCTCTTTCACGCCCGCACGCCTGGGCCGCGGGTGGTGGGGGCTCTTCGGGGTGGTGCTCGCTCGCCCGCTCGTGCCGACGTGGTGGGACGAGTTCGTCTGGCTGGGCAAGGCGCGCTTCGAGTCGCTCGGTTTCGGCGAAGGGGTTCAGGCCGCGCTCGATCCCGCGCAGCACGTCATCCCCGCGGGGTATCCGCCCCTGTGGCCTTCCGCGGTCGGTTGGCTCTGCCTGGGTCACGACGCGCTTGCCACGCACGTGCTCGCTGCGAGTTTACTGGTGCTGCTGTGTGCTGCGACCGCGCTCGAGACGCTCTGGGTTCAACGGCCTCGCCTGCTCATCCTGGCCGTGCTCGCCAGTACGCCCTTCGTGTGGCTCCACGCACGTTCGACGTACGTCGATCTCCCCATTGGCCTGCTCGGCCTGGCCGTCGTGGGCTTGCTGCTGCGGACGACCGGTGGAAGACCTCCGCTGCTCGCGGCGGTGCTCGCCGTGGTGCTGGCTGGCTTCAAAGACGAGGGGCTTGCCCAGGTCGTCGCGGCCACCTTTGCTGCTCTCCTCGTTCAGGGCTTTCGCACGTGGCGGCTCGCCCTGCCTGCGTTGCTCGCGTTGATCACCATGGCGACGTGGCGTTGGCTCGTGCACTCGCACGGCGTTCCGTTGTTCGACCATGCCCTCGGCGTTCCCCAATGGAACTGGATCCCGCGCCTGGTCGAGTTGCTCGCCCTTCATGCCTCCGATGTCTTCACCTGGGGCGTCTTCTGGGCGGTGACGTTGGCGGTGATGCTGACGCCTTCGAAAGATCCGGCCGTGCGGACGCTGCGGGTGATGTTGGTGCTGCTGGTGCTCTTCACCGTGGTGGCTCTCCTCGCCGGGCCCGAACGGGTCCGTGTGTTTGCCGAGAACGGTACGCTGCTCAATCGCCTGCTGCTTCAACTGTGGCCTTGCGCGGCGGTGCTGGTGATCCTTGGGCTTCCTCCGCCCGTCAGTTTCACTGGCCGAGCAACTTGAGGGCGATCTGGGGAGCCTGGTTCGCCTGAGAGAGCACGGACACACCGGCCTGCATCATCACCTGCGTGCGGGCCATCTTC
>JAYVFP010000060.1:0-17567 GCA_043773025.1 Archangium sp.
CACCGCTCATCCCGAGAGCAGTCGAGGGATTGCCTCTCCTTCGCACTGCAAGTGCCCCCTCGACTGGGCTCGGGGAGACCGGTGATGGAACCCGATTCCCATTTCCGCCCACCCGCTCGATGCGAACGGTGTGGCCCACCGTCTTGAATTCCCAAGTCCCCCGGCCCGAGAGGCCCTCCACGCCAATATCCCTGTGAAGGAACCTCGGGCGACTGAAATTTCTTCTCGCGGATCACCGAAATGATCATTGCGAGTGCATCGATGGTGCATCTACATGCGCCCTCCATGCATCACACCGCAGGCATCATCGGCGCGTCCGGGTACTCCGGCATCGAGCTGACCCGGCTGCTCCTCGCGCACCGCGGCGTGAAGCTCGCCTTCGTCACCTCAGACCGCTGGGTGGGGCAGAGCATCGCCTCGAAGACCGCGCTGCCTTCCGACCTCGTCTACGTGAGCAACGAGCAGGGCGTCGTTTCGGCGAAGGGCTGCGACGTGGTGTTCCTCGCCACCCCTGCGCAGACCTCGCTCGAGCTGGCCCCGAAGCTGCGCGCTCAAGGCGTGCGCGTGGTCGACCTCGCCGGCGCTTTCCGCCTTCAAGACCTCACGAAGTACCCTGACTTCTACGAGTTCGAGCACTCCTCCCCTGCGCTCGTGAAAGAAGCCGTCTACGGAATGCCCGAGCTCTTTCGCGAGAAGATCCGCGGCGTGAACTTCGTTTCGAACCCGGGCTGCTACGCCACCGCTGCTGCGCTTTCCCTGGCGCCGTTGCTGAAGAACGGGCTCATCGATCCCACCTCGATCGTGATCAACGCCGCCTCGGGTGTCTCCGGTGCAGGCCGCAAGGCGAGCGAGGACTACGGCTTCATGGAGATCGACTCCGATTTTCGCGCCTACAAGACGCTCAAGCACCAGCACGTGCCGGAGATCGAGCAGACCCTGGGCGGCGTGAAGCTGGTCTTCACTCCGCATCTGCTGCCCATCAAGCGGGGCATCTTGAGCACCGCGGTGGCGCGTCTAAAAACCGGCGTGAGCCAGGCGCAGGTCGATGACGCCTTCACCGCCGCGTTCGGCACAGAGCCGATGGTCAAGCTGCTTGCTTCTGCCGACTCGGTGCGCATCGCCGACGTGGCGAAGACGCCGTTCTGCCTCATCGGCGCGTCGACCGACGAGAGCCACGTGGTCAGCGTGAGCGCCATCGACAACCTGCTCAAGGGCGCCGCGAGCCAGGCCGTGCAGAACATGAACCTCATGCTCGGGCATGAGGAGACTTCCGCGCTGATCAGCTAGAGGTCTCTTCAACATGCCAGTCGCTCGTGGGTTCCTGTTCGCCGGGCTTCATGCCGGCATCAAGCCGTTCAAGAAGGATCTCGCGCTGGTCGTCAGCGAGTCTCCGTGCTCGGCCGCGGCCGCGTTGACCATCAACAAGGCGAAGGCCGCCCCGGTGGAAGACTGCCTGCGTCGGCTGCCGATGAGCGGCGTGCGCGCGGTGTTGATCAACTCCGGCAACGCCAACGCGCTCACGGGGGCGGAAGGCCTGCAAGACGTCGTCGAGCTGTGCGCGGCCACCGGCAAGGTGCTCGAGGTCGGGGCACAGACCGTGTTGATGGCGTCGACCGGGGTCATCGGCCAGCGCCTGCCCAAGGCGAAGATGGTCGAGGCCCTGCCTCGTTTGAAGGCGCAGCTCAAAGCCGCCCCTGAATCGGCGGCCGAGGCCATCTGCACCACCGACACCATCATCAAGATCGCCAGCCGCGCGGTGCGCATCGGCCGCAAGGAAGGGCGCATCACGGCCATCTGCAAGGGCAGCGGCATGATCGCGCCGCAGCTCGCGTCGACCATCGCCATCATCTGCACCGACGTCGCCATCACGCCTGCGCTCCTGCACCAGGCGTTGATCGGCGCGATGGAAGGCAGCTTCAACAACCTCACCGTCGACAACGACATGAGCACCAACGACGCGGTGATCGCGCTGGCCAATGGGCAGCTCGGCAACCCGGAGATCACCGAGGCGAACGCGGAGTACGAGCTCTTCGCCACGCAGCTCCAGTCGTTGTGCGTGGAGCTCGCCCGCGAGGTGGCCAAAGACGGCGAAGGCGCCACCAAGCTGCTCGAGGTTCGGGTGATCAACGCGCCCACGCTGCCCATCGCGACCGATCTCGCGCGCAGCGTCGCGGGCAGCACGCTGGTGAAGGCCGCCGTGTTCGGAGCGGACCCCAACTGGGGCCGCATACTGTCCACGGTCGGCGCGCGCTGCGGCTCGCAGAAGTACGACGTGGCGCCCGGTGAAGCGAAGGTCACCGTGCAGGGCATCGTGGTCTACGACCGCAAACCGACCCTCGATCTCACCACGCTGACGCCCACGGCCGGTGATGGCCCCTCGGGTCACCCGAACCTGCGCGCGCGCATGCGTTCGCCTGAAGTGCTGGTCGAGATCGATCTGCGCTGCGGCGAAGCGGCCTCGGTCGGCTGGGGCTGCGACCTCTCGTACGACTACGTGAAGATCAACGCCGACTACACCTCGCTGCTCGTGCCCACGGCCGACGGCAGCGTGGCGAAAGACGACCGGCTCACCAACTACTCGCCCAAGTTCAAGGTGAACCTGGTCAAGGAGGCGCTCACGTACATCTCGCGCTTCGCCGACAAACGCGTGGTGATCAAGCTGGGCCGCCAGGCGATGGGCAAAGACTCGCTGCGCGCGTCGATCGTCGAAGACGTGCAGTTGCTGCGCGCGGTGGGGCTGGTGCCCATCCTGGTGCATGGCGAGAGCCCCGAAGGCACCTCGAGGGGCGATACCCACAGCAAGGACATGATGGTCTCCGGGCAGACCAACACCGAGTTGGTCACGCTGCTCAACCGCACCGGCGTGCAGGCGATTGGGCTCTCGGGCATGGACGCGTCGTTCATGAAGGGCCGTCGCATGGGCGAAGGGCTGCCCGGCGAAGTGGTGAGCATCAACAGCGACCTGTTGGAGATGTTCCTTCAGCGCAACTACGTGCCCGTCGTCTCGCCGGTGGGTTTCCTCGACGACGGCAGCACCTTGCCGCTCGAGCCTGATCAGGTGGCCAGCGAGATCGCCCGCACCGCGAAGGCCTCGAAGCTGGTGTTCCTCGTCGGTGGCCCCGGGTTCGTGGAGAACGACGAGCTGCTCGGGCAGATCAACACCACCACGCTGCGGCAGAAGGTCGACAAGGGCGTCTTCAACAAGAACCTCGCGCGCAAGGCGAAGTGGGCCATCGCCGCGTTGGAAGGCGGCGTCGAGCGTGTGCACGTCATCGACGCGCGCACCCCGCACTCGATCATCGCGGAGTTCTTCACCGACCAAGGCATCGGCTCGTTGGTGACCCATGGCTGACGTCAGCACGCCCACCAGGCTGCGCGTGAAGCGCGAGCTCCCCTCTCTGTGGAAAAAAGGAAGCGCAGCATGACTCTTGCGAAGACCGAAGCCTCTGGTGGACCTGGGCTGTTGCCCGAAGTGATGGCCTTTTCCAGCTCGCTCTCGTTGGACAAGCAGCTGCTGCGAGAAGATCTCGTGGGCTCGATCGCGCACGTCACCATGCTCGGCCGCACGGGCGTCATTCCGCTCGCCGATGCGCGCGCCATTCGGGGCGGGCTGATTGCTCTCTGGGAATCAGCCAGCGCCGGCACGCTCGTGCTTCCGCAGGAAGAAGACGTGCACATGGCCGTCGAGGTCGAGCTCAACCGCACCATCGGTGCGCCGGCCGCGCTGCTGCACTCCGCGCGTTCGCGCAATGATCAGGTCGCCACTGATTTGCGCCTGCACGTACGTGAAGTCGCCGCGCTCGCGCTCGAGTCGATCACCGGGCTCATCGGCGAGCTGGTCGCCCGCGCGCGCAAAGAGAAAGACGTCATTCTCCCCTCGTACACGCACCGCCAGCGCGCCCAGCCCATCTCGCTCGCGTATTGGTTCGCGAGCTACGGCGCCGCGTTCCTACGTGATGCGCAGGCGCTGGTGTTCGTGCTCGAGCAGTGCCGCCTTCTCCCCCTCGGCGTAGGGGCGATCTCCGGTACCTCCCTGCCCATCGATCGTGAGATCAGCCGCCAGTTGCTCGGCTTCGAAGGCGTGACCCTGAACGGCATGGACACCGTGGGTGATCGCGACTTCGCGCTCGATCTCCTCTACGCGACGGCGCGTTTCTTCGTGCACGCCAGCCGGCTCTCCACCGACCTCATCGACTTCTCCACGCAGGAGTTCGGCTTCGCCTCGCTCTCAGGCGACATCTCGATGGGCAGCTCGATGATGCCGCAGAAGAAGAACCCCGACGTCTTCGAGCTCATCCGCGGCAAGTCCGGCAAGGCGGTCGGCAACTTGATGGGCCTGCTCACCACCATCAAGGGCCTGCCCGGCGGCTACAACCGCGACCTGCAGGAGGATCGCGCGTCGGTGCTGGAGTGCGGCCCTCAGCTGCTCGGCTCGCTCTCGGTGCTGCGGCTGGCGATTCCCCGCGTCACCTTTCACCCCGAGAAGTGCAGGGTGGGCGTCGATGAAGGTTTTACCCAGGCGACCGATCTCGCCGAGGCGCTGGTGAAGAAGGGCATGCCCTTCCGCAAGGCGTACCAGGTGGTCGGCTCGTTGGTGCGGCGCTGCCAGGAGCAGGGCCTCAACCTGCGTCAGGCCAGCGCGGAGATGGCACAGGCGATCGACCCGTCACTCGATGCCGCCACGCTGTCGGTGCTCGAGCCCGCAGGCGCCGTGGCGCGCAAGCTGTCGGTCGGCAGCACCGGCCCCGCCGCGGTGGAGGCCACGTTGAGCGCGCTGGAAATGCAGGCGAAGGCGCTGGCCGAAAAGAGCACCAAGGTGCCGCGCCTCACGCAGCTCTTCCATTCCCTGCAGGCGGCCCCGCTCTGAGCGCCGATCGGCGCTGGGTGGTGCTGATCGTCGGTCTGTCATGCATTGCCTTCGCCCAGAGCAGCAACAACAAGGCGCGCGCCCTGCTGCCTGCGGGGGGGCGCTACACCGAGGTGCTCCTCACCTCGGAGTGGTTTTCACGTCCTCCGACCATCCAAGTGCACAGCGAGGCGACGCGTGGCTACCAACTCCAGCTCCGCACCTGGCCGAAGGGTCCCAGCCTCGTTTTGGGCGGCAACCGGAGCGGCGATGAGCTGCTGATCCACCCGCTGTATCGCGCACTGGAGCGGCCCCGGCTCAAGGTCATTCCAGCGACCGCAGGCCACGCGGTGAGTTGGACGCTCGATGGGAAGACGTGGCGGGCGGTGTACCTGGACGGACCTCTGCCGTTCTTCTGCCCTCACGACACGGTGAAGCTGGGCGTGGTTCCTCCGACCGCCGAGCTGGTGACGCGGTTGCTCAGCGGAGCAGCCCATGCGCCGCTCCCGCCTTTGGCGAACACCCGTGACGCGTACCTGGTGGAGCTCGATCGCGCGCAGGAGATGCGGGGCGCACTCGCCTGGGCTCTGCGCCCAAGCGCGGATCCGAAGATCCGGGCGCTCGCGAAGGCGTGGCTCGCCGAGCCGCGGAACGCGGAGCAAGTCGAGAGCGAGCGCCTGAACGAGCCGGTGGTCGTGGAGCCCGAGCCTGAACCGCTGCCCGCGCCTCCGCCACCCCGCGCGTGCAAGCCGGCGCTCGCCGAGCTGGCCCCGGTGCCCGCCGAGCTGAACGAAGCGGTGATGTTCGCGCGGTTGCATTTCCCCGATCGGGTCGACGAGACCATCTGCAACGCATGGCGGCCACTCGGCCCGCGAATTCTGGCCCAGGCCGTCGCGATGAAGGCGCCCCCGTTCGATCCACCCGCTGATGGAGGCAATCGTCTCGCCAACCTCATGCGAACCGACTGCGAACCCATGCTGATGGCGGTCGCGTTCTCGCATCCGCGGTCTCCGGGCGGGGGCAACCCAGCGCTCCAGGTCGTCGCCTCGTACGAGCAGGAGCTGCTGCGGTGTGGTCACATTGACGAGCGCGACGAAAAGTGTGAACGAGCGTTGCTCGCCACGAAGCAGAAGGCGTGGCTGGCCGCGATGGACCGCGCCCGCTTCGACTCGTGCGCGTCGCACCAGGAAGTGCTCGAGCTGGCCCGTACCTGTCTCGAAGGCCTGCGGAAGGGCCCTCAAGACGCCCGGAGCTTCGAGCAGACGAAGCGGGTGTGGACCATTCTCGGGATGATGGCCAGCAGCTCGGAGAACGAGTTCTGCCCTCCGAAGCCGGTGCCGTGGCCCGCGCCTCAGCCCCGCTGAGCATCCAAGCCGCTTGCCGCTCGTGGACAACTCAGGCAATCACGACCCTTCGCCGTAAGCCCAAGGAGCCCACCGTGACGTCGAAGAAGCGCGACTTCCTCAAGTTGACCGACCTCACCCTCGACGAGCACCTCGGGTTGTTCCGCCGGGCCGCCGTGCTCAAGCAGGCACGCCGCGAGCGCCGCCAGGTCAGCACGATGGGTGGCCGCACGCTCACGATGATCTTCGAGAAGGCGTCGACCCGCACGCGCTTGTCCTTCGAGGCCGCGATGCTGCAGCTCGGCGGCTCGTGCATCGATCTCTCGGCAGGCAACTCGCAGATGTCGCGCGGTGAGCCGCTCCCCGACACGGCGCGCGTCACGGGCCGCTACTGCGACGTGGTGATGATGCGCACCTTCGCCGATGCCCGCATCGAAGAGTTCGCGCACTACTGCGAAGTTCCGGTGATCAACGGCCTGACCGATGGTGGTCACCCGGTGCAGATCCTCACCGACCTCTTCACCATCGAAGAGAAGATCGGCTCGGTCAAAGGCAAGACCCTCGCGTTCGTGGGCGACACCGCCAGCAACATGGGCCGCAGCTTCACGCGCGCCGCGCCCATCTTCGGCTACCAGCTCAAGCTCGCCTCGCCCAGGGGGTACCACCCGGCAGACGACGTGGTGACGCCCGCGAAGGGCTTCGTGCAGTTGCTGGCTGATCCGAAAGAAGCGGTGAAGGGCGCCGACGTGGTGATCACCGACGTGTGGACCTCGATGGGCCAGGAGGCCGAGTCGAAGCAGCGCCTGGCTGACCTCGGCGCCTACCAGGTCAATCCAGAGTTGATGAAGCTCGCCAACGCCCACGCGCTGTTCCTGCACTGCTTGCCTGCGCACCGGGAAGAAGAGGTGACGGCTTCCGTCATCGACGGCCCGCAATCGGTGGTGTGGGACGAAGCGGAGAACCGTCTGCACGTGCAGAAGGCGCTGCTCGAGTACCTCGTGCTCGAGAACGAACGCCGTCAGGGCTGAACGGCTGCGGGTGGTGCCCACACCGGTCGCATCGAGCGGAGTCGAGGGATTTCCCTTTCCTTCGCAGTGCAAGTGCCCCCTCGACTGGGCTCGGGGAGACCGGTGATGGATTCCACCAACCCTCTCGGGGGGAACGGTTAGGTCCCGGATATCGGCCCCGCGCGCAGGAAAGCACGCGCTTATGGTGCTCCATGGTTCGTGGACTGCTTGCCGTGTTGGTGGTGCTGACGGGCTGCGCTCACGGCTCTCGCGTCAGCGAGCCACCTCGCGGCCGTGCGTTCTGGGTCTCGCTGCGTGACGCGAAGTTTGCGCTGCCTGCCGGCGAGTCGCGTGAAGCGGTGCTGCGCGACGCCGAGGCGCTGGTCGATTTCGAAGACCCGGTGCTGCGCGACGACGTGGGGTACGGCCTTTTGGTGGCGTGGGTCTACAAGGAACAGAAGGTGCCTGCGCCCGCGCTGCTCGAGCTCACCTCTCGCCTTCAGCAGCGGCTCAAGAACCTGGAGGGCCCGGTGCTCGGGCGCAGCTTCTCGGCCTTGAGCCTGTCGATCATCGCGGCCTCTGAGCTCGAGCGGCCGGTGCTCAGCCAGGCGCAGTTCGAGGCGCTGGTCGAGGCGGCCACCGACGAGCTGGTGCTCGAGCCTGATCTGCGAGGCCACGACCCGAAGCTCGGGTGGATTCACGCGACTGCGCACACCGCGGATCTCCTCAAGTTCCTCGCGCGCGATGATCGCCTCACCGGCCCTCAACAGGATCGGATCATCAACGCAGTCGTGCACCGGCTCTCGCACGGCACCTCGTTCGTGTGGGGCGAAGAGGAGCGCCTCGCCGCGGTCGTCCGCTCGCTGGTGCTCAGAAAAGACGCGCGCCTGCTGGTGATGACCGCGTGGCTGGGCACGCTGGGCCCTGCGTGGAAGACCTTGTGGGGCACGCCGGTGCTCAACCGCGAAGCCTACGCGCACCTGAGCAACGTGAAGCTGACCTTGCGTTCGCTCTACGTCTGGCTCTCGGCGGCGGAGCAGACACCGATGGTCGACGCCACCCGTGCCGACGTGCTCGAGGCGCTCGGCGCTTTGCAGTGAACGCGCACGACATGGGCGCATGACGCCAAGGGGGAAGGCGCACTAAGAGCGAGGCCACCCGGAGGCTTCACATGCGTGCATCGCTCATCGTCGCGACCCTCGTGTTCAGTTCCTGCAACTTTCCCACGGTGGTCCCCGAGGCGCTCAACAGCGAGTTCAAGCCGACGGGCGAGCTGCTGCTCTACAACCGCACCGCCAGCTTCGACGCGTACCGGGTGCGCAGCAGCAAGTGCAACCTGGTAAGGCGCACCGACGGCAGCTGGGCCGGCACGCTGGCAGAGCGGCCGATCGACGTTTCGGTGACCGACCGCCGCCTCTCGGGCGTGGAACTGATGCTCACGCGCGAACTGACCGACGCCAACAAGACGGTGATCACCGGGCAGTTCCAGGGCCGCATCTACCGCTTCGAGTTCGACGAGCAGCGCGCCCTCTTCCGCGGGCCCAACGTGGCCTTCACGCTCGATGGGCGGCAGGTCAGCCCCACCCAGACCACCTACGGACCCCAGGGAAACCTGCAGCTTCGGGGCGAGGCAGGGGGCGAAAACGCGCCCTGGCCGCAGATGGGCTTCGCGCTCATCGCCATGATGAATTGAGGTTCTTCGGCCAACGTTTCTGGCCTCTTGGAAGTTGTAGCGGGCTCCCAGATGCCGTGGTACGCGCCGCGCACTTTCCACGCTTTGCGCTCGTACAAAAGGAACACCCCCGATGCAGATCCGCGCCGATGAAGTGAGCCGAATCCTCCGTGAGCAGATCAAGGACTACGGCAAGCAGGTCACCGTCTCCGAGACGGGTACGGTCCTGGCGGTCGGCGACGGCATCGCCCGTGTGTACGGCCTCGACAACTCCCAGTCGGGCGAGCTGGTCGAGTTCCACAACGGCGTGAAGGGCCTCGTGCTCAACCTCGAGGAAGACAACGTCGGCGTCGCCATCATGGGCGACTTCCGCGGCATTCGTGAAGGCGACACCGTCAAGCGCACGGGGCAGATCGCCCAGGTTCCGACGGGCCCTGCGCTGCTCGGCCGCGTGGTCGACGCCCTCGGTAACCCCATCGACGGCAAGGGGCCCATCGCGGCCACCGAGATGCGCCGCATCGAGATGAAGGCGCCTGGCATCGTCAAGCGCAAGGGCGTGCACGAGCCCATGCAGACCGGCATCAAGGCGCTCGACGCGCTGGTGCCCGTCGGCCGTGGCCAGCGCGAGCTGATCATCGGTGACCGCCAGACCGGCAAGACCGCCGTGGCGCTCGACGCGATCATCAACCAGAAGGGCCAGAACGTCATCTGCGTGTACGTGGCCATCGGCCAGAAGCAGTCGACCGTCGCCCAGGTGGTCGACAAGCTCCAGAAGTACGGCGCGCTCGAGTACACCATCATCGTCGCGGCCAGCGCCGCGGACCCCGCGCCCATGCAGTTCTTCGCGCCCTACACCGGCTGCGCGATGGGCGAGTACTTCCGCGACAACAAGCAGCACGCGCACGTCGTCTACGACGACCTCTCGAAGCAGGCCGTCGCCTACCGCCAGCTCTCGCTGCTCTTGCGCCGGCCCCCGGGCCGCGAGGCGTACCCGGGCGACGTGTTCTACATCCACTCCCGCCTGCTGGAGCGCGCGGCCAAGCTGTCTGATCAGGAAGGTGGCGGTTCGCTCACCGCGCTGCCCATCATCGAGACGCAGGCCGGCGACGTGTCGGCGTACATTCCGACGAACGTGATCAGCATCACCGACGGCCAGATCTTCCTGGAAACCGACCTGTTCTTCGCCGGCATCCGCCCGGCCATCAACGTCGGCCTCTCGGTCTCGCGCGTCGGCTCGGCAGCGCAGGTCAAGATGATGAAGCAGGTGGCAGGCTCGATGAAGCTGGACCTCGCGCAGTACCGCGAGCTGGCCGCCTTCGCGCAGTTCGGCTCTGACCTCGACAAGGCCACCCAGGACATTCTGGCCCGCGGCGCCCGCCTCACTGAGCTGCTCAAGCAGCCCCAGTACGAGCCGCTGACGGTCTCGCAGCAGGTCATGCAGATCTACGCGGCGATGAACAAAGACGACGCCAACAAGCGCGGCTGGCTGCGCGAGATCCCCGTGGTCGACATCAGCCGCTGGGCCAAGGAGTTCCTCGAGTTCTGCGCCGCGAAGTTCCCGCAGATCGAGAAGCGCCTCGCCGTCGACTTGAAGTTGCCCGAGGTGAACAAGGCGCCTTCTGACGCCGACCTGAACAAGGCGATCTCCGAGTTCAACGCGGTGTTCGTGAAGACCCCCGGCGCCAAGCTGTAAGAGCTGGTTTTGCCGCGTGCGGCGGCGTAACACCCGCCGCATGCGTCTGACTCTCATCGTCGTCTCCATCGCGTCGCTCATGAGCGGCTGCGCGCTCCGGCCGCGATACGCCGACTTCGTCACTCCGAAGACCGCGGGCAAAGAGGTCACCTTCGTGGTGACCGATGCCGACACCCACAAACCGGTGCCCAACGCGAGGGTCGAGGTGAGCGAGCTGCGCAACCGCATTCAGGTCACCACCGCGGCTGACGGCACCTTCAAGCTCCCCGTCGACAAGAAGTACCTCGAGGAGAACCCGGTCTTCGTGGTCACCCTGCCCAAGGGGTTCGAGACCTACCGTGTCACCCTGGCGCCCCCGCCCCCAGAGCCCGTGGTGGCGCCCCCGGAAGTGCCTTCGACCGAGCCTGTTCCTGCCGCGGTGCCCGATGCGGGCCTGCCGGCATCGAATGGCTGAGCGCGCCGTTCGTCAAAGAGCCCACGATGCGATTCCTCGCCTGTTGTTTCGTGCTGTTGAGCGGTTCCGCGCTCGCCGATTCGGAGATCTTCCACGGCTGGTCGAAGGATGGCAGTTGGCTCGTGTACGAGCAGCGCACCCACGATGAGCGGGTCGAGCTCTACTTCTGCGCCAGCGAGACGCAGACCCAGCCTAGCTGGCCCGCCGCGCTCAATGGAATGGATCGCGAAGACGGCACGCTGTCGTGCGTGCGTTTTCTCGACCCGAACAAGGCGCCGTATCAGTGGAAGAACCAGCTGGTGCTCCCCGCGCCTTCGATGTCGCAGGCGGGCATCACCATCTCGGCAGAGCTGTCGACCGATGGTGAGTCGCCGGGCTTCACCCTGATGTCGGGTGACAAGAAGCAGAGCTGCTACGCGTCTGCGACCCGCGAAGACTCGAAGCTGATGAAGACCTGGTTTCACCCCAGCACCCGCTTCGTGGCCGCCCTCATCGATGGGAATTTCCGGCACTGCGCGGTGACGTTGAAGGCAGGCAAGACGCCGGTGGGTAGGCCGCCCGGTGGGAAGAAGAAGTAGGGACCGGCTTCGCCTTCGCTTCCATCGAAGGAACAGGCGCTGCTCGCACCGGTCATCCCGAGCGAAGTCGAGGGAGCACTTGGGGCTCGCGCGGCAAGTGGCATCTCGACTTCGCTTGATGCGAACGGCGTGGGCTGTTTCTAAGAAGCGAAGACGATCTCGACTGCGCTCGATGCGAAGGGCGCGGTCTACGTTCGTGCTTCCTGTTGCAGCCACCGCAGCACGCGCGCTTCGGCCCAGAACTCCGGCCGCAGGAGCGAGCCGCTGACGAAGCCCACGTGACCACCCTGCCGGGTCAGCAGCACGTCGAGCGCGGCATTCTTCGCCACCTCTGAAGGCAGCACCGGCGGGGCCAGCGCGTCGTCGTGCGCGGAGAGCAGCAGCGTGCGCGTGTGAATCGCCGCGAGCTGTGGGCCCGTCGAACACTTCGCGTAGTAGTCCTCGGCCGAAGAAAAGCCGAAGAGCGGCGCGCTCACCAGGTGATCGAAGTCGCGGATGCGCGTGGCGCCTGAGATGGCGCGCACGTCGAAATGCGCCGGGTGCGTCTTCGCCTTGGCGAGCGCCTTGGCCTTCATCGCCGGCAAGAATCGGTGCAGGTACGCGCGCGCGAGCACCGAGCCCGAGTCGATGAAACGCACGCCGCGGGCGAGCTCGAACGGTGTGGAGACCGCCACCGCGCCCTTCAGCTTCTGCGCCGCTTCATGCTTCGCGAGGAAGTTGAGCAGCACGCTGGCGCCCAGCGAGAAGCCCACGGCAAACAGGGGACCCTCGAGCCTGCCCACCAGCCACGCGAGATCGCGGAAGTCGCCCGACGAGTACGACGCGGCCTGCAGGTTCGGCTCGCCAGAGCAGCTGCGCGCATTGAGCGCGATGGCGCTCCACCCCAGCGCCGCGAGATCGCGCAACATCAGTTGGATGTAGCCAGAGCCTGAAGAGCCCTCGAGCCCGTGCAGCAGGATGACCGTCGGCGCGCCGGGTTCTCCATCCACCCGATCCAGATCGACGAAGTCACCATCAGGCGTCTGCAGCCGCTCGCGCCTGATGGGCACCAGGACCTTGGGCCGGCCCATCACTCCGAACAAAGATTGCGCGTGGCCCCAGCTCAGGCCGGTCGCTGCGCGGAAGTCGTCGGAGAGAATCGCCATCGCGGTCACATGAAAAAGAAGAGCCGCCTCTCGTACTGCAGAGGCGGCTCCCACAACTTTCTTTCGGGCCACTCCGCAGTGTCACCTGAGCCGCAAGGCTTCAGAGAACCACTGCGGAGATGGTCCCTGCTTTCTGTCGTTGCAAGGCACCACCTCCTTTCGCCCCGAAGGGCTCGCGTATCTTTACGCATCGAATCACGCACGCAAGGGGGCGGCTGTGCGTTCAGGTAGGGCGCGTAAAAAGAGACCCAGGGCTGTTGGCCTGAGCTCAAGGCGCTGGCTTGATCTGCGACTCGGGGAAGTAGCGGGTGAGGATGCCCTTCACGTCGACGCCCTTCTCTGCGAGCGAACGCGCGCCGAGCTGACAGAGCCCTACGCCGTGACCGGTGCCCGCGCCCTGAATGACCACCGAAGTGTCGGTCTCCGTGCTGCTGAACTTGAGGCTGCGCACCGAACGCCAGCCGAACGCGCGGCCGACCTTCGAGAGAAAATCTTGCCCGCTGAAGCGCCGGCCGAACGAGCGCACCTCGAGAATGCGGCCGCCGCTGTCACGCCGCAGCGGCTCGAAGGCGATGCCGTTGGGCGCCACGCTCAACGCTTCGGCGAGGCGGTTCTTCTCGACCTCGAAGGTCCACGCGAGGTCGGGGCCCTTGCAGCGCGGCGCGCCGTTCTCGACGTCGCTCACCGCTGAACCTGTCGCGTCTTCGCCGAAGACATCGGCGGCCGTGCTGGTGTGACCACCACACGCGGCGTGAAAGAAGGCGGGCTTGAGCACGATGCCGCCGATGAGCAGCACCTGGTTCAGGGTCTTCTTCACCGCGGCCTCGGCTTCCGCGCTCGACGCGCCCTGACCCCGATAGACCTGGCAATGCGCGAGATCGCACAGGTGATACCCGGCGTTCGCGTGCCGCTTCTGGGCGGTGAGCGCGAAGGTGCGCGAGACGATCGCCTGCGCCTCGAGCGCGGCAGGCTTCGAGGCATCGGCCTCGGCGAAGATGACGGAGGGCAGGTACGCCTCGACGTCGACCACGTTGATCAACCGCAGCAGCCCGCCCTGCAACGACACCCGAAGTTGCCCGCCGTACTTTCGCTTCGTCTCCTTCACAGTGACCGCGACGCCGTCTTCCGCGACGACCTGCGTGCACTTCGCCTCGCCCACCCGCACTTCACGTGCGCCTGCTTCGGCATCGACGCTGCTCGAAAGCGGTTTTCCATCACAGGTGATGCGAGCGGCCTCGAGATGCACGCGCACCGGCGTGTCGCGCTCGAGCACGCGGACTTCAAGCGGCGCCGCGCTCAACGCCAGCAGCAGCAGCGCGGTCACTTCGGCTCCTTCAACGCTCGCCAGGTGGGCGCTTCGATGACGTTCTGCGTTCCCTCCGCGCCCTGGCTGATCATTCCCTTCGAGTTGCGGAAGGTCTCGGGCAGGTACTGCTTGTCGACGAGCTTGCCGCCCACGGCGACCGCTTTGCCCCGCACCTCGGCAGGCCAGGACGCGACGCCTTCGAGATAGAAGGGCGCCTTGTCGATCATCAGCACCGCGCCGCCTTTTGCGTCCTGCGCGATGCCAAAGATTCGAACCCGGTTGCCCATCAACTTCGCGAGCGAACGTTCTTCCTTCTTCGGTTTGCCCGGCTCTCTCAGGTGCGGCGCGATGAGGGACTGTTCGTGTTCGCTCAACGAGGGCCGCAGCATACCTTCGACGCGAAGGCGGGCGCCGATGAAGGCCTCCCAGCCCGCGGGGGGCGCGCCGTAGGTGACGTAGATGATGGTGTCGTCGTCGAGCACCAGGCCCGTGCCTGCCCAGTTGGAGTTGCCTTTGCCCATGGGCACCCGCTCCAACTGGCCGATGACGGTGATCTGACCGCCCATGAACTGCTTCACCGTCGCTGCGCTCGTCACCTCGGGTACCTGCCCGGGCACTCCCAACACGACCAGGGTCACTGCGAGTCCGCTGAACATGGGGTCGAATCTACAGCACACTTCAGGCTCATGAAGCCGGTGGTGGAGTTGAAGACCGAACGGGTGCTTCTGCGCGATTGGCGTGACGCGGATCTCGCGCCTTTCGCCGCGCTCAACGCGGATGCACGGGTGATGCAGCACTTCCCCAGCGTTCTGACGCGCGAAGAGAGTGATGCCGTCGCGGCGCGCTTCGCTGGCGCGCTCCCCCACATTGAGCAAGAGCGCGCTTCAGGCCCTCGGCTCGATACCCGTCGTGCACGCCAACGCACCGGACGCCGGGCGCAACGTGGCGGTCGACACGTTCCTGCGCTTCGAGGGCTCGAGTGGGGTGATCGAGCTCAGCGACCCTCACGTCACGCACTCCGCGACGCGAACGCACATCGCGTTGACGCCGGCCACCGTCATCGCGCTTTGAGCCGACGCGCTATTTCGTGGGCCGTGACGGCTTCTTCTTCACCACCGGCTGTTTCTTCTCTACCGGCTTGACGACCTTCGCGGGCTGCTTTGAGCGGGCCGGCTTCTTCGCCAACCGCGCAGGCACCAACGCATGCGCCCGGCGGGCCCATGTCGCGAATGCTTCCGGGTCGTCGTAGAAGCGCTCTGGCACGACCATCCACTGCGACATGGTCGCCGGCTGACCCTGCCCGTCGTAGACCCACGGTCGGCCGCCCGCTGCGATCAGCTCGTGCCGCGCGGGCTCGTCAGTCAATTTGAAGATCACCTCGGTCGACGACACGATGCCGGCGAACATGCCGCCGTTGGGCGCGAAGAAGCCATGGCCGCCGAACATCTTTCGTGGGGTGTATACGAGCGCGTCGCAGGCGTCGGTCAGCAGGTCGAGCAGACTGGACATGCGAGGAACCTACCGAGCGCTTCAGGGCCCATGGCGATCGATTTCGGGTGCGGGTCGGGCAGTGCCAATGAACCGGCAGCCCCTGGCAGATCGGCGAGTACTCCGCGCGGCTCGGCGGCATCGTGCTGGTGCTCGAGATCGTCATCCTCCTCAGCGCCCGACAGCTCGATCGCCCCTGATGTCGCTTTGGGGCTGATGGCAAAGCGCGGCGAGTGGTGCGAAGGGAATGTGCCGAGTACCCCCGTTGCATGACGATGCGCTGCGCTGCGTTGCTCGCCACCTCGGCCTTCGCTGAAGACGCGCTCACCTTCGGTATCGCGCAGCCCTATGGCGTGGAGGCCGCCGACAAGGTGCCCGCACTGGTCGAGCCGTACCTGTCGAAGAGCCTCAAGGGGCCGGTGAAGGTGGTGCGCTTTGCGAGCGCTGAAGAGCTGGCTGACGCGCTGGCCGCAGGGAGGGTCGACCTCGCGTGGATCACCCCGCTGGCCTTCGTGCGCGCCACTCAGAAGAACGCAGGCGTCGCGGCGCTGAGCAAGGCGATGCGCGGCACCTCGCTCTTCTATCGGGCTGTGTTCTTCACCAAAGCGGGTTCGCCGCTGACCTCGCTGGCGCAGCTCAAGGGCAAGAGAGTCGCCTTCGTCTCGAAGACCTCGACCTCGGGGTACCTGTTTTCGCGCGAGATGTTGAAGAAAGAAGGCTCGAGCCCTGACGGCTTCTTCGCCGACGAGCAGTTCGCCGGAGACCACCCGGCCGTCTGTAAACTGGTGCGCGAAGGCCAGGTCGACGTGGGCGCGACCTTCGGCAACGAGCAGCTCGAGGGCAAGGAGGTCGAAGCCAACGGGTGCGCCGACGCGCCTCCGCTGAGCGACTTCCACGTCGTCGCTTCGACCGGCAACCTGCCCAACGAGGTCATCGCCGCGCGCGACTTCTTCCCCCCCAACCGCGTCAACGACGTCATCGGCACCTTTGGTCGCATGAGCGGAACGCCCGAGGGCAAGAAGGTGCTCGAGGCGTTTCGCGTCGACGGCTGGGGCGTCGCTGTCGACGGTGACTTCGCGCCGGTGCTCGAGCTGTTGAACGTGAAGAAGGAAGTGAAGAAGTCCGAGCCCGCGCCGAAGAAGAAGGGCGCGAAGAAGTAGCGTTCCCCCATCGGGTGAGTCGGAGCCGCAGGCCAAGCACCCGGTGGTCGAGCGCGCGGCACCGACAGCGCAGCAAGAGCTGTTCGCCGGTTCGCTAGTGCTGGCGTTGGCGGCCACCGGTTGTCGCGCGGTGATCGATCACCGCTGGCCCGTCGACCCCGCGGGGAGCGCTTCACTGACGTGAGCTGCCGCTTCGACGCGCGGCAGGGGCCGCGCGCGCGCTGAGCGCGATTCACCCGACGTTTCAGGCGAACCAGTTTCAGCAGACCTTCGGGGGCCAGGTCGACGCCGTCGAGCGCGTCGCCCACGCCCTCGACGCGCTTCTGCCTGGGCATCGTCAGAATGGTGATTCGGGCGCGCGCTGACGCAGTCTTCAACGGAGCCCAGCTGCTGGGTGCGGTGGAACTCCTGCTCGGCGACGAGTCTGCGCCGCGCTCCCCGCGAACTGCAGCGACAGCAGCTCCGCCGGCCCATCCCACAGGCCGAACGCGCCCTGCAGGAAGAGCCCGGGGCCTTTACGGCTCCTTCAGTCGATCGATGTCGAACGCGTAGCCCAACGCTCGCTCGACGTCGTACGCGCGCTCATCAGACAGCTCGCCGATCTTCGATGACAGCCTGCTGAGGGCGACTGCATGAACGTTGTCGAGGTTCGCGACGGAAGCCCGGGCGAGACCTTCCTCGAGGCCGAGCTCGACCTCGACCGGGATGTTCCGGATCGTGGTTGTGATCTCTGCCACCGAAACGCGCTTGAGAAGCCGATAGGCCTGATTTCGGGACAGCAACAAGACCGGCCGACGGCCCACCGGCTCAGGCAGCTCTGCCCACCACAGCTCGTACTGTTTCAACGCTTCGCCTTGCGCTTCTTCGGCGCGGCC
>JAYVFP010000061.1:0-5536 GCA_043773025.1 Archangium sp.
GTCCGAATACGCCTTCCGAATGTTCATCTTCATTTTCTGCCCCAGTTACGGGGTGTCCACCAGACCGGGGCAAACTCACGCGTGTCATCAGGGGTGTCACACGCTGGAAAGTCGTGCCGGGCACCGGCATCAGCTGAGCGCACCTCGCGACGTGCGAAGAGCTCGCGCGCGATGAGCACGAGGGAGACCCGGTCAGCCAGCACCTCTTTTCCGGGCTGCTTGGTCACTCAATCCACTCAGCTTTTGTCATGGGAAGAGCGCCACGCGCCCTCGTGCGTTTCAGCTCTCATCCTCTCCTGCAAGCCCTACCAGCAGCCGGAGCGCCCGCCCGTGAAGGTGACGTGCGAAGCAGCGATGCCGGGCCGGTGAAGCTGGAAGCACTGAAGACCGCGGTGCGTGAGGAACTGCCCCTCGCCCTTCGTTCGGTGGAGCTCGCCGCCTTCCCAGATGAAGGAGTTGATCGATCTCCAGCTCAGCGGCCCCCAGGCACCCGCGTGGAAGGACCTGCTTTCGGAGTTCACCTGGCTGGCGCCCACCAGCGTGCGGCATGGCATCTCACGGGGAGCCCAGGTGCTCAATCAACCTCGCGGATCTTCGCGAGCCTTGAGAGGCGATTCCCCTGGACGATGGCCAGGTGGTGGCGTGGACGATTCCCGCTGCCGAGGCGTCATTCGAGCCAGGCAGCTTCGTGCGACTCGACCTCGCTCCTCCGTGACTCGACAGTCACCTCAGATGGTGATCAAGACGCCGCTCGACGGCCAGCCGAGGCTCGTCGACTGAGGCCCGCTGAGACTCAGGTCAGGCTGGGTGGCATCGCCCCGCGGGAGAGCAGCGGGTCGCCCCACGAGTTCACGTTGGTGAACCCCAGGTATTTGAACACGTGCACCTGGAGGTCCGAGAAGCTGTTCGACGCGCTGCCCGCGAGGTTCACGTAGCGACCCGTGCGGAAGTACTTCTTCGCCCCGCCGCCCCCGAACATCACCAGGTTGTTCGAGTTGGAGTGCGTATCGCCCTGCGCGAGCTCTGACCAGTGCATGACCAGCGTGTTGTCGTAGACGGTGCCGTCCCCCTCGGGGATGGCCTTGAGCGCGCCGTAGAGATCCGTCACGGTCTTCTGGTGCAGCAGCCGCATGATGCCGCGGATCTTGTCGAACGCCCCGGTGCTCGAGTCGTGCGAGATGGTGTGGTGACCGTCGGTGTAGCCGAGCTCGCTGTACACGCGATCAGAGGTGTTGCCCGACCAGTTGAAGTTGATGACGCGCGAAAGGTCGCACGCGAAGGCCATCGTCGAGATGCGGAAGAAGAGCTGCCCCAGGTCCGACCAGCGGGCCATGTTGAACACGTCGTAGCTGGCGCCGAGTGACAGCGTGGTGCAGGCGGGCACCGGGGTCAGACCCGAGAGGCTGCTCTCGATCTCACGCAGGCTGGTCTCGTGCTGCTCGAGCCGGCGCCGATCATCAGCCGACAGCTTCGGCTTGAGCGCGCCGAGCTCGCCCTTCACTGCGTCGAGCGCCGACTGCCGCAGGCTCAGGCGGCGCAGGGCCGCCTCGCGCGCCGTGGGATCCACGTCCGCGAAGATGCGGGTGTACGCGGCGAAGGGGCTCGTCTCGGGCGGAATGGGGTTCTGGGTCCCTTCGGGCCCTGCGTGCGCGTGCTGGTTCCAGATGTTGTTGCTGCGATCGCCCACCCGGTACACGAGGCTGCCGTGCCGCACGTTGGGGTTCGCCGCGCGGACGAGATCACCCAGGCGCTTGTCGAGGCTCGGCCCGAGCACGTAGCCGATGGTCGCGCCGTTGCCGCCGCCGATGGGAAAGCTGCCCGTGCCTGACTTCCACGGCGCGAGCGCGCTGCCGCCCTGCTGGTGACCGTCGGACCGCGCGTCGGCGGGAAGTCGGCCGTGGTACTTGTCCACTCCTTCCACGAACAACATGTCGGCGCGGACCGCCTCATACGGCTGAAGGAACGAGCCCAGGACGAAGGCCGTCTCTGACTTCGTGGTGAAGCGCTGCGCGATCTGGTCGCCGTTCGCGGTGAAGACGGTGATGACGCGCCGTGGGGCCGTCATGCCCTGGGCGCGCGCCGAGCGGGGCAGCAGCGACTGAAGAAACGGCAGCGCCACCACCGCGCCTCCGCCCTTGAGCAGCATTCGGCGGTTGAAGAAGCGCGCACTCATGGGGTCACCGTGGGCTTGTTGAGGAAGTCGTCAGTCTGCGTCAGGGCCACGAAGAGTTCCTTCACGTTCCACTGGGCCTCTTTGAAGGCCTGCAGCGTGCGTTGGCGGCTGCAGAGGTCGGCGGGTTCCTCTTCGCGGCCGTGGGAGAAGCGGAAGGCCTGGGTGACTACGCACGCGCGCACCTCATCGGCCTGCGCGAGCTTGCGCAGCAGGTCGGCGCCATCGGTGACAGGCCCGTTCAACGCTTCGCTCGCGCCCAGGATCGACCCCGTGGTGACGATGGGCCGGCCGGCCTCGTCGACGGTGCGCTCACGGCCAACGGCGTCGATGTTCTCGAAGGGCTCGCCCAGCGGGTCGAGCAGGGCGTGGCAGCCGGCGCAGCTCGGGTTCGCGCGGTGTTGAGCGAGACGATCGGCCTGAGAGAAGGTGGCGTCGATGGCGCCGAGGTTGAGCGGCACGTCGTCGGGCGGCGCGGGAATGGTCTGGCACATCAGCAGCGTGCGCACGCGCGCGCCGCGGTTGACGATGGAGGTGCGGGCGAGCTTGTCGTGGCTGACGAGGGAGGCCGTGGTCATGAAGAGGCCGCCGCGCTTGTTTCCCGCCCAGGTGACCTTCTGGAAGCCGCTCTGCTGAGGCGCGGGAACCCGGTAGTGCGCGGCGAGCGCCTCGTTCACGTAGCTGTGTGGCGCGGACAACAGGGTCTCGAGCGTGCCGCCTCCTTCTCCCCGCAACACGGTCTGCCGCACGAATTCCTTCGCTTCGGCGCGGAGATCATCTGAGAGCGTCGCCGGCAGCCCCGGGAAGGCGGCCATATCGCGGCGAAGCGGGTTGACCTCGTCGATGTCGAGCCACTGCTCGAAGAACTCGAAGATGCGCTCGGCCCTGGGGTCTTCCAGCATGCGCCGCGCCTCGCGCTCGACGTCGTCCTTCGTGGTGAGCCGCCCCTGTTCGGCGGCGAGCAGCAACGCCTCATCGGGGATGGAGCGCCACAGCAGGAACGACAGCCGCGAGGCGAGCTCGTGCGGCGTGAGCGCGCGCGCGTTCAGGTCACCTTCGACCTCCGGGCGGTAGAGAAAGTGCGGCGACTGCAGCGCGGTGACGAGCATCCATTCGATGCCGCTGGCGAAGGTCGCGCCGGTGCCCGTCGAGCCAGTCCGGAAGAGCGTGAGGTAGGTGCTCTGCTCATCCGCCGTGAGCGGGCGGCGATAGATCTGCTTGAGCTTCCCGTCGAGCACCTGTCGGGCGCAGGCCTCGCCCCCGCTCGAGGCGCACGGCAACCACGTGGTGAGCGTGCGGACCTGCTCGGTGGCGAGCAGCTCGGCCGCCTTGAAGTAGGCCTGCGCCATCACCAGCTTCACGTCGAGGAAGCGCGCGCTGTTGCGAAAGCCCAGGGAGACAGGGTCCTGCAGGAAGTCGTGCGTCGCCTGCTGCGCGAGGGTGGTGTTGCCGAAGAGGTCGACCAGGGCGTTCTGGTATTCCTCGTGTGAGAGGCGGCGAAGCGGCGCGGTGCCGGGCGTCGGGCTGTCGGTACACGCGGTGACGATGGGCGGGGGCTCATTGAGCCCGGTGGTGCCTGGCGTCGCCGGTTCGGGAAGATCGCGCCCCAGCGGCACCAGAAGAGTGCCCTCGCAGCCAGCGATGATCAGCACGGTCATCGCCAGCGTGCGTCTCATGGCGGCGGAGTGTGGTGGCGACCCATGCTCCGCGCAATTGTGCACGGGAGTTAACACCCCTGAGTTCCCCGATTCTCGGGACCTTCGGCCCGCGCCGATCCTCGCGGAGGGGCGCCGACCACCGGGTGGCGCAACCCTTCGAAGGTGCGGCCGCGTTCACTGCAACGAAATCACTGACTACTTCCACGTGATGCGAAAGGTCGCTTCGGGCGGCATCTGGTGATCCACCACCACCGTGCCTTCGAGGCCGAGAAGCTCCAGCGCCGCCTGGAAGATGCCGACCCAATAGCTGGGCATCTCCTGCACGTCGTTGATGGTGACCAACGCTTCCTTCGGGCCGAGCAGCTGGGTCTTTGCCTTGCTGAAGTTGTTGGTGGTCGAGAACGCACGATCGAGCCGGGTGAGCGCGCGTACGGGCCCGATGACCCGAATCATCGCTGCCGCCGCCGAGCCGAGCAGGCCGCTCTGCCAACCGCGAATCGCCGAGAGCCCCAGCAGGCGCAGCTGCTCGTCGCGCGGCTCCATGGGGAACGCGCCGTTCGCGATGAGGTGCATGAGCGGAATCATCGCGCTGGCGTTGATGGCGGGGGGCAACCTGTCCATGTCGAGACCCGCGGCCTTGAGCTTCGCGCGCGTCTCTGCAGTGAACTTCGGGCCGAGCCCCTTCACGTAGCCGTCGAGTAACGACGGGAAGACCAACCGCTCGTCAGAGCCCATTGGCGAAATCCCGCGGACCGAGTTGACTCGCGAGCCGGCCATCGAAGACCCCATTGGGATTGAGCGCGCGATACGCCAAGAGGAACTGCGGCACCGCGTCGCCGTACATCTTCTGAAATCGCTGACTTCCCACCGCAACCACGCCCAGAAGAGCTCGCATGGTCGCGAACGTTAGCTGCTCCGGAGCCGCGAGGCCTGAACGAAATCACCGCCCCCGCCGATCCTCCAGAGAGCCGTCGAGGGAGCACCGTTGCCTCGCGCGGCAAGTGGCATCTCGACTGCGCGAGGGCGCGAACGGTGGGTGATCACCGATACGAGAGGCCGTACTGCAGCGCATCGTTCTGCGGCTGCTGCGGCGGGGAAACGCTCGGAGGAACGCAGCGCCGCGCCGAGGAGACCCGCGTGACCGTCTGGCCGTCGTGGGTGCGCACCACGAAGTCCCAGCCCTCGCAACGCGCCACGGTGCACGCGTTCAACGCGCGCGAGACCTGAAAACCTTCTGAGGTGCGGCGCACTTGATCGGCTCCTTCACAGCGCACCGTCGTGCAGGCGTTGAGCACGCGCGAGACCTCGAGGCCGTCGTGGTTGCGGCGTACTTGATCGCTGCCTTCGCACGTCACCTTCACGGGCGGGCGCTCCGGGTGCTGGTAGGGCTTGCAGGAGAGAATGAGCGCGGCGGCGAGCGTGGTGAACATGAGGAGCTGAAACGCACGAGGGCGCGTGACGATCTCCCATGACGAAAGCTGAGTGGATTGATGACCTGCAGCCCGGAAAGGAGGTGCTGGCTGACCGGGTCTCCCTCGTGCTCATCGCGAGCGGGCTCTTCGCACGTCGCGAGGTGCGCTCAGCTGATGCGGGTGCCCGGGGCGACTCTCACGGCCGTGGTACCGCTGATGACACGCGTGAGTTTGCCCGGTTCGGTGGACACCAAGTGTTGTTGTCACGCAGTCCGGACCATCCGAGCTGCTTCTTC
>JAYVFP010000062.1:0-51650 GCA_043773025.1 Archangium sp.
ACAGTCGAGGGGGCACTTGCCGCTCGAAGGCGAGGTAATCCCTCGACTCCGCTCGGGATGAACGGTGAGCGCTCCTTATTTCGATCAACCCTGCGAGCGAAGTCGAGGGCGCACTTCAACAGTCTCCCCCGCGGGGAGAGGGCGTCAGTGTTCTTCGATCAGCTTGCGAATCGCCTCGGCCAGCTCGCGCTCCGTGGGCACCTTGCGCGGCTGAGCAACCGGGCCAGGAATCTTCAGCGGCTGCCCCGGCTTGAGCGGGAAGTCGTCGTACTTCCCCGACCCATCGGCATCGATCAGGATCGCGTTCGACCACCCGGCCGGCCGCGCATCGTGAAGCGGCCGCATGCTCCGCCCGGCAGTACCGCGCGCCATGCCCACGAACCAGGTATCGGCCGTCGGCTGCACCACGAACTTCTCCACCACATGTACCCGCCGCAGCGTGGTGCCGGGCACCGCCTCCACCGGGAGCGCCAGCGGATCGAGCTCGCGCTTCTGCAGAATGCGCCCCTCAGGCCACTCGGAGTTCCCCACGCCGTTGACCGCCTCGCGGCCCATGGCGTGCGAATAAATCTCCACCCGGTTGAACTGCATCCACTCGAGCCCCTGCACCTCGACCGTCAGCTCGATGCGCTCATTGGCGGAGATCGACAGCGTCTGCCCCATCTCGACCACCGGGCCCACCGGCATCATGTTCGCGTCGAGCTTCTGCGCGGTGAAGTTGATGACGGGCCCATTGCTCGCGAACGCGCGCTGCGTGCGAATCGCCTCGGCGAACACCGACGGCTGAAACTGCGCTGCTGAATCGGTGCCGACCTTTGCCCACGTGCGCGCGTAGCCACCGTTGTCCCGGTAGAGCTTGTGCGTGTCAGACACGCCGCTCGAGGTGCGCACCGTGCCGCGCGAGAGAAACGTCATCCAATCGTTGAGGATCTCGAAGCTGGGGTTGGGGCCATTGGCCGACTCGACGATGTCGAAGCCATCACCCATCAGCTTCGTGTCATCGACCGTCGCCGAAGGATCCGGGGCCATGTTGAAGTTCGCCGGATCCGCGTGGGTTCGCAGCGTGGCCGTGTCGACCTTGAGCTGCGAGAGCACCCCGCTGCCACCGCGCGAGTGGTTGAGCTGCACCACCGCGCCGGGCCACTTCTCTTTGATGCCCGAGAACAGTTGCGGCATGCGCAGCGAGGGCCCGTCTTCGCCACCGGCATGTTCGAACGCGCCGCCGTTGGGCACCGAGCTGTCGCGCACCAGAGGGAAGGCGTTGAAGTGACCATGCGAGAAGGTGGTGACTTCTTCGCCGATCATCGTGGCCATCAGGTCTTGCGCGCCCAGCTCGCGAACGATCGGCGCGAAGTCGGTGATGGTCTCGTGATCAGTCGAGAGCAACACGTCGACACCCTCGGCCAAAAAGCTGGCGGCGCGCATGGAATTCCCCACCGCGCTGTCGCTGCTGTTGATCGCATGCACGTGCAGGTCGGCCGACATCCAGCCCGTGGTGTCCACGATGCGACCCAGCGTGGCGTTCACGGTCGCGTCGGCGCTCCGCAGGTCGACGGGGAAGGCCGAAGCGGGCCAGGTGTCGGGCCACGTCGAATACTCAGGCCCACGCGAGACCACGACTTCGTACTGGCCCGGCGGCAGCTCCACCGAGACCTGACCGTTCACCGGCACGTAGCGGATCGCCGCTGCGCCCATGTCGTAGGCCTCGAGCAGCGCGTGCTGCGCATAGGTCTGGGCGTTGAAAGGGCAGGTGCCGCCCGAGCAGAAGACGGTCAACTTCGCCGGCATGCCCACGTTGGCGGAGTCCTTCACCGTGACGCTGAGCCGCCGCGCCTGAGCGAGGAGCAAGGTCTGCTGGGTGATCTGACCCGCCGTGATGTTCACGGTGACCTCAGGACCAATCAGATGTCCTTCGAGCGCCGCAGAGAGTTTGTAGCTGCCCGGCTCGAGCTTCGTGGTGGCCACCCCCGCGCTGTCGGCCTCCATCACGCCGAGCATCGTGCCGGTCGCGGTGAGCACGCTGACGCGCGCGTGGGGCGCAGGCGCACCGCTGGGCAGGTTCGCTTGCACGCTCAGCGAGCCGGTGGCGAGGCCATCGCTCTCGAGCATCACCGCGTTCACGCCGGCGAGATCCTTCGAGATCATGAAGTCACGCAGGTACCCGCGCCACTGCCCGGGGCGAACGTTGAACGTGCCCGGCCGGCTGCGCGCGTCGGGGTTGGTCCACGTGAGCACGCCGGTGAGCGACTCGCCCTCGATGAACGAGCCCACCACGCCGCCGTACCCGATGAGCGCGTTGGCCACGACGGGCTTGTTCAGATCGGCCAGCGACGCGCTGCGCACGCCGTACGCGACGCCGTTGCCTTGCGTACCGATCCACTTCGAGGGCGCGAAGGTGCAGTCGTCGTTCGGGTCCAACTTGCTGCCCCCCAGGCTGTTGGAGCAGCGGCCGGGGCTGAACATCTCGAAGGCGCCGACATCCATCAGTTCCAGAATCGGCGCGAGCACCGGTGACTGGCCGTCGTTGCAGAACGCAGTGAGCATGCGCACCCGCGATTCACCGGGTGAGAGCACGAAGTACGTGGTGAGCCGCAGCGGCAGGGGCTTGGCCGGGTCGATCACGAAGTCGATGTTGAGGCCGGCCACGTTGCGCACCAGCGCGCCGAGGTTGATGAGATCGTGCGCCACGTCGATGCCCGTCGAAGCGACGATCGCGGGGCCCCCATTCGAGCCGTCGGAGATGATCTCGACGTCCTTCACGCTCGAGAGCCGCCCCAGCGCGTAGAACAACGCCATGCGCCCGAAGGCGTCACGGCCCGGTTCACCCGCGGCCCGCTGAACATCCGCGTCGACGATGCCGCCACCCGACAGCAGAGGGCCCGTCACGCGCCCGGGTTGGTCGATGATCACCCGCACCACATCGTTCTGCAGCAGCACGTCGCCGTTGCGCCCGATGCCCTGCTCGCCGCCGATGAGCTGATCAGCCGATGAGATCACCCTCGCCGACGAGCCCGTGCCGCCCTGCTTGAAATAGCCCGTGGCCGTGAGGTCGACCTCGCACCGGTTGACCCCCGCATCGGGTACGCCGCTGCCTCCGCCTTTGGGACAGCCGGTGAACACCAGAAGTGAGGCGAAAAGGAGGCTGTGACCAGTTCGTTGCATGAGGTGGTGCGCACGAGACACCACCCACCCGCGGCCGACAAGCCCCCTTGAACACCCTCGCCACGTTTCTGTGCGGAGGTCTTTCGCTGAGCGACTTGACGCAGCGCCAACTCGAGCTCGTTGACGAGCGCGTCACTCGCGACCTGCGCCAACGAATCGCAGAAGTAAGGCCTCTCCGTGCGGAGGGGCGGCATCTTGACGCTCCGAAATAGCAGCATCATGATGCCTTCGTGCGAACGACGCTGACCATCGATGATGATCTCATGGCCCGCCTCCAGGACGAGGCCCACCGACGCCGTGTTCCGTTTCGGCAAGTGGTCAATGCCGCGCTGAGGCGCGCGCTCACTGGAACTTCGGCCCAGAAGAAGGCCCCCGCGGTCCGGACCTACGCCTCGAAGCTGCGCCCCGGCTTCGATCCGGCTGGCTTCAATCAGCTCGCCGACGAGCTCGATGACGAGGCGCTCACGGCCCGCCTGGCGGGCCCGCGGTGATTCTCTGCGACATCAACTTGTTGGTGTACGCGACGGTTCGCACGATGCCGCAGCATCGACTCGCGGCGAAGTGGCTCGCGGCGCGTCTCGCCGACCAGGTCCCGCTCGCCCTCTCGCATCCCACCACCTTCGGCTTCATCAGGATCACCACCAACCGGAAGATCTTCGAGAAGCCCCGGTCCGTCGATGAGGCCATCAGCGACCTCGAGGCCTGGCTCGCCGCCGGCGCGGTGATGGTCACCCCCGGGCCCCGCCATCTCTCGATCGCGTTTCGGCTTCTTCGCGAGCTCGGCACGGCCGGCAATCTCACCACTGACGTTCAGTTGGCCGCGTTGGCCATCGAACATCAGGCCGAACTGCATTCCGCCGATGCCGATTTTCGGAGATTCAAGGGCCTGCGCTGGGTCAACCCGCTCGACGTCTGAAGCCGCCGGCGGCCTCGTTCAGTCGCCGAGCGCGACGCCGATGAACGCCGTGAGAGACTGCTCCGCCACCAGGCCCGCCGGTCGCATCGGGTTCGCTTCGCGGAAGCGCGCGTCTCACGTCGAGAAGTGGGTCACCGCCCACGTGATTGAAGATCTCACCGCACGGTGGTTGCGTCGGGGTGAAGAGCTCGTGACGCAACCTTCGCTGACGGAAGTCCGACAATTCCCTGCTAGCGTTCGGCTTTCCAAGGGGTGACACGTGGCCATCAATGGAATCGGCAGTCCAGACCGCAACACCAGCACCTCACAGCCCACCCGCACCCCAGCGCCCGCTGCGCGGCCGTCGGCCCCGCAGGCACGCCCCGCGACCGCCGAGCCCGCCCGCGTCATCCCCGACGGCTTCTCTGCCGACCGGCTCGTCGAGCTCCGAGAACTCACCTCCAGTCTCCAGGCGCCAGCCGCCCCTCCGCCGTCCACCGGCTTCTCTGCCGGCGGCGAGGTGACGAGCGGGTTCGAGCGCCCGACCGCCTCAGCGACGAGCCTCGAGGTCCCCTACCAGGCGCAGGTCAAGGGCGAGGTCGGCTACCGCTCTCCCGCAGGTTACGGCGCGTCGTTCGGCGTGTCGGCGCAGGCGAAGACCTCCGTCGCGCTCGGCGCAGAGAACGGCGTCGCTTCCTTCCGCGTCAGCGCCGACGTCTCCGTGACCGCGCGCGGCAGCATCTCGGTGCCCGTCGGCGGCGTCGAGGGCAGCCACACCCGCGGCGTCACCGCGAGCTACACGGTCGCGATGCCCGAGGCCGTCGCGCACACCCTCGACCCGGCCACCGTCAACCCCTTCGACCCCTCGACGATGCCGACCGGGGCGGTTGTGACGCTCGAGGGCAGCCAGTACGCGACGACCGAGCTGAATGCGACCTTCCGCGCCTTGGCGGTGCAGACGAAGGTCACCGAGGCCGAAGGCGTCAGCGTCGCCATCACCCGCACGAGCCCCACCTCGGTGCGCGTGTCGGCCGGCCCCACGGAGGCGGTG
The DNA here is from genome assembly GCA_043773025.1 of Archangium sp. Taxonomy (GTDB): domain Bacteria; phylum Myxococcota; class Myxococcia; order Myxococcales; family Myxococcaceae; genus Archangium_A. The sequence continues at coordinate 5,109 of JAYVFP010000062.1, forward strand.
CGCGCGTACAACGGCGTGGGCCTCGAGCTCGGCGTGGGCGCGATTCGCCTCGGCCGGCAGGACAACCTCGACGGCGCCACTCTGCGCAGCGCGGAGTTCGATCTCTCCACCCCCGAAGGCGCAGCCGGCTACCGCGACTTCCTCACCCGGGGCCAGCTCCCGACCGCGAACGGCCCCGGCGTCAGCGGCGTGTCCACCACAGATCGGACCACCTTCACCTCGACGACGCAGCTGGGCGCGCGACTGGGGCCCCGCGGCAACGAGCGCGCGCTCGATGGCACCGTGGATCTCAACGGCAACGCGGGCACCTTCGTGCGCACCACCAACGCCGACGGTACGGCCACCGGCTCGGCAGAGCTGCGCTACGGCAGCAACGTTGAGCTCTCCGTACAGCAGCGCTTCGGCACCGACGGGCGCGAGGATCTCGAGGCCCGCGCGTACAGCTATGCCCTGACGCCCGACGCCAATACCGCCGTGATGATCAACGCGGCGCTCGGCACCGACAGCGCCGTCGCGGGTCGCCCGGTCGACCTGACCCTGACCCAGGCCCAGATGCGTGAGCTGCAGGGCGCTGCCCAGCGCGCACTCGCCGCAGGCGCCACCTCGCTCGCGCCCCTGCTCAACGGCAACCAGTCCGCGGAGGACTTCGCCATCGGGCTCGCGCGCAACCTCGGCCATGACACGTATGGCGTCGCCGCAGACCTCTTCAGCATCTCTGAGTTCTCCGACGGGGTCGTGGGGAACGACCTCACGCCGCTGCCAGGGCAGATCATCATTCGCCCCTGAACGCGATCAGCCGCCACCCCCATCGTCGTGGCGCGGCCGGCCGTCACCGTCAGCCCCCTCGACTCGCGCGGCACCAGGTCGATCGCCGAGACCTCGGCAGGCGTGAACACGGTGAAGGGCACCACGAACGAAGGGGCGAGCGTGCTGTTGATGCGGCCCACGCCGCGGGCGGCGGCGGTCTTCACCCAGAAGGTGAATCCTCGCCGCGCCCCATGGCGACGTGAAATCGAACGCGTGGCGAGGCGGTGTCAAACCTCGGGGGAGATTTCGAAGGGCAGCGAGATGCGCTCGCCCCTGAGGGCTGCGGCGAGGGCGACCTTCAGGTAGCGCTTCGGGTCGACCCCGACGAGCTTCGCTGTCTCTGACCACGCAGGTGTCAGCCCGATGGGGCTCAGCCCAGACGAGGAGGGCGCTGCGCTCACCCTTCGAACGGGTCGAGGAGAGGAATGCCCAGCCCCTCGAAGTCAGCGGTGTTTCGGGTGGCGACGACGGAGCCAGTGACCTGCGCGCAGGCGGCGATGATCAAGTCCGCCAGTGGGCGCGGTCGACCGCGCGACTCCGCGAGCACCTTGAGCCTCCCTGCACTCCGGGCCACCGCCGCGTCGATGGGGACGATCTCCACTGCTGGAGAAGCGAGCACCGCCTCCAGCCACTTCGTCAGGCGATCTCTTTTTTCGCCCCGGGGCAGGCGCGCCAGTCCGTCCTCGATCTCCATGAGCGAGAGGGCGCTGACCTTCACCGACGGTTGACTGAGCAGCCAGCGTCCAACCGACTCGTCGGCTTGTTGCCTGGTTGGCTCGCACAGGACGTTGGTGTCGACGAGGAACATCAGAAGAAGGGAAGCCGATCAGGCTCGAGCTCTCGGGGCGGGAGCTCCAACTCGAGCTCGCCTTCGGCTTTCAACTTCCGGGTGATCTCCAGCAGCTCGGCCATCGCGGACGGTCGCGGCTCGGCACGGAGTTGTTGGAGCCGGTCAAACTCCTGCTTGGAGATCACCACCGCCACGGCCTCACCCCGATTCTCGATCACCTGAGGCCCTCGCCGGGCGCGGGAGAGCACCTCGGAGAGCCTCGCTTTTGCCTCTGACACGCTCCAGCTCATGACTATGGAAAAGACTAACGATGACTATCTGGATGGTCAAGATATGCATCGTTCAACTGAATCGAACCAGGGGTGGCTCGAGGCTTTGGCAACTTCGGGTTCGCGGTCTTGGGGCTGCGGGTCGATCTACCGATGCTGTGGAGCCAACGCTGAACGCTAGAGATGGCTCGCCGTATGTGACGGCCCCACGCCTTTTCCCAGCGGGAGTATCGCGCGGAATGCATTGGTGTGGAACGCAGCCAGCGGCGACCTCTCAGCCATGCCCAGCGCCTGGATGATTCTGGCAGACGGCCCATCGCCCAGCACCTTGAGCGAGGCACCGACCGGCAGCCCGAGGCGCACCAGGCAGTCCGTGGTGATGTGGGTACGCAGCAGCACGCCTTGGCGCGCGGTGTACGTCACGACGGGGAGGTTGCGGCGAAAGCCGCGGACCCCGCCGAGGGTGAGTTCGAGCTCGTCACCGAGGCGAACGTGCGCGCCGGAAGCATCGAACCGGGTCGTGATGGGCGTGACGTATTTGGGGTAGTTCCAGAGTTCGACGCCGGCGTCGAACGCCGCTTGGGTCGTGACAGGCAACGACGCAACCCAGATTCCCTGGTTGTCGTCGGCGCTCATGTCCACCCCCAGCTTCACGACGCTGGGCCGGGCACCGCGCCGCCGCACCTGAAGGCCGATTCCCACCTCGCCATAGCTACCCACCGAGCTGTCCCGGTACTCCCAGGCATAGATGGCGGCGACCGCTGCGCCGAAAATGGGCCACGGCTCGATGTCGAGCCCCGTGCAGAGCGCCTGGGCTGCGGGCAGCGCCACTCGGTAGAACAACCCGCACCAGCCCCCATCTCGGTAGTGGATCGGGAGATCGCAAGAACCCGAAGACAACGGCTGCGTGACCTGCGGGGCACTTTCGAAGAACGAGCTCATCGTCGTGCCATACGCAAACCAGCGAGGGGGTGGATTGCAGGTCTTCTTTGCGAGCGCTCCGGCGCCCCTTGCTCGATGTGTGCCCGGGTGTGGCGCCTGCCCGCGCCGCAGCTTGGCACGACCCGCTTGCGACGCTGACGCCGAGACGTGACACTGCACCCATGGCAGCGCCCCACGAACAGCCACGTGAAGACCAGATTGTCGGTATGCGACTCGACTGGAAGGGCTTCGAGCAATTCTTGAAGCTGCGCGGCGATTCCACGACGCACCGCCTCGTCTACATGGAGCCGTATCTCGAACTCATGTCGCCTTCATCGAGCCACGAACTGATCAAGGGCTACATCGGTCGTCTCCTCGAAACGTGGGCCGACGAGAGCGCGGTCGACCTGGTGTCGACTGGGGAACTCACCTTGCGCTCCAAGCGTGACCGAACCGCGATCGAGCCCGATGAGAGCTACTGCGTAGGGTCTGAGGCTTCCGCCATTCCTGACCTGGCGATCGAAGTCGTGTGGACCAACGCCATGCTCGACCGACTCGAGGCCTACGCCCGCCTGGGAGTTCGTGAGGTCTGGGTGTGGGAGACGGATCGTCTGCGAATCAACGTCCTCAAGGGAAAGCGCTACCTCGCGGCGAAGCAGAGCCGTCTCTTTCCGACGCTCGACGTGGCGGTGTTCGCGCAGTTCGTTCGCAAGTCCCCGAGCCCTCGTGGTCTTCGGGACTATCGCGCGTCACTGCGCGCGCACTGACAGCGGAGCCCTGAGCGACGGCAACACCTCGCGGTCGGCTCACCGGTTCGATCGCCTGGAACACCCGGCCGGGCACCCTCGCCACGCTTCTGTGCGGGGGGCTTTCGCTGCTAGGTTGACCGAACGATCATGGGGGATTTCGAGTTCGTCGTCAGCGAGGGCCCCGACAAGGGCACGGCCTACCCTTTTCCGGGCACGCACTTCTACGTCGGGGCGAGCGACGAGTGTCATCTGCGCTTCCCGCCCGCAGACGTGCAGCCCAAACACGCAGAGATCCGCTTCGACCCGTCCGGCGTGCCGTGGATTCGGGATCTCACCGGCCAGCGGCTGGTGTGGCTCAACGGAGAAGCCACCGACAAGGGCTCCCTGAGCGCCGGCACCTTCCTGCGGCTGGGCCGGCTCGAGCTGGTCATTCGCCACCGCACCCAGAAGGCGGGTCCCAGCGGCACGATGGCCACGCCCACACCCTTCCGCTCTCAGAAGCCGGTCACCGCCAGCTCACCTCGAAACCCGGTGGCGCAGAGCTCTCCGCGCAACAGCGCTTCTGTCAGCTCAGCCCACAACCACAGCGTCGACGCGACGGCCAAGCGGCCCACGCCCTTCGCCCCACCGCAGACCGGAGCGGGTGGTTTCCCCGACGCGCCTGACGACGGCCTGATGCCGCCCGACGACGCGACGTCGATCAGCTCGATGCGCGCGCTCGGCTCGGTGCTCACGCCGGGCACCATCATCGATGGCCGCTACGAGATCGTCGGCAAGCTGGCCGCCGGCGGCATGGGCGAGGTGTACCGCGCGCAACACGTCGAGCTCGGCAAGGCGATGGCGCTCAAGGTGATGTTGCCTGAGCTGTCGAACGACCCCGAGTTCGTCACCCGTTTCAAGCGCGAGGCGATCGCCGCCAGCCGCATCGGTCAACAGAACATCGTCGACATCTCAGACTTTGGCCGCACCGCGAACGGGCGCTTCTATTTCGTCATGGAGTACCTCGACGGCATGACGCTCTCGAGCCTCGTTCACCGCCAGGGCGCCCAGCCTGCCGAGCGGGTGCTCAACATCGCAGCCCAGGCCTGCCGCGCGCTGGCCGCCGCCCACGCGCAGAGCATCGTGCACCGCGACTTGAAGCCCGAGAACATCATGCTGCTCCAGCGGCCCGGGCAGCCCGACTTCGTCAAGGTGCTCGACTTCGGCGTGGCCAAGGTCAACGCGGGTCACGGGCAGGGGGGGCACACCGCGGTGGGCATGGTGGTCGGCACGCCGCAGTACATGTCGCCCGAGCAGGCCAAGGCGATCCCCGTCGACACCCGCAGCGACATCTATTCGATGGCGTTGATCATCTACGAGCTGCTCACGGGAAGGCCCACCTTCGCCGCCGAGACGCCCTCGATGTTGATGGTCAAGCACGTGGTCGAAGCGCCGCCCCCGTTCGAGCCCGGGCCTCTGCAGAGCGTGCCTGAAGAGCTCGAGCACCTCGTCTTCCGCATGCTCGAGAAGGAGCCCGCGGCGCGCCCCCAGACGATGGAAGAGGTGATCGAGGTCCTCGACAATCTCTGGGCCCGCCTCAAGTCGAACGACCCTTCGCTCAAGCGCGTCTCGGGCGGGTACCAGCGTGCCGCCACGCCGCAGCGACCTCAGTCGGGCGTCTCGGTGGTGCGGGCCTCGGGCCGGGTACAGGGAGTGACTGCCTCGAGCACCACCGGGCTCGAAGAGCCGCTGCCCCAGCTGCCGAAGTCGAAGCTGCCCCTCGTGCTCGGGGTCGTGGTGGTGGTGCTCCTCATCGCGGTCGGCGTGACGGTGCTGCGCCCCGGCCCCGAGCCGGTGGTGGAGAAGCCGCCCGTGGTGGTCGAGAAGCCCGTGGTGGAGAAGCCCGTCGAGCCGAAGACCCCCGTCGCCGCCAAGGTGAAGCTCAACTTCACCAGCGTGCCCGACAGGGCTGACGTGTCAGAAGGCGACATTCTGCTCGGCGTCACGCCGCTGGTGCTGCACCGCCTGCCTGGCGAAGTCACCGAGCTGACCTTCTCTGCCAAGGGCTACAAGCCGGTGACCCGCAAGGTGCGCTTCGACGATGAGCAAACGATTCCCATCGAGCTCGAGAAGGACAAGAAGGGCACCACCCCCGGCCCGAAGAAGCCCAGGCAGCCCGGCCTCGCAGACGATCCGTATTCGCAAGAAGAAGACCTGAAGGACTCGCCGTTCTAAACGCCCATGATCCCAGCCCTCCTGATCGCCCTGCTGCTCGCAGCTCCCAAGCCCGCTCCCGCCGCCACCCCGGATGAAAGTGGTGACGTGAAGAAGGCCAAGGATCTCTTTCAGTCTGGCCAGAAGCTCTACAAGCAGGCGCGCTACGCCGAGGCGATCGCGAAGTTCGAAGAGGCCTACCTGGTGCGCCCGCACCCGGTCATCTACTTCAACATCGGCAAGTGCTGGGAGCAGCTGGGCGAGACGGCCAAGGCGCTGCGCGCGTACCGCGACTACCTGCGCCTGGCGCCCGACGCGAAAGACAAGGAGACCGTCTCTGACGCCATCGCCAACCTCGAGCGTCGCCTGCGCGAGAAGGGCATGCAGCAGCTGATGGTGTTCGCCGACCCGCCCACGGCCCGCATCGCCGTCGACGGGAAAGACCTCGGCAGCTCGCCCGCGTCGGTCGAACTGGTGGCCGGCAACCACACCCTGACCGTGACGGCCGAGGGGTTCGAGAAGGTCGAGCGCTCCTTCGTGATGCAGATCACCCGCGCCGCCGAGATGACCATCTCGCTTCGCCCCGCGGGTGCCCCTGTCAAAGAACCGGTGGCCAGTGACGCGCCGAAGGTCGAACCGAAGACCACCACCGAGCCGGGGACCCCGCCCCCCACGCCGCCGCTGGTGGTGACGCCGGTCGAGACGAAGAAGGGCCGCTTGTGGACCTACGTGGCCGGTGGCGTTGCGGTCGCAAGCCTCGGCGCGGCGGTCGGTCTGGGTGTTGCCTCCAACGGCGCGATGGATCAGTTCACCAAGGTGCAGGAGCCGCACTCCCCGGATGTAGTGCAGGAACGTTTTAATGCCGCCAATCGTTCGGCCACTGACCTCGCCACCGGAGCGAACGTCGCCTACGGCGTTGCCGGCGTCGCTGCAGCCACCGCCATCGTCCTCTTCTTCATCGAGAAGTGAAGAACCCCATGACCAACCGATTCTGGCTGACGTGCTGTCTGATGCTCGTGGCCTGTCAGCCCGTCGTCACGGGTGCACCCTGCAACACCAACGCAAATTGTCCCGAAGGGCAGGTCTGCGTCGGGAACTCGTGCATGGCCAGTGACGGCGGCCCGGGCACCGGTGGTGGCAGTGGAGGCAACATGGGCGGCGGCGGTGGGTCGACGGGCGGCGGCGGCGGCGGCGCGGGAGACGACGGCGGGTTCGACGGTGGCTTCGATGCGGGCATGGTCGAGGGTCCCGACGGCACCTGCGCCGATGGTGTCGACAACGACAGCGACGGCGAGCTCGATTGTGCTGACGCTGACTGCGCCAGCAAGACCTGCCGTGCAGCGGGCGGCGACTGCGATTTGGCCGAGACGTGTGCGGGGGGCGCCTGCCCCTCCGATGAAAAGGTTCAGCCGGGCACCAGCTGCCGCCCCGCCGCTGACGCAGGCTGCGACGTGGAAGAGCTGTGTGATGGCACGACGAACAGTTGCCCCACCGACGCGTTCGCGGCGATGAGCACCAGCTGCCGCGCGACGAGCGGCGACTGCGACAGCCCCGAGTCGTGCACTGGTTCTTCACCCGCGTGCCCGGCCGATTCGTTCGAGCCGGCCACCACCACCTGCCGCGCGGCCGCGGGTGACTGCGACGAAGCCGAATTCTGCAGCGGCGCCTCGCCGACCTGTGGCAGCGACACCTTCAAAACCAACACCAAGGTGTGCCGCCCTACGAGTGGTCTGTGCGACCCGGCGGAGAGCTGCACCGGTTCATCGGCCTCGTGTCCTTCCGATCAACTCAGTGACACCACGGTCGAGTGCCGCGCCGCGGTGGGCACCTGTGATGCCCCCGAGAAGTGCGATGGCCTTTCCGTTGGTTGTCCAGCGGATCGTTTTGTGGGCTCGGGTGTGACCTGCCGCGCGGTGGCCTCTGGAGGGTGTGACCTCGAAGAGCAGTGCACTGGCACCAGCGGCGCCTGCCCCGCGGATGGTTTCGCGACGGGCACCACCTGCCGGGCCTCCGCTGGTTCCTGCGATCTGCCTGAGACCTGCGCCGGAAATGCTGCGTCGTGCCCGGTGGATCGGTTCGCCGCCGCCTCCACGGTGTGCCGGCCCTTGACGGGCGCGTGCGACACCGCCGAGCAGTGTAACGGCACTGCGAGCTGCCCCATCGACATCAACGGCTGCGGCAATTCGCAGTACTGCGCCGGCGCCAACGGCTGCGTGACCAAGAAATTGCTGGGTGCGACGTGCGGGGCGCCGGGCGAGTGCACCTCGAACTTCTGCGCAGCAGGCCTCTGCTGCAACTCGGCTTGCGACGGGGCCTGCGAGGCCTGTTCGGTCGCGGGCGCTTGCACCTTACGCCCGGCAAACACCACCTGCCGCGTCACTGGTGGCAACTGCGATCCCGCCGAAAGCTGCACCGGCCTCAACCCGAACTGCCCTGGCGACGTGCTGCTCGGGTCCGTCAGCGTCTGCCGCGCCAGCGCGGGTGTCTGCGACGTTCAGGAGGTGTGCAATGGCACCGCAGTGAGCTGCCCTGCCGACGTGTTGCGCGGCGGCGCCACCACCTGCCGCACCAGCGCCGGCACCTGCGATCCCCCGGAGGTCTGCAATGGCTCTTCGGCATCGTGCCCCGGTGATGTGCTCTTGCCCCGCGATACGGTGTGCCGCGCCTCTGCCGGCAGCTGCGACGTGGGGGAGGCCTGCAGTGGCACTGCGCCCGCCTGCCCTGCGGACGCTTTCCAGAACTCGATGACCACCTGCGGCCTGTCGAACTGCAGCAACGGCACCTTCACGCCGGCGCCGCGCTGTGTGGGTTCGTCGAACACCTGCCAGAACTTCGGCAACTCCAGCTGCAACGGCTTCCAGTGCAACAGCAGCAGCTCGGCGTGTTTGACCGCGTGCGGCAGCAACAGCAACTGCCTCTCGACACACTACTGCCAGGGCACCTCGTGCGTGCAGAAGCTGCCCGACGGTTCGAACTGCGTTCTGAGCACCGACTGTGTGGGTGGCGTCTGCAATCAGGGGTACGCCGACCTCGACAACGATGGCTTCGGCAATCCCTCATCGGGCGCGAGGTTCTGCGGGGCGCTCCCTCAGACCCCCACCCGGTATGTCATCGCCAATACCGACTGCTGTGACAGCAACGTCGACGTGCGGCCGAACCAGACCGCCTTCTTCTCGACGCCCGTGCCCAGCCCCTGCAGCGGCCTCAATTACAACTACGACTGCAACGCCGCGATCACCCACCAGTACCCCGACCTGCGTGGCTGCGCCGATGGCACCTGCACCACGGGCAATTGCACCGGCTCGGGTTGGGCTGGCACCACCTTCCCTGGCTGCGGTGTGAGTGGCACCTACCGAAGCTGCGGCACCTCAGGATTGGTCTGTTCAAACGGTGGTCTGCTCAGCGCGTGCAACACGGCGCTCGTCACATCGCGGACCGATGCGTGCCGCTGATGCACTGCCGAGGGTCCATGGAGCTCACATGATGAAACGCCTCTGGGTGCTGTGCACAATCGGTCTGCTGGCGGCGTGTCGACCGGAGGTCGAGGGCGCGCCTTGCGAAATTGATCTCCAGTGCCCCGACACCCAGGCCTGTGTCGGAAACCGGTGCGCAGTGGGCCCGCGCAGCGATGCGGGTGCAGGAGGCGGCGCTGCGGGCGGCGGGCAAGGCGGAGGCGCGGCCGGTGGAGGAGCGGGCGGTGGCGTGGCAGGCGGCGGTGCAGGTGGCGGTGCGGGCGGCGGTGCAGGCGGAGGTGCGGGTGGCGGTGCAGGCGGCGGTGCAGGTGGTGGCGGCGGCGGCGGAGGTGGTGTTTCGTTGAACGATGGCGGCGTGCTGCCGCAGTTCTACGAGCTCACCTCGGCCGGAGCGCGGCTGCAGGGCGGCACCATCACGATGGATGTGCAGGTGGGCCATTCGACGCCCAGAACCAAGATGACCGGCGGCACCCTCGAAGTGACCGGCGCTGCTTCGGTGCAACGATGATTCGACTCCAGGAGCCCCTCATGTTTCGCACGTTCTTCGCCGCAGCTCTTTGTCTGGCCGGCAGCGCCCTCGCGCAGGCTGTTCCCACCAAGGTGAATTTTTCAGGGCGCATCGTGGACAGCGGCGCGCCGGTGACCGGCTCCCGCGACTTCGTCTTCAAGCTCTTCCCCACCATCATGGGCGGCTCCGAGGTGTGGACGGAGCCGCGCATGGGCGTGGCGATCGTCGACGGCGCAGCGAACGTGGATCTCGGCGCCATCACGCCGCTGACCGCGGCCATCTTCGATGGCCAGACGCTGTACCTCGAGGTCTCCGTCGGGGGCACCGTGCTCACCCCGCGCACCCCGGTGCTCAGCGTTCCGTATGCGCTGCGCAGCACCGTGGCCGCTCAGGTGGGCACGCTCACCGCCGCCCAGATTCAGCAGCGCGTCAGCGGCGCCTGTGGGGCGGGCGCAGCGATTCAGACCATCAACACCGACGGCACGGTGAGCTGCCAGGCCGTCGGGGCGAACGATGCGGGTGTGACCTCGATCACCAACATCACCGCGGGCGCAGGCCTCATCGGTGGCGGTTCGACCGGCAACGTCGCGCTGGCGGTGAACTTCGCCGGCAGCGGCTCGGCCACCACCGCGGGCCGCAGCGATCACACCCACACGGGCACGTACCTGCCGCTGGGCCCGGTGCTCGCGTGCGCGGTGAACGATCGCGTGGTGAGCATCAACCCGAGCACAGGCAGCGTGGTCTGCGCGCCGGGGGGAATCACCTCGCTCGCGGCCGGTTCGCCGCTTTCGAGTTCGGGCGGTGCGACGCCGACCATCTCGCTGGGCCTGTGTTTACCCAACGAGATCTACAAGATGCTCAGCGGCGCGTGGCGGTGTGCTCCCGACGACGACTCCGGCGGCACGCTGGTCAACGTGAACGTGAGCGGACCTTTGACCACGACCGGTGGCAACTCCCCCACGCTGGGGATTGGCGTGCTTCCGACTGGGAACGGCGGCGCGGGTGTCTCGCTCGCCTCGACGGGCGGCCCGCGTCAGTTCGTGAAGCAGCAGGGCGTCGGAAGTGCGTTCACCGTCGGAACCATCACGGCGGCCGAGCTGCCGTCGCATTCTCACATCGCCAGCGAGCTGCCCGCCACCCTGCAGAACTGGGCCACGCAGCCCACCTGCCCCGCAGGTCAGTACGTCAGCGGCATCGGGAGCAGCGGCACGGCCACCTGCGTTCCGGTTCCTGCCTTCGGCGCGGTCTACACCGGAACCTGCCCCGCCGCGGTGGGCCCGAGCTGCAGCATCACCGTGCCCAGTTCATTCGCGACAGGCTCGACTGCGGGCACGGTGGTCGTCGGGCACCCGTCGACGGGCAACTACACCGTGACGTTCCCGTGGATCCCCACGGGTGTCCCTCAGGTCACCATCTACGGCGGCCCCATCACCGTCTTCTGCCGCGTCTTTAACTGGAGCAGCAACCCGGTGAGCGTCAACGTGTTTTGTGGCACCGCAGCAGGCGTGGCGACTGATGCGGTCTTCAACGTGACCGTCAACGGCAACTGATCGTTCAACGCATGCACCGCACGGCGCAGGTGCCGACGTCGGAGACCGGCACCCGGTCGTTCGCATGCGCGAACAGATCGCGGTGCTCAGTGGATGTCGATGCCGTAGATGCGGTTGGCCCGCGTGCCCAGCACCGCGCGGTTGCCGAACACCGCCGGTGACGACTCGATGTCGCCTTCGAGCTGCAGCTTGGCGACCTCGAGCCCCGTGCGCGCTTCGAGCAGCCGCACCACGCCGCCGATGCCGCCGTGGAGCAACCACGCGTGCCCCTCTTCATCGGTCAGCAGCGTGGGCGTCGACCAGCTGAAGAGCGGAAACTCGTAGCGCCACTCTTCCTTGCCGGTCTTCTTGTGGAGCGCCAGCAGCACGCCGTTCTCGGGCCCGGGGCAACGCGCGAGCACGAAGAAGACGAGGTCACTGACTTCGCCGGTGCCCAGCGTGGGCGTGGCGAAGACGCCAGCGTCGATCTTCTTGGGTGGCCCCAGCGAGCCCTGGCAGGCGTAGCCTTTCTCCCAGTCGGGTTTGCCGGTCAGCCCATCGATGCGGCGCAGCCAGCTCTTCCCCTTCGGGCCCGTCTTGTCGACCTCGGTGCCGGTGTAGAGCTTGGGGCCGCTGTCCTCGAGCTCGAGCGCGATCGTGGCGTCGGTGTCATCGCCCGCCTCGAACTTCCACCTCGGGGTCATGCTGCGCAGATCGACCGCCTGCAGCGTGCCTCCGTTGTCGGCAAAGAAGGCGAGGTTCTGCAGCACCGACAACGAGTTCTCCACGCCGAAGTGCTGGTTGCCCGGCGACTTGTAACGGTAACGAGCCACTTCGGGCTTCACGTCGAGCGTGAGCGCGAGCGGATCGAAGTTCGTGTGCAGGCGCAGCAGGTAGATGAGGCCGTTCTCACCGCCCACCACGTAGGTGTCGGTGGCGCGGTTGAGCAGGCCCGACGAATCGAACGCGCCCCAGCCTTTGCGTGGCGCGGCGCGATCGCTCCCGGGCAGAAAGAAGACCTCGGTGTCGTTGATGAGCTCGAAGACGCGCAGGCCGATGGGCCGGCTCTCGGGGATGCCCTGACCCACGAACAACAGCGGGTACCCGCGGGGATCGAGGGAGACGCTGCCCTTGATGGGATTGCCGGTGTGCAACAGGGGCCGGCTGCGTTTGCCGGTGGCGAGATCGATGAAGTGCACGTTGCCGTCGAGCGAACCCTGGATCACCTCGACGAAGTCATCACGCTGCCGAAGGCCGCCCAGGCGCGACATCGAGTGCCGCACCACCGCGGGCCAGCGCACGATGGCGGGCTGGCCTGTCCACCCGCTGCCGCCGAACCACGGGGCCTTGCTCTGTTCGGTGGCCACCACCCACGCCACCGAGAGCTCGTGCGGCTCTTTGGGAATGACGCCCCACGCGCCGCCAGAGCGCCTCGGCCCACCTCGAAACGTGAAGATGCCGTCGTGCTCGGAGTACGGCTCGGGGAAGGTCTGCGTGTCGGCGAGCGCGAGGCCGCCGTCGAAGATGAGCTCGCGGCGCAACGAGACCAGCGAGGCCGAATCGGGGTCGAGGTCGATGGTGCGCCTGCGAGGCGTCGGAGCAACGGGCTCGACCACCATCACAGGCGCAGCGATCACCCGCTCCGGCTCCGGAAGAGGAGCCGGCGGGGACCTGCACGCGACGAAGAGGAGAACGAGAAGAAGGCCCCCTCGGGGTGAGGGGCCACACATCAGAAGCGGATGCGAACGCCCGCGCCGATGCGCGAGTCACCACGAGAGTCGTGGCTGGCCGACAGCGCGAAGTCGACGTCTTTGTTCACCTTCCACGCGGCCTCGGCGTTGGCGGTGGTGTGATCAGTCTGGAAGTTGTGATTCACGTCGGCCGACAGCGTGAGGTTGTCGTTGGGGCGGTAGACGACGTTGCCGCCGACCGTCTCCATGCCCTGGCGGTTGGCGGTGGCGTACGCCGAGAGGTTCAGGTTCGGGCGGTTGAGGTCGTACTGCACGCGCGCGTTGTCGAAGCCGGTGGCCGAGTTCGCGGTGACCGAGCCGGTCAGTCTGCCCGAGTTGCCCAGGTCGACGTGGCCCGTCACGGTGCCGGTGGCCTTGAAGTTCTTGAAGTGCGCATCCCACTGGCCGCCGAGCTTCACCTCGAGCTTGTCGTCGAAGAACTTCGTCTTCACTTCGGGCTTGATGCCGAGGCTGGCGAGCTTGGCGCTGCCGCCCGTCCACGCGACGACGCCCGCCGCGGCCGCCAGACCACCCGCCAGCGAGTAGTAGGCAGTGGGGGAGGAGGCCTTGAGATCCTTAATCAGATCCTTGGCGATGTCGCCGCCGATGCTGCCGAGATCGCCGAGCTTCGTGCTCGCGAGGTCGCGCGTGTTGATGCCTGCGCCTTCGAGCTTCGACTGAATGCCGGCCGCGAGCTCAGGGCTGAGCGCGCCGATGGGGATGTTCTTGAGAAAGTCGGTCGAGGCGTTCTGCAGCTCGGTCTGCTGAGCGGCAGACAACGTGTCGCCTTCACGCACCGGCTTGCGGCCGCGCGCCATGCTCATCGCGTCGTGACCGAGCGTGGTCTCGAGCTTCGAGGTGTACGTGGTCAGTGCAGCCTCGAGCTGAGCGCGAACCGGGTTCGGCAGAGACGCGCGAACGTCGGCCTCGCTCGAGGTGTGTCTGGGGAGCGAGAGGTCGAGCGGGCGCTGCGGGGCGTTGGTTCCGGCGGCCCAGCCCGGGTTCTGCGGCGGCGGTGTCGGGCCGACCGTGGCCGCAGGCTGGGTGGCGGTGGGGCTGACGACGCGAGGAGCTGATGGACTTCCAATCCCGTTCACAGGCATATGGTAATCAGCTTAACCCCGAACACCCCGGAGCTGCGCAATGGCTACCTTGCTCGTCGTCGATCTCGCTGCCCTCCTCGACAGCAGCAAAGTCGGAGCCGACGCCGCCAAGGGGTTGGAGAAGGCCTGGGCCGAGGCGAAGAAGCTGCCCGACGACAAGCGCCAGGAGGTTCTGGCTGAGCTGCAGAACAAGCGTGATGCGCTGCGAGAGGCCCTGTTCGCCCGTGCGCGCCCGCTGATCGCGGAGATCGCCAAGGAAAAGAAGGCAGATGCGGTGCTCGATAAGAGCGCGGTGTTGTGGGGCAAGGGCGACGACGTGACCAAGGTGTTGATCAAGAAGGTCGACGCCGCAGGTCCGCTCAAACTCTAAGTGCAGGGTCGGGGTGAGGGGCCACTTCACCTCATCTCTTCCGAATCAACCCCTGCTGCGCCGTGGATGCCACGAGCCTTCCATCGCGCGAATAGATCCGCCCGTTCACGAGCCCACGTGCGCCCGAAGCGCGAGGGCTCTCCATCACGTGCAGCAACCACTCATCCGCCCGGAACGCGGCATGAAACCACACCGCATGATCCACGCTCGCGACCTGCATGCCCGGCGTGAGCCACGTCGCACCATGCGGCTTGAGCGCGGTGGTGATGAACGAAAAATCTGAGGCATACGCCAGCAGCGCCTGATGCAAACCCGGCGTCTCCGGAACGGGGGCGGTCGTCTTGAACCACACGCACCGCTCAGGTGGATTTTTCCCGGTGAGGAACACATCGGGCTCGCCCACCGTGCGGATCTCGATGGGCCGCTGCGCCAACGCCCGGTCGCGCATGAACTCAGGCAGCAAATCGCCCGCCTTCGCGAAGCGCTCCTGATCAGTCGGCACCTGCTCAGGAGGAGGCACCTGCGGCATGTCGATCTGATGCTCGAACCCCGGCTCGACCTTCTGAAAGCTGGCCGACATGTCGAAGATGGGGTGCCCGTGCTGAATGGCCTTCACCCGCCGGGTGGTGAACGACGAACCGTCGCGCGAACGATCGACGTCGTAGACGATGGGCGCGCTGACATCACCGGGCCGCAGGAAGTACGCGTGCAGCGAGTGTACCGGGCGATCTGCCGGCACCGTGTGCAGCGCCGCGAAGAGCGCCTGGCCGATCACCTGCCCGCCGTACACCGTGCCCCAGCCGAGATCCTGGCTCTGCCCGCGGTAGAGGTTTTCTTCGATGCGCTCCAAAGAGAGCAGCTTGATCAATTCGTCGAGCACGGTCACCACGTGTGGCCTCTAACCTTCGGGTCACTCGAAGGCGCGGGAGAAATTCGCGGGGCCGTGTTTCTTCCCCGTACGCTGTCCGTGTCGGCTCGTTCCGCGAATTGCCTCGGGCGCGTCGAGCTGGCGGACTGAATCGAGAAAGGCGCGCGCGTTGGAAAGCGCCTCGAGCGTCGCTTCGGGGTCGAGCGAACCAGGCAGGCAGCGCACTTCGATCGTCGGCTGTTTCGGGAAGCGCTCCACCAGGCCGAGCAAATTGAGATCCACCGCGCGGTGCAGACCGGCTAGCAGCAGCCCCGCGGCCAGGGTCTCGAACGGCAGCGCGTCAGTGGCCTCGCCCGCCACGCGCACCACGTCAGCAGAGAACGGCCCCAGCTTGCGGCACCGCGGATTGGGCTTCATTCGACCCACCCAGAGCGCACGGTCTTTCGACCAGGCCAGCACCAGACGGCGCAGCAACGCCGTCGAACGAAACGGAGCCGCATCGAAGTGCGCGTGAACCGCCGCCTCGACAGGCACGGTGAAGCCCAGTGAGGTGGCGAGCTTCATCACCCGGCGCAGCGTCGGTGCGAGCTCCTTCTGCCCGAGCGGGCGCAGCACCACTTCGCAGACCCGCGCGCGCTCAGCCGAGATGTGATGCCAACGCACCAGCGGCTGCCCCCAGGGGTCGACGAAGCCGTCTTCTTCTTCGGTCGCAGCGAAGGTCTTCTGGAGTGGGCGAAAGTGCCCCGGGCAGCTCCGTTCGATCCACGCGGCAAGCCGCACGTCATCGGTGCGCGCGATGCGCAGGGTCTGCCGGGTGGGGGCGAGCTCATCGATGATGGTGGGATCATCGACCACCGACGCGAACCACTTTCCGCGCACCAGCACGCGCGCTGAAGGTGTGAGGTGACAGTCAGGCCGGCCGTCGGGCAGCACGCCTTGCCCGTGGTACTTGAAGGAAAGACGAAGCGCGCCTCCCGCTTGTTTCGCCAGAGCGCGCGCCAGGTCGAAGCGGGTTTTTCCGGGCGGGGCCAACAACTCCAACTCGAGACCGATGCGACTGCTCATAGAAGCCACAGGGAACACCGTTCATCCCGAGAGGACTCGAGGGATTGCCTCTCCTTCGCACTGCAAGTGCCCCCTCGACTGGGCTCGGGGAGACCGGTGACCCTCTCGGGGCGAACGGTCAGTGCTTCACGGAACTTCGTGGCGATCGCGAGCGGCGGTGATGCCCTTGTCGCTCATCATCGAGGTGTAATTGTTGAGCACCTTGAGGCCCATGTACTCCTTCACGTCCTGGGTCGAGGCGCCCTTGAGGAAGTCGAACTTCTTCTTGGCCTGCTCGACGTCGCCGGCCGAATAACCCGAGCGCTTGAACGCTGCGAGCATGTCGTGGCTGTCGAACTCAGAGCGGGTGACGCCCACCTCGGTGAGGATCTCTTCCGTCTTGTTGACGACCTTCAGGCCGATGTACTCCTTGGCCTCGGCGAGGTTCTTGAGGAAGGGTAGCTTCTTGAGCGCCTGCTTCGCGTCGGCCTCGGAGTACGGGCTGCGCTGGAACGCCACGGTGCAGTCGTGGTTGTCGTAACGCGCGCGGCTGATGCCCTTCTGCTCGAGCGGGCCTTCGTTGCGGGTGATCACCGCGCGGCCGATGAGCTCCTTGGCGGCGTCGATGCTGGGGAGATTGAAGGTTTTCTTCGCGGCCTTGGCGTCGGCGTTCGTGTACTGCGAGTGCCAGAAGGCAGTGCGCGCGGTCTTGCCGTCGATCGACGCGCCACCGATTCCACCGGGCGCGGCAGGCTTGACCCAACCGCTGCTCGACGTCGCAGGCTGCGGCTTCGCGGGCGTGGTGGCGGCTCGGGGGGCGGGCTGCTGCGTGACTGCAGGCGTGTTGCGCTTGACCGTCGGCATGGTGACTCCTGATTACGTGGTGTGCGCGAATGACACTTCGGGCAACGAGGACGCGCAAGAACTAGAAGGAAAAAGATGAGCACCCTCGACTCTCAGACGATGAGAACGCTGCAAGAACGTTTGACGTCTGCGCAGAGCGGCTTCGCGTCTCGTTTCCCCGGGGAGTCGAGCGCGCGGCAGCCCGTGCACGTGCTCTACGGCGGGGCGCATCTGTTCAAGGCGGAGACCGTCAAGAAGCTGGGTGAGCTCGCCTGCCAGGCCCTCGCCACGTACGCGCCTGATTCACTGGCGCTCAGTGATGCGCTCGATCTCGAGCTGGAGCTCTCGGCCCGCGTCTACCCGCGCGTGGTGGCCAAGCTCGAGCGTGAGCCGGTGGAGGATCTGCGCATCGACTTCGAAGACGGCTACGGCCATCGCAGCGACGAAGAAGAAGATGGTCACGCGATCGAAGCGGCACGTCAGGTCGCGCGCGGCCTCTGTGAAAACCAGCTGCCCGCGTTCTACGGAATCCGCATCAAGCCGTTGTCGGCCGAGCTCGGTGCGCGCGCGATTCGCACGTTGGACTTGTTCCTGACCGAGTTGAAGAAGCCGGTGTTGATCACCTTGCCCAAGGTGGTCTCGGTGGCGCAGGTCGAGCTGTTCGTCTCGGTGCTGGCTGAGCTGGAGACGAAGCTCGGCTTCCCGCCGCGTTCCCTGCGCGTCGAGGTCATGGTCGAAGCAGCGCAGGGGCTCATCGATGGAAAAGGCCGGCACGTGCTGCCGCTCGTTCACGCGGCGGCAGCTGGCCGGCTGCAGGCGGCGCACTTCGGGGCCTACGACTACACCGCCTCGCTCGACATCACCGCCGCGCACCAGGCGATGCGTCACCCCGCGTGTGATCTCGCGCGCTCCGAGATGAAGTGGGCCTTTGCCGGCACGGGCGTGTTCTTGAGCGATGGTGCGACGACCCGAATGCCGATCGCTCCCCATCGCGGCGCGAAGCTCACCGACGGTCAGCTCGCTGAGAATCGCCGCATGGTGCACGCCGCCTGGCTCACCTCGGCCGAGGACATTCGCCACTCGTTGGCGAGCGGCTTCTACCAGGGGTGGGATCTGCACCCGGCGCAGTTGGTGGCGCGCTACGGCACCGTCTTCGCGTTCTTCCTCGAGAGCCTCGCCCCGGCCACCGAGCGGCTGTCGCACTTCGTGAAGCGGCTGGGGCAGGCCACGCTCTCGGGCACCATGTTCGATGACGCCGCGACGGGTCAGGGGCTGCTCAACTTCTTCCTGCGCGGGCTCTCGTGCGGCGCGCTCACGGAGGCCGAAGTGGCCGCCACCGGCCTGACCCCGGAAGAGCTGCAGAGCCGATCGTTTTCGGCCATCGCTCGAAACCGGCGCGGGGGTTGAGTAGACCTGAGCAATGCGAAAGCACCTCGCGCTGCTCCTGTTGATTGGCTGTTCGCCTGCGAAGACCTTGTCGATCGACGTGGGCACCGATACGGATCCCACCACGCTGCCGCGCTACACGCCGAGGTGGGCGTTCGAGCCGTGGATCAGCAAGGACATCTCGAACGGGCCCGACACGTATGCGTTCGTCGATGGCTTCCGCGATCGCGACATTCCGGTGGGCGTGGTGGTGATCGATAGCCCCTGGGAGACGAACTACAACACCTTCGTCCCCAACCCGAACCGCTACCCCGAGTTCCCCAGGCTCGTGAGCGACATGAAGGCCCGCGACGTTCGCGTGGTGCTCTGGACGACCCAGATGATCAACGAGAGTTCGTTCGACGCAGAGTCGGGCGGCGATCGCTACCTGGGTGCTTCCCCGAACTACGGAGTCGCGCGGCGCAACGGCTATTGCGTCAACGATGCGGCCCTCGAGACGTGGTGGAAGGGGCAGGGGTGCGCGCTCGACTTCTTCAACCCCGAGGCGGTGAAGTGGTGGCGGGCTCAGCAAGACCCGCTGCTCGACCTGGGCATCGCCGGTTGGAAGCTGGACTTCGGTGAGAGCTACATCACGCGCACGCCGATGAAGACGTTCGCGGGGCAGAAGACGCTGCAGGAATATTCTGAGGCCTACTACCGCGACTTCCTCACCCACGGCCTCAAGCGTCGCGGCCGTGAAGAGTTCGTCACCATGGTGCGGCCGTACGACAAGTCGTACGTGTTCGAAGGGCGCTTCTTCGCGCGGCCCGAGCACACGCCGGTGGGCTGGGTGGGTGACAACCGGCGCGACTGGATCGGGCTCGAAGACGCGCTCGACCACATGTTCCGCAGCGCGCGCGCGGGCTACGTGAT
The DNA here is from genome assembly GCA_043773025.1 of Archangium sp. Taxonomy (GTDB): domain Bacteria; phylum Myxococcota; class Myxococcia; order Myxococcales; family Myxococcaceae; genus Archangium_A. The sequence continues at coordinate 24,604 of JAYVFP010000062.1, forward strand.
GATCGGCAGCGACGTCGGCGGGTACCTCGACATCGATGACGTGAACATGTCGATACAGGTGCCGTTCAGTCAGACCAACTTCGTGCGCTGGGTGGCGGTCGGCGCGATGAACCCATTCATGCAGCTGCATGGGCGCGGCAACCTCACGCCGTGGACGGTGAACGAGCGCGTCGACGAGACGGTGGCCACGTACCGGTACTGGGCCAAGCTGCATCATCAGTTGGTGCCGTTCATGTTCAGCATCTCTGAAGCCGCGTACGCGGGCGCCCCGGTGCCGATGCAGCCGGTGGGTGAGGTGGCGAGCTGGGCGGGCGATTACCGGTACGTGCTGGGTGATGCATTCCTGGTCGCTCCGATTCTGAACGACACGGGTATTCGTGATGTCGCGCTGCCCGCAGGGCCAAGGTGGATCGATTGGTGGTCGGCCGCGGTGCATGCCGGTGGCACCACGTTGACGGCGTATGACTCGAGCGATCGTTCACGCATTCCGATGTTCGTGAAGGAGGGCGCGGTGATTCCGCTCGAGGTCTCTGATGACTCGACGGCGCTGGGTTCGACGAGCTCAGCGGGGCGGCTCACGGTGCTGGCGTACCCGTCGACGACGCGCACCACGTTCAGTGTGCATGAGGTCGATGGTGCGCTGACTGAGCTGTCGGCGGTTCGTGATGCGACGAGCACGACGGTGACCTCGAGCCGGGCGCCGCGTGGAATGGTGGCGCGGATCTGGACGGAGGCGCGCGGGGTGACGGCCGTCGCGGGTTTGACTGAGCAGACCACCCGGGCCGCGTTCGATGCCGCAGAGGGTGGTTGGTTCAAAGACGGCGCATACACCTGGGTGCGCGCACCCGCAGGAGTGACGGAGTTCCGTCTGATGCACTGAAGAACTGGTGCAACTCTCTCCCTCTGTTGGAGGACGCCCTCGACCGTTCGTGCCGACAGGGTTGGCCGAAATAGAAATCACTCCAATCACCGGTCTCCCCGAGCGCAGTCGAGGGGGCACTTACCGCCCGAAGGCGAAGTAATCCCTCGACGCCGCTCGGGATGAACGGTGGGCGCTCCTTATTTCGTTCAACCCTGCGAGCGGAGTCGAGGCACCTATTTCATCAGTCTGGCAGCGGTGGAGCATGAGCGGATGAGTCAGCTGCCGCGGTAGGTCGAGTAGCCCCAGGGGTTGAGCAGCAACGGCACGTGGTAGTGCGCCGCGCCGTCGACGATCTCGAAGACCACCTCGACGACCGGGTAGAAGCTCTTCGTTCCGATGGCCGCGAAGTACTGCTTCGTGTCGAAGCGGATTCGCCAGATGCCGGGCTCGACGGGGCCGGGCGGGGTGAGCGTCTTCAGGCGACCGTCGTCGTCGGTCTGACCTGAGCCAATCAGCTTCCACTCGGCGCCCGATTGTTTCTCCAGTTGAATGGGCACCGCTCGCGCTGGTTTGCCGAGGGTCGTGTCGAGAATGTGCGTGGTGATCATCGTGGGCCCCTCACCGTGAAAAAGTCATGACGCGTGCTCTTCGAGCCACTTGTTCAGACGCAGGTGCATAATCTTCGCCTGCTCTTCGGCCGCCGTGCGGATCTCGGTGGCGCGATCGTTCGGCAGTCGCGCTTCCAACAGCGAAAGCATCTCGTCAGCCGACTTCCCCGTCGCGCACACGATGAAGATGAAGCCGAACTTCGTGAAGTACGCGTCGTTCTGCGTCTTCAACTTCTCCAACGTGGCACTCGCCGCGGCAGAAGCACCTGACTGCTCCTGCGACGCCCACTTCGCTGCGCTCTTGTCGCCGATGCGCGGATGGGCCGAGAACGCTTCCAGGAAATCGGCCTCGCTCGACTTCCACCACTCGCGCTCAGCCACGCGCATCAGCGCCGCCACGTTCTCGAACGGCCGCACCCACGCCATGCCGGTGGCCCACTTCTTCGAGCCGCACGCCTTCAAGAACTCGGTCGCCGCCGCGTCGGTGGAAAGACCATTGAGCCGCGTCAGCCCCGCGTGCGGCGTCTGGGTCAGCTCGCCCCACACGCGCAGCCGCGCGATGCCGCCATCGGGGAACACGGAGAGCCGCACGTGGGTGATCGGCCCCACCCGTCTGAGCTGCTCATCGAATACATGCCGCGTGTGCGGTTGCAGCGGGCTCTCCACCACCGTGCGCCAACCCGTCAGCGCATCTGGCTTCGCGTCATGGGGCCCCGTGCATGCCTCGATGAGACAGCGGCCGGGCGCGTTGCCCTTGAAGTGCGCGGTGTCGACCTCGATGCGCTGCACCGTACCGGCCGCGGCGAGGCGAACGAGCGACCAGTCGTGACCCGGGCCGCGGCGGCGCTTGGTCTCCCACCCGTCGCCCATGTTCACCGAGCGGTCGGGCTTGATGAGGTTGTGACGCGAGCCGAAGAACATGTCGCTGCACGCGAGCACGTACGCGCCGTTCTCCAGGGCCGCGAGATCCACCAGGCCGCCGAACACGCGCAGCTTCGCCCAGTCAGGAACCACTTCACCGTGTACGCGCAGTCGAGCCACGCCACCGTCGGGGAAGATGTTCAGCCGCACGTGCGTGAAGCGCCGCGCGTCGTCGACCGCAAAGTAGTTCTTCGAGTCACCCTGCAACTTCGCCCTTTGCACCAGCTCGACCCACTCGGCGTTCTGCGATTCCTTGATGTCGAGCGGCCCTTGAAGGGAAGCGGCCTCGACCGAACACGACTCGGGGAAGTTGCCGCGGAACCACTTCGTGTCGACCACGAAGCCCTTGAGGACGCCGGGCAGACCCAGGCGCACCACGCACCAGTCGTAGCCCTCTTCACGGCGGCGGCGCGATTCCCAGCCGTCCATCCACTTGCCCTTGTGGGTGTACTCGTGGTCCGTCCACACGGCCTCGTGCGCTTTGAGCAGGTTCTCCTTCTCGGCGAAGAAGTCGTCGTTCGTGCTCAGCGCAGCGCCGCCGACCCGTTCGGCAGCGAGGTCCGGGTAGTCGACGAAATCAGGAGCCTCGCTCACAGGAATTGACCCTTCAGTTCGCGGGCGTGTTCGCCCTGGTGGAAGACGCGCTGGCCGCGCACATACGTCGAGGTGACCACGCCGGTCAGCCCTGCATCCGCGTACGGCGTCACTTTGTGCTTGTGCTGAATGCGCGCGAGGTCGACCTGAAACTTCGCTTCGGGCTCGAAGATGACGAGGTCGGCGTCGAAGCCGGGCGCGATGCGGCCCTTCTTGTGTTCGAGGCCTGCGAGCCGGGCCGGCGCTTCGCACATCCACTTGACGACCTGCTGCAGGGTGAAGCCGCGCGCGCTGGCGCCGCTCCAGGTGACGGACAGCCCGAGCTGCAGGCCGCTGATGCCGCCCCACGCGGCCATGAAGTCGCCGAGCTCCTGCTTCTTGAGCGCGGGCGTGCAGGGTGAGTGATCCGAGGCGACCAGCTCGATCAACCCTTCACCCAACGCGGCCCAGAGCAGCTCGCGGTTGCTCTTCTCGCGAATCGGCGGCGCGCACTTGAACGCGGTGGCGCCGTCCCGAATCTCCTCGGCAGCGAAGTGGAGGTAGTGGGGGCACGTCTCGGCGGTGAACGGCAGGCCTTCGGCGCGAGCGGCGCGGATGAGCGGCAAGGCCGTCGCGGCAGAGTGATGCACGATGTGCGTGCGCGCGCGCGTCTCGCGGCACAGGCGCGAGATCAACTTGATCGCGTCTTCTTCAGCAGTCGGCGGGCGCGACGCGAGGTAGGTCATGTACGAGCGTTGATCCATGCCCTTGACCTGCTCGGCGACGGCGTCGATCGGCGCTTCGACTTCCGCGTGCACCAGGAGCGGGCGGCTGAGCCTGCGCAGCTCCATCATCGCGGGCTGCAGATGTTCTTCCTGCACGCCGGGAAATTCTTCGACGCCCGAGTAGCACATGAAGGCCTTGAACCCGCGCGCGCCTTCGCGCACCAGGCCCTCGAGCTCACGCGTATTGCCGGGCACCACGCCGCCCCAGAAGCCCACGTCGATGAGGCACTGGCCGGTCGCTTCCTGGCGCTTCTTGCGCAGCGCTTCGGCGGTGGTGGTGGGCGGAATCGAGTTGAGCGGCATGTCGACGAGCGAGGTGACCCCGCCGGCTGCGGCTGCGCGGGTGGCGGTGAGGAACCCTTCCCACTCGGTGCGGCCGGGCTCGTTGACGTGCACGTGCGTGTCGACCACGCCGGGCATCAACACCGCTTCACCCGCGTCGATGCACTCGTAGCCTGCGGGGACCGCGTCGTAGTCGGCGATCGCTTCGATGATTTCACCGCGGACATGCACCGTCGCCGGGCGGATGCCGTCGGGGGTGACCACGCGTTTGCTGCGGAAGACCTTCATGCGGCGGAATGTGCCACGGGCGGGCGCGCTACGGCGAAGACAACAGCCTTGGGGAAGGCGGGTCGAGGGTGGGGCTCGTTACCCTGCCCAAACAGGCCCTCGGCGCGTGGCTTTCGTGACCTGGGTGAGCGCGGCTCCGTCCCCGTGAACACGTGAAACCCCACCTGTGGCACCAGCGTACGCCGGGCCCTGCGCTGGTCGCACAGGTCGCTTGAACGCGCCGAATGGCGACCGAAAATGTCCTCGCCCGAAGCCCAGAGGCCCGCGCGAAGGGAGCAGCGCCCAGAATCGCCAAGCTCCACGCACCTTCAGGCCGCTTCGACGAACTCGCGCACGCGACCGCGCGCTGAATTTATTCCCCCACGCGAACCGGTCGTACTTCTCGTTGACGCCGAGCGCGCACGGTGGTGTCTCCTCGCTCGTCGCCTTCTCACCAACCGAAAGCAGGCCCTCACCGCATGTTGCTCTCTACGCTCGTCGCGATTTCGCTCTGGGCCGCACCTCCGCCCAAGCCGTTCACCGCCGGACCTTCCGTCGAAGGCATCTCTGAGTACGCGCTGCCCAACGGCCTGAAGATCCTCTTCGTGCCCGACGCGTCGAAGCCGACCGTCACCGTCAACCTCACCGTCTTCGTCGGCAGCCGCCACGAGAACTACGGCGAGAAGGGCATGGCGCATCTCTTCGAGCACATGCTTTTCAAGAAGACGAAGAAGTTCGCCGACGTGAAGGCCGAGCTCACCAAGCTGGGCGGTTACGCGAACGGCACCACCTGGTTCGATCGCACGAACTACTATGAGAGCTTCCCCGCTGACGACGCGAAGCTGCGCACCGCGCTCGAGCTGGAGTCGGAGCGCCTGCGCAACGCCATCATCTCGCGCGAGCAGTTGGTCACCGAGATGACCGTGGTGCGCAACGAGTTCGAGATGGGCGAGAACCAGCCCGAAGGTGTGCTCGAGGAGCGGCTGATGGCCGCCGCCTTCCAGTGGCACAACTACGGCAACACCACGATCGGCTCGAAGAGCGACATCGAGAAGGTGCCCAACGAGCGCCTCGTCGCCTTCTACGAGACGTACTACCAGCCGGACAACGCGATGCTGATCGTCGCCGGCAAGTTCGACGAGGCGAAGACCTTCAAGGCGATCGCCGAGACGTTCGGCAAGCTGCCGAAGGCCAAGCGCGTGTTGCCCACCACCTACACCGACGAGCCGACACACGATGGTGAGGTCAGCGTGGTGGTGCGCCGCGTGGGTGGCACGCCCGTGCTCAACGTCGGGTACCACATCCCCGCGGCCTCCGACCCCGATGCACCGGCAGTCGATCTGCTCGACGCGCTCATCGGCGACTCGCCGTCGGGTCGTCTCTACAAGGAGCTGGTCGAGACCAAGAAGGCCGCGAAGGTCGGCTGCACCAGCTACACCCTGCGCGAGCCCGGCTACTTCCTGTGCAACGTGCAGCTCAACGCGAAGGACGCTCCGGGCCCCGCGAAAGACGCGCTGCTGAGCGTGCTGGAAGGTTTCGCGAAGAAGCCGCCCACGAAGGAAGAGGTCGATCGCGCGCGCACCTCGCTGCTCAAGCAGTACGAGCTGCTGCTCAACTCCTCTGACCGCATCGGCATCTCGCTCTCCGAGTTCGCCGCGGCCGGTGACTGGCGCCTCATCTTCCTCTCGCGCGATCGCCTCGAGCAGGCGACGGTGGAAGACGTGGTGCGGGTCTCGAGCAAGTACTTCAAGCAGGCCAACCGCGCGTTGGGCGAATACGTGCCGACCGAAAAGCCCGACCGCGCAGACATCGCTCCGGTGGCCGACCTCGGGCCCGTCTTCAAGAACTACACGGGCAAAGAGGCGATGGCGCAGGGTGAAGCGTTCGACGCGAGCCCGAAGAACATCGACGCGCGCACCACCCGCACGGCGCTGAGCAACGGCATGAAGGTCGCGCTGCTGCAGAAGAAGACCCGCGGTGAGACGGTGCAGGTCGCGTTGCAGCTCAAGTTCGGCAACGAGAAGACGCTCAACGGCCAGCGCGCCGCGGGTGACTTCGCCGGCCGGCTGCTGCTGCGCGGCACCAAAACGAAGACCCGCCAGCAGGTCAAAGACAGGCTCGATCAGCTCAAGGCGCAGGTGGGCGTGCAGCCCGGCCCCACGGGCGTGACGGTCACCATCGAGGTGCGCAAGCCGCAGCTCAAGGAGACCCTCGAGCTCGTCACCGAGTGCCTGCGTTCGCCTTCCTTCGATGCGAAGGAGTTCGAGCAACTGCGCCGTGAAGTCGTCGCCAACGCCGAGCAGAAGAAGGACGACCCGTCGGCCATCGGGCAGATCGGCCTGCAGCGCATGCTCTCGCCGTTCCAGACCAAGGGTCACCCGCTCTACGTGCCGAGCATTCCCGAACTCATCACCGACGCGTCGGCGCTCAAGCTCGACGAGGTGAAGGCGTACCACGCGAAGTTCTACGGAGCGCAGGCGGGCTACGCGGCGGCGGTGGGTGACTTCGAAGGCAAGGAGCTCTCGGCGCAGTTGGAGACCCTGCTGGGCACCTGGAAGGCGCAAGAGGCGTTCACCCGCATCCCCGTGCCGTTCCAGCCGCTGGAGCAGAAGGACGCGACCATCGAGACGCCGGACAAGAAGATGGCGTTCTACGGCACGGGCACGAACTTCAAGCTGAAGGAGGGCGACGCCGATTACCCCGCGATGATGCTGGCCGACTACATGCTTGGTGGCGGCTTCCTCAACGGTCGCGTGCCGCAGCGCCTGCGTGAGAAGGAAGGCCTGTCGTACGGCGCCGGGACCTTCATGAAGGCGGGCACGCACGACGACTTCGGTGCGCTGCTTGGCTACGCCATCTACGCGCCGCAGAACCTCGACAAGATTCAGAAGGGTTTCTCAGAAGAGCTCACCCTGGCCGTCGACAAGGGCTTTACCGACACCGAGCTCAAGCTCGCGCGTGAAGGTCTGCTCAAGCAGCTCGAGCAGGGCCGCTCGGAAGACGAGTCGCTCGTGATGGATCTCGTGCAGCAGCTCGACCTGAATCGCACCACGGCGTTCGATCAGCAGGTCGAAGACAAGCTGCGTGGGCTGTCGGTGGCTGACATCAACGGGACGCTCAAGAAGTACGTCGACCCGAAGAAGTTCAGCGTGGTGAAGGTCGGCGACTTCAAGCAGTCCGCCGCGCCCAAGTGACCTCCTTGTCTCCCTTTCCCCTCAGGGGAGAAGGTCGGGGTGAGGGGCCAGACATCCAGCTGCTCAGGGCCACGAATCCTGAGTGGCTCGTACTCGCGCTCACCCGTTTCGATGAAGTGCTGATCGATCACGCGCACTGCGAAAAGAAGGCGGCCTCCAACGCGCTTTCCCTGATGCAGGCTTACCCCGAAGTGCCAGGCCTGCCATCCCAGATGGCGAGGCTCGCGCGTGAAGAGTCAGCACACCTCGCGAAGGTGCTGCAGATCATGGAAGACCGCGGGCTCCTGCTCGGGCGCGATGGGGGCGACCCGTACGCGCAAGGCCTTCAAAAGCTGATGCGCAACGGCCAGAAAGATCGGCAGCTCGATCGGTTCCTGGTGGCCGGCATCATCGAAGCCCGCAGCGCAGAGCGCCTGTCTCTGCTCGCGGAAGGACTCACCGACGCACCGCTCAAGCGCTTCTACACGGAGCTCGCGACGAGTGAAGACGGGCACCAGCGGTTGTTCCTGAGACTCGCTGGGGAGATCGCTTCGCAGGAAGTGATCCACGCGCGCCTGGCCGAGCTGCTCGAAGGTGAAGCGGCGTTGATCGCCGTGTTGCCCATTCGGCCCGCGATTCATTGAGTCGATGAAGCCTTCATGCCCGATCACGGTGGCGCACTTCACCAACCACGAGGCGGCGCACTCGGCCACGCCGTTCGCGCGTTGAGCTCAACGGTGAGTGGACCCTGCGCGAAGGTGACGTGCTGCTGGTGCCCGCAGGCAAACCACATCGCATGGTGCAGGCGCGCGCCCCCGCGTTCTGGAGACTGTCTTTCTGGGGCGCGGATGGCGGGGCCTCGCTCCTTGAGCACGGAGCGGCGCGGCACGGGCGGAGGTGTGGTCGTCGATGCCCTTCGGTTCATCGAGCGCAGCTGTCTGGGGCCGCTGACCCTCAAGCAGGTGCCCGCCGCGGTGAAACGAAGCCCGGCGTACGTGACCACTTCGCTCACTCAGGCCACTGGCCGAAGCGCAGTGCAGTGGATCGTGAGCGGGCGAAGGGCCGAAGCGCGGCGGCTGCTGCTGCACTCTGACGAGATGATCGAGATCGTCGCCGAGCGTGTTGGCTACGCCGATGCGACGCACTTCATCAGGATGTTCCGCCGCGAGCGCGGAGCTGATGTTCGATTGGCACCAGCCGCTCGAAGGCGAGGGTGAAGAACGATTCTCCCTCATGCTTGAAGCGAGCAGGCCTCTCTGCACGGCGCTCGAGTCCACGCGGACACGAAGCTTCGGGGCGGAGCCCGGGCGACTTGCCTCGAGCCACTCCGAGTAAATGTCGGTCAGTGCAGTTTTGGCCCGAAATCTCGCCTCTGTTGCTCCACGTCTCTCTCAAAACGAGCGAGCGCAGGCCAAAAGTGGAGCGTCAGTGCGCCACAAAACGCTGCTTTTCACGCGCAAATGTCGGTCAGCAGCCGAGTGACCGACATTTACTCCGAGTGGCTGAAACACGTCGCCCAGCCCCCACCTGATCACCGGCGTCGCTGCGCCTTGAAGACCATGTCTTGGATGGTCAGCGCGCGCCCGCTCGAGCGCCACGCTCGACTGGTCGATGGCGGTGACCTTCCAGCCTTGCCGGGTGAGCCAGATTGCGTCCGCGCCCATGCCGCAGCAGACATCGAGCGCGGTAGCTGGAAAGCGCCCAGCGACCGTCTCCGCCAACACCACGTACCCCAGCCCTCTCCCCGCTTCGCAGGGCGAGGGAGCTCGGTCAGACCCAGAGCAGCTTCTGCGCGCGGCCCTGCAGGTAACCGACCTTCCGGGCGATGCCGGCAAACGCGGCCGACTCGTCATCGACGCGCACGGTCAGCCGCGGCAATGACGACATCAAAAAGCGTGAGATCTGCCCGAGGCACAACGTGGCGTGACCCTTCTGCCGCTCGTCGGGCACGGTGTAGAGCCCCTCGAGCTCCGCCCCGAACTGCGAGCGGCTGCCGACGTCGAGCTTGAACACCAGCTTGCCCTTCTCCTCGAGCACGTACGTCCTGTGCGATTGCACGCGTTGCCGCACGCGCAGCTCGAAGCCGACCGCGTCTTCTTCGAGTGGATCTCGCTTGACCATCTCCTTCACGCACGCGGCCGCGATGGGCAGCAGCTGCGGAAGATCCGCCACCGTCGCAGGCCGCAGCAGCGGGTTGGTGAAAGGCCCCAGGTCGTTGGGCGAGACCGAGAAGAGCTTCTGCGGCTTGATGAACTTCGGGCTCAGGCTGAAGTGGCGAATCAACGAATCGACCACGCTCTGCTCACCAATCGCCGAGCGGATGTCGATCTTCCCCGCGAGCTTCTTGGCGATGTCTCCGATGTGAATCGGGCTCGAGGCCGACGGCACCACCAGCCCACCGGTACCGCCCACGAAGAGCGCCGCGGTCAGCTCGTCATCGAAGAAGCGGCCGAAGAAAGTGAACGGCGAGCGCATCGGGCCCGACACCACGCCGAACTCCTCCATGAGCCCCAGGAGGTACATGTTGTGGGTCGTATCGCGCGACAACATCGTCCGCAGCGCGGCGACATGCGAGGGACCCAGGGGTTCGACGACCGCAGGCATCAGAGACTCGAGACTCTATGTCAGTCAGACGAGGGCTCGAAGCTGAAGGTGTGGGCAGCCGGTGCGAAGGTCTGGCGGCCGTCGGGGTGAAAGGCGACCTCGGCGAAGACATCCTCCAGGCAGGCGGCCAGGTAGGGGTTCTGTTCGTCGACCTCGACCTTCTCGAAGCCGCCATCCCGGGTGGGCGTGAAGCGGACCTTCACCTCGCGGCGGGATTTGAGTTTCTGGTCGCGGAAGCACTGCCGTACTTCCGGCATCACCGCGGTCAGGGGGGCTTCCAGCGCTGGGGGGTATTCGGGTGCTTTGAGGGCGGGTTTGTTTGCTTTCGGGGCCGACGGCTCCACTCGACCCTCACCCTGATCCCCTCCTGGAGGGAGAGGGGACTCTGGCGCAATCGGCAGCGGCGGTTTCGGCGAGAAGTAGAACCCCGCCGCCACCAGCACCGCGAACGGCACCAGCACCGCCCCGATGATCACCCACTCGCGCTTCACTCGACCACCGTCGCCGTCTTCTTCACCCCAGAAAGCGAGAACACCCCGACCAGCTCGCGAGCCGAGACCGGGCTGCCATCACCCAGCCCACTCCACGCGGCCAATTGCCCGAGCACCTTCTCGGCAGACCAGCCCAGCTCGCGCAGCCCCGCCACCGTCGACGCGCCATCACGCTTGGCGAGCCGCTTCCCATCGGCCTGCATCAACAGCGGCACATGCGCATACGAAGGCGTGGGGTAGCCCAGCGCCCGCTGCAGCTGAATCTGCCGCGCGGTCGACGAGAGCAGATCTTCACCCCGCAGCACGTGCGTCACGCCAGAGAGCGCGTCATCGACCACCACCGCCAACTGGTAGCTCGCCACGCCATCGGTGCGCCGAATGATGAAGTCACCGACCTCGTGAGCGACGTCCTGGCTCACCTCGCCGTGAAGCAGGTCGACGAAGTGCTCCCTCGCCCCACCGTTCGCATCGAGCGCAGTCGAGATGCCACTTGCCGCGCGAGCAAAGGTAATCCCTCGACTTCGCTCGGGATGAACGGTTGGTTGTTCATCCGGGTGAAGCCGGTCCCTCGGGAGGACCGGTGCTTGAACCAGAAAGCGCCACGACGGTTGCCGCCCCGCCTTCGGGCTTGCCCCCTCTCTGCACGTGCCCGGATACACCGGCCCCTCTTCCCCAACATGCGGAGCCGAGGCCGCCCGCGCGATCTCCGCCCGGCTGCACCAGCACCGATACGCCCGCCCGCGCGCTTCCAACCGGGCAATCGCCTCGTCGTAGATCGCCCCGCGCTCAGACTGCTTGAGCACCGGGCCATCCCAGTCGAGACCCAGCCACTCGAGATCTTCGAAGATGCCGTCGGTGAACACCTTCTTGCAGCGCTCGGGGTCGAGATCCTCGATGCGCAGCACGAACTCGCCTCGTTCAGCCCGCGCCCACAGCCACCCGAGCAGCGCACTGCGCACGTTCCCCAGATGAAGTCGGCCCGTAGGGCTGGGCGCAAAACGCCCCCGGAACACCCCGGTCACTGACGCTTGAGCGGCCCGCGGCGCTTCTCGAGCGGCTTGCGGGGGCCCTCTTCCTTCGCGGGTTCGGTGGCCTCGAGACCGTCGGCGCCCTCTTTACCGGGCACCACGCCGTACTTCGCCTCGGCCAGCTTCGAAGGACCACCGGCGATCAACGTCATCGACACCGACGAAGGCACCTTCACGGCCTCGCCGACCTTGTCGCCGTGCTTCGCGAGCTCACCTGCGAGGTTGAAGAACTCCATGCCGGCCGAGAGCAGCTCGGTATCGAACGACGCGCGCGCCATTCTGCGCACGTCACCGGTCGACGCCGCGAAGAGGAAGGTGTCGAGCGCGAGGCCTTTGCCTTCTTTCGAGAGCGCACCGAACACCACCAGGTCGGCCTCAGACGACGTCGCGTGCTCGCGGGCCGCGGCGACGAGGTCTGCGTCGAGCTTGTTCTGCGCGAGCGACGAGAGCAGCCGCGACTCGGGGTCCTTGCTGGCCGAGGCCGCCTTCGCGACCGCCTGCTTGCCGGGCAGCACTTCGATGACCCCGCCCAGCGCTTCACCCGAAGGCAGCGTGGCCTTCCAGAAATGCAGGCCGGGCGGCACGTCCTTGACCGAGAGCGGGGTCGTGCCCAGCGCGAGGCCGTCGAGCAGCACGGGCGCGTTCGAAGGCGACGACTCCATCATCAACGTGCCCTTGGCGCCGTCTTTGAGCACCTTGCGTGCATCGGTCACCACGCGGCCAAACAGCGCCGAGGTCTGCGCGAGCGGCAGTTCGCGATCGGGCGCGAGCGTGAGCGCCTGGTTCAGGCTCTTGGCGCCTTCTTCATCGCGGCCGGTGTTGTACTGAACGGCCGACAGCAGCGCGTACGCGTCGACGACTTCACCCAGCTCAGGCAACGCAGCGGGCGCGCCCTTGTACGAGGTGATCGCGCGCTGGAGCGCCTCTTCGGCCAGGCGAAACTTCTTCTTCCCGCGCAGGTCCTTCGCTTCGGCGACGGCCTTGCGAGCGGTCTCCAGCGCCTCTTCAGCGCTGCCGGCCGCCTTCTCTTTCTTGCCGTCGATCAACGCGAACGAGTCGGCGCTCTTGAACTCGGTGGTGAGCATGCCCACCGCCTTGGTGCCCGCGCGCTGAGGCACATCGCCCGTCAACGCGGCGAAGGGCATCACGGTGAGCTTCGGCTTGACGGCGGGCGCCGCGACCGGGGGCGCTTCGCCCTGGGCAAACGCGACAGAGGCGAGAAGAGCAGTGAGCGTCGACAGGCGAGTCATTCGCCAAGTCCTACTCAGCTCTTTCCCCCTGCGCCAGCGGCGAAGACCTACAGCAACCCGTCACATTCGGGAGGCTTCTTGCCGCCGCACTCTTCCTTGAGGAGAGCCCGCGCGCAGGCGGCCTTCTTGGCGGCGCGGCCGGAGTCGACGGTCGACTCGCGGTTGGTCGATTCGCACTGCTTGGAGACAGCCTCACAGCGCACCTTGCCGTCCTTCTGGCAGGCGGTGGCGTGGCACTGTGCCCCGGCCCAGAGGTCGCAGAGCCAGCGCTCGTTGTAGGTATTGGGCTTGGTGCCGGCCGAGGTCGAGAGCAGGAAGGCAGCAGCGGTCGCAAGGAGCATGGGACCTATTGTAGCCGGATCGTTGGCCAGCTCATGTTCTCTGCTACTTTCTTGTCCCACATGGATGCCGAACTGACGTTCGAAGAGCTCAAGTTGCTCCGGCTGGTCTCCCGGACGGTCGACGATCTCCTCGAAGAATCGCTCAAGGCGCGAGAGAGCCTGCAGCAGACCTTCAAGCGCTTGTTTCCCCCGCTGCTCACGGTCGTCGGTGCCAAGGGCGCAGTGGTCAGCACGCTGGACGAGGAGCTGGCCCAGGCCACCTTTCACCATGGCGACTTCGGCGGGGTCTTCGCGGGCACCTACCTCGAGGCGGCCCGCTGGGGCGTGCGCAAGCTCGACTCAGGCGACACCCTGTGCAGCCAGGCGCTCGATCTGGTCGGTCACCAGGTGGGGTCGATAGGCGTGCTCTTCGCGGGTGATCGCACCGCCGACGCTGCGCGGCTGGGCCGCCTGCTCGACGCGATCGCAGAGCAGCTCGACACCGTGCTCGCCTCGGTTCAGACCGCTTCTGAAAAACACCAGGTGCTGGTCACCATCAACCACTCTCTCTCCAACCGCGTCTTCGAGACCGGCATGGATGGCGCGGTGCGGGCCCTGTGCGAGCGGGTCAAGGTCCCCGGCTTCTTGCTCGTGTACCGCGACGCGGTCGAGTCGGGCGCGCTGCACTACCGCTCGTACAAGTACGGTCAGCTCGAGTACTCGTCGAACGGCCGAAAAGACCCTGAGCTCGACGCCGCCATTCGCGCGCAGGGGCAGAACCTGATCATGCCGCACGACCGCCAGTTGCAGGCGGTCTTAGGCAACCGGAAGGCCGTCGAGACGGTGTTGATCAGCGGCGTGGCCGAGTCACACGCGCTCGGGAAGATCATGGTGTGGAGCAACGGCGAGGGTTTCTCGTCGTACACCATGGAACTGCTGCGCCTGCTCGGCTCGACGCTCAGCCAGCGGCTCATCGACTACAACCGCGAGCGCATTCACCTCTCGCAGTTCTTCTCAGGCCGGGCGATCGACGAGCTGCTGCGCGACCCCGACTACGGGCGCACCTACCTCGCGCCGCGCGCCGAAGAAGTGGGCATCATCTTCGCCGACATCAACGGCTTCACGCGCATCTGTGAGCAGGTGCTCGAGCGGCCCGAGCGCATCGGCAAGTTCGTCGACGACTGGTCGGAAGAAGCGGTGCGCATTCTCCATCGGCACGGCGGAGTGTTCGACAAGATGGTCGGTGACTGCGTGATTGGGCTCTTCGGGCCCCCGTTCTTCAAGGATGACGCGGCCACGCGAGCGGGCGCGACCTTGAAGGCGGCCATCGAGATTCAGCGCTTCACCAAAGACACCATGAGCGCGCACCCCGAGATTTCGCGCCTCTCTGAAATCCTTCAGGTGCCCGGCCTCGGTGTGGCGATCGGCGTGAACCTGACGCCGAGCTTCTGCGGGCTGTTCGGCCCCAACCGCAACTACACCTCGTTCTCCACCGGCATGAACCAGACGGCGCGGCTTCAGTCGTTGGGCGCTTTCAGAGAGACCCTGGTGATGGACTCCGCGATGAAGGCGATCGCCACCTCGAAGGATCCGTCGCTGGCGGGGCTCAAGTTCGGGCCGCTGGTAGAGACGCCGGTGAAGAACGTCGCCCAGCCGCTGCGGTACTACAAACTGCTCGAGTAAGACCTGCCCCCAACGCGCGGCTGCGGCCCACCGTCCGTCCTGGCCCGGCCTGCGCCCGCAGCACCGGAGCCACGCAGTCCGCCAGCCCGCGGGAAGTTGGGACGCTGGAACAAATTTTCAGGCAAGGACCAGGCTCCGAGAGGCTCGGTTCACCAGCAGTCGATCCACAACCCAGACGACCCGCACCCCGTCGTCACCGTGCAGCTCGCGCTGCCGATGCAGGCGCCCAGCCACTGCAAGCCGCCCCCGCATAGCCAGTCGCCACTGTTGGCGCCGGCGCCGAAGCCGTGGAAGCCGAACGCCTGGCGAATGGTGCCGCCGTTTCCGCAGCTCACGCTGCACGAGCTCGCGTTGCAGTTTTGCGAGTACGGCACCGCGGGGCGGCGGCCATTGACGGTGGTGAGGTTCACGTTGCCGTTCGACTGCATCGTGACTGCCGGGGCGCTCGCGCCGTTGCCGACGATCACGCCGCCCGCTCCCGAGTGCCAGTTGAGGTACAGGGTGCCCGCCGCGGGCAGGGTGTTGATGTGAAAAGCGCCCGTGCCCGTGCCGATGAGCTGGCCGCCGTTGTTCATGTTGACGTTCCCGGTCGTGGTGACCGTCGGGGTCTGAACGCCTGCCGTCGCGCGCGCGCCCGTCTTCGCCTCGAGCCACTCGAGCACCTGCGAGAAGTTGTGGTTCACCTGCGAGGCGACTGCCGGCTGATCAGCGGCGAAGCAGAACGGAAACCCGTTGGGGCAGTTGCCGTTGGCTGCGAGCGCCGTACCCACCGAGGCCGCGAGGACCACGACGCTGCCCATCGCAGCCCTTCGCCACGTGCGGCGGCGTGCCCGTTGAGTGGCCTCCAGCTCGAAGACGCGGGTCCGGAGTGCTTCGAGTTCAACGAGGACCTGCTGCTGTTCGGGCGTGGACATCTACGACTCCTGAAAAAAAACGACTCTAGTCGGAAAGAGCGCTCAGCGCCCGACGAGTGAGTAGGGCCCGCCCGCGCACCCACACCCCAGAGACTCAGGGAAAGCCCAGCCACTCCCGCAGAGCGAAGCCGCAGGACGTGCTGAAGGCGTTGGCGGCGAGGCTCCACAGCAGCGCCTTGCCTTTCGAGAGCCCGTTGAAACGAAGCCACGCCGCTTCGGCCAGCACGGCGAAGGTCTCTGCCAGCGCCACCATCGGCCAGTACTCCACGCCGTGTTCCATCAGCAGGGGAAAGACGAACCACACGACGGGGTGAGTCATGGCGCTCGCAAAGAACGCGACCCGCAAACTGCGCGTTGCCTTCCAATACATCGGCATCTCGAAGAGCTGCGTGAAGAAGAACGCAACCAACCACCCCCACAACTCCATCAACACGCGGGTCGTTTCCGTTCGACGAGAAAATGCGCCGCGACCGCGAGCTCGAGATACCCGTGAAACGCCGCGAGCCGCAGGTAGCCCCAGCGAGCGCCCGCGAGATCCTGAAGGCCCCAGAACGCGATGAACGCGCTGAGCCCGATGAACACCAGCAACAGCGGAAGCCCGAAGTCCTTCACCAGCGCATCCCACGTGGCGCGGAAGGGGCGGGGCGCCGGGCGGTTGCGAGCGTCTTCAGGCACGAGCCGCAGCCACATCGCGTAGTGCACCGACTGCAAGAACGCGAATGACAGCACCAGCCGTGGACCGAACGTGGGGCCCAAACCCGGAGCCGCCGTCTCGATGAACTCCGAGAAGCTGGTGCCGCTGCCCGGTGCAGCCCAGGCACTGAGCGCCGTGAGCATCGGATCCGCTCCGCCCGCGAGCAGGAAGCCCGTGCACGCGAGCACGATCACCGGCAACACGACCGCCTCCTTCGTGCGCGGCCGCAGCGCCCACCACCACCCCAAAGCCACCAGGTTGTGCGCGTGCAGGAAGACGAGCAGGAACGGATTCTCCCAGGCGATCGAGAGCGCGGTGAGCCCCGCCCACACCGTCAGCGCGACCACCTTCCGCCCGACGGAGCCCCGCGCCATGAGCACCGCCGGCACCAGGCACAGCAAGCTGATCGCAGGCGGTGCACCAAAACCGGTGGCAAGCAGCGGGAGCGCTACCAGCCACGCCAGCGCTCCACGTTCATGCAGCTTTGGTTGAACGACGAGGTAGCGCGCGTCAGCCACCAGGTGCGGAACGCCGAGCAACACGGGACCCAACGCGAGCAACCACAGCGGTGAGACCAGCGTGAGCGTGAACGAGACCAGCACCGAGAACACGCCCAGCCACAGCACCCGGCTCGCGCGATCCGCGTAGAGATGCGCGAGCCACGGTCGCAGCACGCGGTACACCCGCGAACGAACCGAGTCGATCCACCACTGAGGGGCAAGCGCAGTCATGCAGGAGAAGCAGTAGGCCGACGCGGCTTGAAGGTGAGCGCAGCGACGAGCGCGAGAAACGCGAGGCCAAGACCGACCCACGGCAACGCTGAGCGCGCAGAGCCCTTCGCGGTCGCGACGCAGGTGAGCATCTTCACCGCCTTGTACGTCGGAGGCACGCCGCCGCTGTAGTCAGGCCGCGTGATCGACGTCTCGATACACGTGCCCGCATGGCCTTCACCCGTGGTGCACGCCGAGCCCGCTGCCTTGTTCCGGCAGGTAGCCACCTCCTCCGGAATGATGTCTGCGAACGCCGGCGCTGCGAGCACTGCGACCAGAACGAAGAGTCTCACGTCGCCGACTGTACACCTGGGGTCACTCGAGAGCAGCCGCGAGGAAGCAGCGAGATGCGTCGTCGCAGCACGATCACGCAGGAATCAGGGCCAGTGGCAGAAACATCGCTGTTGGTTGCGGGCGATCCCCGAGCGCACCGGACACGGTGGTGACCGGCTCGAACCCGTAGCGGTCGTAGAAGCCGATAGCGTCCTGCTTCGCGTCGACGATGACGCCCACGCACCCGATGGCTTCAGCCGTGCGGCGGGCAAGCATGAGCGCTTCCTTCAAGAGCTCCGCTCCAATGCCGCGGCCTTGTGCTGTTTCGTCGACTGCCAGGCGAGCGATGCGGAGCGCCGGTAGGGGATAGGCAGGAAGGCCCTTTCGACGAGACACGGGAAGACCTTCGATCTCGAGCTCGGCGGCGGCGACCGTCACGTAGCCCCAAACTCGAGCCCCTTCGACGGCCACGTAAGTCGTGCCGATGTGGTGGCGGAACTGGTTTTGCCCCGCGAAACGCCAGAAGAAGCGGTCGAGCTCCACGTTTCCCGACCTGAAGGTCGAGCGGTCATCCTCTGGGCTCAGCCGCCGGACCTCGATGGTCAAGTGCGCTCCGAGTTACTTCTTCCGGAAGAGATCGCGCAACGCCTTCGTCGGTTTGCCCGGCTTTTCGATGCGCTCGAGAACGCGCTCTCCGCTTTCACGGCTCACGACAAGGCGCGGCGGGATGATGACGTCTGCAGGCAATTCGCGGAGCGCACGCAGATGGTGCCGCAACGCCTCCTCGATCAGGAATCCCTGCTTCAAGCCGTGCGCCTCGGCGTACTCATCGAGTTCGCGCTTGGTGGAGGCTGCGATGTGGGCTGATACCTGCGTCTGCGAACTCATATTTTCACCTAAGAAAACATATTGGCTCACGCGGTTCCTGACAACGCCCCTCCTGACGATTGGGGAGGGCTAGCGAGCGCGTCGCCGGAGAAGCAGCAACCCCAGCAACCCGGCGAGGCCCTGAGCAGGCATCGCGGCGCACGACTGCTTCTTCGCGGGCGCAACGGCGTCGCACTTGAGGCACTCGTAGCTGACCTGCGTCGGCGGGGGCCCGTTGCTGTAGTCGTTCCGCGAACACGTGGCCTTCACGCAGCCGCCTTCACTGCCGTCGTCGCGTTTGCACGAAGCGCCCACCGCCTTGTCGCGGCATCCACTCGAGTCAGGAGAAGGAATGTCGGCCCACGCGACGCCCGCGAGCATCACCACCACCACTGCGAATCGGTTCATGCCTGCAGTCTGGATCGCGTGTACGGCCGGGAGAAGTGAATCCACTGCCGCGCGTCGATCTCCACGAACCACTCGATGTTCGGAATGAAGGTGAAGCGCACGCTGGTGAACTGCTCCAGCAGCTCGGCCGCTTGCATGGGGGAGAGCGTCGGCCCCTTGAAGCTGACGCGAATGAACGTCTCGAGCGTCGGCGTGACATCCACCGAAGCGCAGACGTGCACGGAGCCGACCCGGCAGGTGTTGTCGACCGTCACTCTGCGGCCCGGCAACATCCACCGCTCGGGATCGATGGCGCGCTCGAGCAGCGCGTCACCGGCCTCTTTCATCGATTTCACGCTTGGTACCGTCGCACGCTGCATTCGGGTCGGCCTCCGCGAAGACGGGAAGAACGAAACCGCGCGCGCGCTTTCGAAACAAGCCCTGCACCCGCTTGACGGGGTCGATTTCACCGTTCACAACATCGCGAGGTCGTCTCGATGCACGGCTTCATCGAGCCCGCGATAGCCCAGCGCCGCTTCGATTTGCGTGGTGCGTTTGCCCGCAATCTTCCGCAGCTCATCCGCGGGGTAGGCGACGAGCCCACGCGCGAAGACTTCTCCGCTCTCGTCGCTCAGGTCGACTGGGTCGCCGTGAGAGAAGTTGCCCTTCACCTCGCGCACGCCCGACGGCAGCAGGCTCTTCTTCCTCTCCAATACCGCTGCGCGCGCGCCCGCATCGACCACCAGCGTGCCCTTCGGCTTGAGCGCATGCGCGATCCACGCGGTGCGCGCGTCACGCCTTCCCTGCTGCGGCTCGAACAGCGTTCCTTCACGCTCGCCCTCGAACACCCGGGTCAGCGTGCCCGGCTTCTGGCCCGCGGCGATGACGCAGCGCACGCCGAGCTCGGTGACCTGCTGGGCCGCGCGCAGCTTGGTGATCATGCCGCCGGTGCCTACGCTGCTCCCACTTCCCCCCGCGGCAGCGAGCATCGCGCGGGTGACCACCTCGACCGTGCTGATGAGCTTCGCTTCTGCGTGTTTCCGCGGGTCGGCGTCGTAGAGCCCGTCGACGTCGCTCAGAATCACCAACGCGTCCGCGTTCACCAGGCCCGCCACCAGACCCGCCAGCGTGTCGTTGTCGCCGAACTTGATCTCGTCGACCGACACCGTGTCGTTCTCGTTGATGACCGGCACGACGCCATCGGTGATGAGGCGCTCGAGCGCGTGACGTGCGTTGAGATACCGGCGCCGGTCCTGCACGTCGGAGTGCGTGAGCAGCACCTGCGCCACGATGCGGGGCGAGAGCGCCTCTTCCCACGCGCGCATCAAACGGCTCTGCCCCACCGCCGCGCACGCCTGCTTGCCGGGAATGTCTTTGGGCCGCGCCGCCAGTCCCAGCCGCTCCACGCCGAGCGCGATGGCGCCGGAAGAGACGATCACCAACTCGCGCGTCTTCGCCAGGAGCAGCAGCTCATCGGCCAGCCGCTCGAAGTGAGGGCGATGAAACCGGCCGGTGGTGTTGGTGAGCGCGTTGGTGCCGATCTTCACCACCACACGCTTCGCGTTCGAGAGCGCAGTTCTTCTGAGTGCTGACACGCGGGGGACTCTAGCGGCCGAAGACGATCTCCGACATCAACCGCCACGGCGTGTGTGCGAGGCGCTCGACGAACCAGGGCCCCAGCATCAGCACCTCGACCCCCGCGAGCCCAATCCACGGGCCGAACGGAATGTTGTTCGCTTGCGGCACCCAGTCAGGAATCTCCCCGGTCGACTCGTCGGGCGGGGGCGAGTCGGGAATGTCCTGGAGGACAATCGTGTACGGAATCAGCAGCAACCGCTTCCACACCGGCAGGCCCGGCGCGAGGAACTCAGGGGTGAAGGGCTCGCGTTTCGGCGCCTCTTCTTCTTCCGTGGCTACTTCGGTCACACCCTCGACGCTCGGCCCTGCCCGGCCGGTGAGCTTCATGCGCGCCAGCCCCACCACGGCGCCTTGAAGTGACGAGAAGAGGATGACGCCCAGCAGCCCGCGCCACCCGACCTGAGCGCCGATCATCGCCATCAGGTACTTGTCGCCTGCGCCCAGCGCTTCTCTGCCGGTGACGAGCCACCCGAAAATCTCCATCACCCGGAAGATGAGGAAGGCCGCGATGGCGCCGATGAGCGCCGTCAGAAACGCGTCTTTCCCCTGGGGAATCGCCAGCAGCAGGCCCGCGGCGATCGCCGGCAAGGTCAGCTCGAACGGCAAAATCCAGTGCTCGGCGTCGATGAAGATGAGGGGAATGAGGAACGTGAAGAACGTGAGCGCAGAGACCAGCGGCCAGTCGAAGCCGAAGCGCGCGGTGGCCGCGACGAAGAGGGTGCCAGTGAGCAGCTCGACCATGATGTAGCGGGGCGAGATGGGCGTCTTGCAGCCGGAACATTTGCCTCGCAGAAACAGCCACGAGAGGACCGGAATGTTCTCGTACCAGGGCAGTTGGTGCCCGCACTTCGGGCACTTCGACCGGGGGCGCACCACGCTCTCGTCATTCGGGAGCCGCGCGATCACCACGTTCAGAAAGCTGCCAATGCTCAGGCCGATGGCCGCTATCCACAGTGTGATGAGTGCTTCCAAGGCAGACGGAAGGTAGCAGCGCTAAAAGGAAATGCAGTGAACGAACCTTCAGGAAATGTACTGGGTCTCAAGCCCAGCGAGCTCAAGCACCTCAAGAACACCTGGCGGCGGCACGTGTCCGTGCACGAGATCGTCAGCCCCGAGCTCGCCCGCCACCTCACCGAGTTCTCCCTCGAGACCAACCGCCAGGTCGGCGTGCTGCTCAACCGCAAGGGCAACGTCGAGGCGGTCATCGTCGGCAACGCCCATCAGCTCGAGCTGCCCGACATCGGCCGTGCCCGCGCGGGCCAGGTGCGTCTGCGTGGCCTGCGCCTGGTGCACACCCATCTGAAGAGCGAGCCGCTCACGCGCGACGACCTCACCGACCTCGCGTTGCTCAGGCTCGATATGGTCGCGGCCATCGGCGTGAAGGATGACGGGCTGCCTGGCGTGCTGCACTACGCGCACCTGCTCCCTGAGAATCCCGCGGGTGACATCTGGCGCACCGAGACCCGGCCCAACATCCACGATGACGCGCCTGACTTCATCGCCACCGTCGAGGCGCTGGAAGACGAGCTCGCTGCGACCACCAAGGTCCGCAAGGTCGGAGATCGTGAACGGGCGGTGCTGGTGGCGGTGTGTCTCGATGGAGACCGGGCCGGTGCAGAGTCGTCGCTCGCCGAGCTCAAAGAACTCGCGCGCACCGCTGGCGTCGAGGTGGTCGATGAGCTGCTGCAGCTGCGCCGGCAGGCCGATCCCAAGTACCTCATCGGTCACGGCAAGCTCGACGAGCTGAACTTGCGCGGCATGCAGAAGCTCGCGGAGGTGCTGGTGTTCGACAAGGACCTCTCGCCTTCGCAGGCGCGGCACATCGGTGAGGCGACGAACTTGAAGGTGCTCGATCGCACTCAGTTGATTCTCGACATCTTCGCGCAGCGGGCACGGTCGGGTGACGGCAAGCTCCAGGTCGAGCTGGCGCAGTTGAAGTATCTGCTGCCGAGGCTGGTGCAGTCGGATCAGTCGCTCTCGCGTCTGTCAGGTGGTGGTGGCGTCGGGGGTCGCGGTCCTGGTGAGACGAAGCTCGAGATCGATCGCCGCCGCGCGCGTGATCGCATCACGTTCCTCGAGCGGAAGATCGATCAGCTTTCGGGCGATCGAAAGACCCGCCGCCGTCAGCGCAGCCGCAAGGAGCTGCCCGTCATCTCGATCGTCGGGTACACCAACGCGGGTAAGTCGACGCTGCTCAATGCGCTGACCAAGTCAGAGGTGCTCGTCGAGGACAAGCTGTTCGCCACGCTGGATCCCACCAGCCGGCGGCTTCGCTTCCCCCGCGAACATGAGGTGATCATCACCGACACCGTGGGCTTCATTCGCGACCTGCCCAAAGACTTGATGGCCGCGTTCCGCGCGACCCTGGAGGAGCTCGAGGACGCGTCGTTGCTGCTGCACGTGGTCGATGCGTCGGATCCAGCTCGCGGCGCTCACATCGAGGCGGTCGAGAAGATTCTCAGCTCGCTGGGGCTCGATAGGACTCCGCGGTTGCTGGTGTGGAACAAGGTCGATCAAGTGCCCAGGCTGATCGAGAAGGCGTTGCTCAAACAGCGGGGCGGGGTGGCGGTCAGTGCTCTCGAGCGGCGTGGGTTTGATGAGTTGTTGATTCAGGCTGAGGACACTTTGTTTTCGGAAGGGGCCGATGCCGATGCGGCGGTGCTCGCTCAGGTGACTGCCGGCGTCAGCCCTCTCCCCGACCCTCTCCCTCGCGGGGAAAGGGAGCCGCTTCAGTAGAGTTTAGACCAGCAGGCCCAGCACGCTCTCGAGCCAGAGCTGCGTGTCGTGACGTGACGGCACCAGGTTCTTGTCGAGCGCGTAGCCGAACAGCGGCGCGGCAAATTCACCCGCGGTCTTGAAGCGCGTCTTCAGGTCAGGCGTGAGCGCCTTGAGGATCACCGCCGCCAACGGCTTGTCGACGTAGTCGGGAATGCTCAGCTTCGGGTTGCGGATGGCGGCCATGATCTGCTGCTCGCTCGCTCCTTCCTTCTGAAACGGGTGGTAGCCCACCACCACCTCGTGGAGCATCACGCCCACGGCCCACAAATCCGACGCGGGTGCCAACGCCTCGCCGCGCGTCTGCTCGGGCGAGAGGTACGAGAGCTTGCCCGCCGCCGTCCCTTCCGCAGGGCCAATGCCCGCTTGCGAGCTCGAGGCCACTCCGAAGTCGCCCAGCTTCACGTCGCCTTCACCTGAGAAGAAGACGTTCGACGGGTTCACATCAGAGTGAATGAGGTTGAGCTCAGTGCCCGAGCGCGAGGTCGCCTTGTGAAAATACGCCAGCGCCTTGAGCACCTCGATGCAGACGTGCACCCCCATGCCCATGGGGAAGCCCTTCATCGCGCGCCGATGGGCGGCCATCACCTCAGACAGATCGCCGCCGACGAGGAACTCCATGGCGATGAAAGGCCGGCCGAAGGCGACGCCGTGCTCCATCATGCGCACGAGGTTGGGGTGGGAGAGCAGGCCCATCAGGTCTGCCTCGTCGGCGAACTTCTCCTCGGGCGTGCCCTGCCTCATCATCTTGAGGGCCACGTTGATCTGGTCGCCCTTGTCGTCGATGGCCTCTGCCAGGAACACCTCGGCCTGTCCGCCCTGACCCAGGCGCGAGCGCACCAGGTACTTCCCGAAGCGCCGGCTGGGGACTTCAATGGTTCGGGGCTGGTCCATGGGCGTTCGCCAGCAGCAAACCTTAGCTGGCACCCCGAGCGCGAGCGACGCCAAATCCCGCAGAGAGAGGGCGTTGAGACTACAATCCACTCGTGACGTGTTCGTCGTGCGGCTTTCCACTCTCTGAAGGCGCTCTGATTTGCGCCGCCTGTGGAACGCCCGCGACGGCGAAGCTCCCGCCCACCAGCATTTCGGGCCGGGGGCTGCGCGCCGTCGCGCCGTTCCGTGAAGAGAAGTCGGTGATGGCCATGCGCACCGGCGAGCTGCTGCTGGGCCGCTACCTGCTCGAAGAGAAGATCGGCGAAGGCGGCATGGGCACGGTGTTCATCGCCCACGACTCCGAGCTCGATCGCAAGGTGGCGGTCAAGCTGCTCGCAGCCGCGTTGGTCAATGACACCGAGGTGCGCGAACGTTTTGAGCGGGAAGCGCGGTTGACCGCCAAGCTCGATCACCCGAACATCATCCCCATCTACGACGTCGGCAGCCACGAAGGCCGGCCGTTCATCGTGATGAAGCTGCTGCAGGGCGACTCGTTGGTCGGCCGCCTGCGCGCGAAGGGCGGCTTCACCGCCGACGAGACGCTCAAGTTGATGCGCCAGCTCGCGCTCGGCCTCGACTACCTGCACGGCCAGGGCTTCATTCACCGCGACATCAAGGCCGCCAACATCTTCGTCTCGCCCGAGGGGCTCGCGACGATCCTCGACTTCGGCATCTTGCGGCAGAAGAGCGCCACCACCGGCATCACCAAGACCGGCATGGTGATGGGTACCCCGCACTACATGGCCCCGGAGCAGGCGCTGGGCCTCAAAGACGTCGATCACCGCGTCGATCTCTACGCGCTGGCCGTGGTGCTCTTCGAGTGTCTGACCGGCACGTTGCCGTTCGAGGCTGATTCAGAGCTGCGGCTCATTCAGTTGCAGGCTCACGCACCGGTACCGGAGATCCTCGATCGCGCACCGTGGATTCCAAGGCCTGTGGCCGACGTGGTGAAGAAGGCGCTCTCGAAGAAGCCCGACGATCGCTACGGCACGGCGGCCCAGCTCGTCGGCGCGCTCGATGCGGCCTACCTCGAGGCCAAGTCGTCGAAGAACGCGTTGCCCGTGGTGCCCGCGCCCGCGGTGCAGAGCCACACCTCGCCGAGCCTGCGCAAGCTGTCCTCGAGGGTATCTTCCGCTGCGTTGCCGGTGGTCACTGGGACGCCTGACCCCACCACCGACGAGCTGTCGGCCGCGGTGCATGCGGGCCGCAGACCCTGGGCGCTGCTCGGCCTCGTCGCGGTGCTCGCTGCCTCCGCGGGCGTGTCCTTCTTCGTGGTGCGCCCGGGTGAAGTGGTGCTGCCGATCGCGGTGATCGATGCGGGCGCGCCAGCCGTGGTGATCGCCGAACCCGACGCCGGCCCTGAATTGACGGAAGACCCCGACGCGGGTCAAGCCATGCTGGCCGAGGCTGACGCAGGCGCCCTGGAGCCGGAAGTCGATGCGGGAACCGCCGTGGCCGCGGTGGATTTGAACCCCGGCATCAAGAAGCAGGGCCCGAAGAAGAAGGGGCGGGTCAACGTCATCACCACCCACGAAGGCGAGCCGTATTGGGCCCAGGTGTCCATCGACGGAGTGCCGCGGGGCCGCACGCCGCTGCTGCTCGATCTCCCCGTGGGCCGCTACCAGGTGTTGATCGAACGCCCCGGCTTCCGCTCCCTCACGCGTGAGATCCGGGTCGCTTCGGGGCGCGCGGTGGTGGTGAAGCTCGAGCTCGTTCCCTGACGGAAGATTGTTTTCCTTGAGCGGTGCTGGCGGGTGTGGTCCGAACGCCTCCACCCCATGCTGTCTGCTGCGATTCCTCTTCTCGCCTTGTTGTTGATGGCCCCGGTACCCAAGGCGCGGGTCGATGTTCCCAAGCTGGAGCAAGGGCAGAAGCTCTTCACTCAGGGCGACTTCGATGCCGCGTTGAAGATGCTCGACGCGGCCGCCATCGATGGGGGCGATCCCGCGACGCTCGAGAAGGTTCAGTTGCTGCGCGCGCAGTGCCTGGCCGCCCGGCAAGATTTTGCCCGCGCTGAAGAGGCCTTCGCGCTCGCGCTCGACGCCAACCCCGAGACCACGCTCGATCCCACCCGGGTCGATCCCACGGTGGTGCGTTTGCTCGAGTCGGTGCGCGCCCGTTTGACTGGCACGTTGGTGGTGGGCTCGACGCCGCCCGGTGCCCTGTTGATGCTGGATGGTAAGGAGCTCGGCCCCGCGCCCCAGACGATCGCGGCGCCGGCCGGCAAGCACAAGGTCGAGGCGCGCTGGGGTGAAGGCCCGGTGCAGGTGCTCGAGCTGCAAGTCAGGCCGCGCCGCGAGACGCGCGTGGAGTGGGTGCAGACCAGCGCGGCCGTCGCCCCGGGCACGGGTGTGCTGGAGCCCCGCCCGCTGCGGCCCTTCGGAGATCTGCGCGGTGTGCTGGAGCCTTCGACCTCGGGCTTCGTGTCGGGCGGTCTCGAGCTGGGGGGCGGTATCGAGCTCAGCTGGTTTCGCATCGGCCTGTTCGCGCGGCTCTTTCCCTTCTTTGGTCTGGTGCCCCGCTTCCAGCTTGCGTTGCCGGTGCTCGACACGGTGAACGTGCTGCTCGAGGTCTCGCTGCTGACCAACTTTCTGCCCAGCGGCTTCGGGCTCGGTATGGGGGGCGGCGGAGGCATCGAGTACTACCCGCTCAAGTGGCTCGGCGGGTACGTGCTGATCGGCGGCCGACACCATTTCCTGTGGCCCGTGAACGGACCCACCGCATTCACCGCAACGGCTGGCGTACGCCTGAGAGTCCCCTAGCAAAATCTCTAGCTGCCTCGACTCCGCTCGGCACGAACGGAACTGGCCGAAATCCGTTCAGCCCGAGAGGGTTGGCGGAAATAGAAATGACTCCAATCACCGGTCTCCCCGAGCGCAGTCGAGGGGGCACTTGCCGCCCGAAGGCGAGGTAATCCCTCGACTCCGCTCGGGATGAACGGTGAGCGCT
>JAYVFP010000063.1:0-17464 GCA_043773025.1 Archangium sp.
AAATAGAAATGACTCCAATCACCGGTCTCCCCGAGCGCAGTCGAGGGGGCACTTACCGCCCGAAGGCGAGATAATCCCTCGACTCCGCTCGGGATGAACGGTGGGCGCTCCTTATTTCGTAAAACCCTGCGAGCGAAGTCGAGGGCGTGCTTCAACAGTCTCCACGCCGGGGTGAGGGGCCATTCCTACTCACCTTCTTCAACCTCGAAGAACCGATGCTTCCCAATCGCGCTCAACGTCTTCGCATCGGGAAAGGTGCTCACCTGGTAGCGCAGAGGCCAGTAGCCCTGCTCAGGGGTGACCAGCTTGCCGGCCCGCTTCATCACCTCGTCCCAGGGCCCCGAGGCCACGATGCGTTTGTCGAGATCGACGAACACCACGAACTCGGCCTGGGGCAGCAGTGAGACGGCGCCGTTGGCCCACACGCAGTAGCTGCGCTGTCGGCCGTCGTCGTCATCGGCGAACAAAGTAGTGGCCACGAACACGTCGCTGCCCTCGCGCTCGAACTTCTCGTCGAGGGCCTGCTTCTGCTCGTTGGCGTCCTTGGCCTGGGCCTCGCCGCGCAGCACGTTGAGGATCTCGTCACCTGCGGGGGGCACGAAAGGCACCAGGCCCTTCTTCGTCAGCCGCCAGCCGCGGCCCGTGTTGGCGCGGGGCAGGGCGAGCAGCTCGCTGACCTGCTCGCCCGCCTGCGCGAGCCCTTCTGGGTCGTTGGCGCCGGTGACGATCAGGTGATCGCGCTGAGGCAGGAAGATCACCGGGTCGCCCTTCACCTTCAGCTTGCGGAGCTTCTCGAACAGCAGCGCGCGCCCGACGTCGTGGTTGTCGACCCACGGCGACTGGTAGACGCCCTCGCCGGCCTCGTTGAAGGCGTCTTTGCTGCGAGCGGCCAGCTGCTTGCGGCCCTGCAGAAACACCTCGTCTTCGCCCACGCCCCAGTCAGCGAGGTGTTCTTCGTTGAGGTACTGCATGGATTCAGCGCCGTCGTAGACGACCAGCTCGACGAGATCGTCGCTCAGCGGCCGTTGCAGCACGTTGAGCGGCTTCTCGGAGCGGAGGGCGAGCAGCTCGACGAAGATGCGATCGCGCACGGTGGCGATGACGTTGGGCGCGGCCCTGGCCCAGTTGGAAGGCACCTCGGCGGGGAAGAAGCCACGAAGGGTGCGGGCCACGAACTCAGGCCGCTCTTCGTCTTCCTGCGCCTCGTACTCGGCGAACAGGTTCTCCAGCGAGATGACGCCGCCGTCGGAGATCAGGTCGTAGGACTGCGGCTGGTAGACGTAGTCAGCGCGGCCCGCATCGGCGAGCCCTTCGAGCAGCTCATCGGCGAACTGCTGGCGAAGGACCGTGTCGTCGGCTGCGAGGTCGTCTTCTGCAGGGGCAGTGGCCCTGCGGGTGCCCGCGTCAGCAAGCCCGGTCTTCGCGGCGTCGAGCGCCTCGCGATACCCGGCAAAGGCCCCGATGGCGACGGTGAGGCCGCAACACGCGGTGGCCCCCAGCACCATGATCAAGATGATGCCGATGAACGTCTTTTGCTGCTTTGGGTCCATGTGTCCTCCGCTCCGCTGCTGCCCGCGGAGGACGCGGACCATCGGTCAGCGGCGGCGGCCGATCAACCGAAGGATGTGGAGGAACAGGTTGACGAAGTCCAGGTACAGCATCAGCGCGCCGGTGATGGAGAGCGACATCGCCGACGAGAAGCCGCTGTTCGCGTGGTGCGTGCGCAGCTTCTGAGTGTCGTAGGCGGTCAGGCCCGCGAAGATCACCACGCCCGCGCAGCTCTTCACGAAGCCCAGGAAGTCGGACTGCAGGAAGATGTTCACGATGCCCGCGATGATGATGCCGATGAGGCCCATCATCAGGAACGAGCCCCAGCCCGAGAGGTCCTTCTTGGTCACGGTGCCGTAGACGCTCATCGCGCCGAAGGTGCCGGCGGTGATCGCGAAGGCCGAGGCGATCGAGCCCAGCTCGTAGACGATGAAGATCACCGAGAAGGTGAGCCCGTTGAGCACCGCGTAGAGCAGGAACATGGCGGCGGCCACCGGCCCCGACACCTTCGACTGAACGAAGACGAAGGCGAACACCACCACCAGCTCGATCACGATGAGCGGCATGAAATAGGGCCGCACCAGCGCGGTCAGCTCCTGGCTGGAGCCGACGGCAAAGGCGATGCCGCCGGTGAGGGCGAGGCCCAGCGACATCCACCAGTAGACGCGCTGCATGAAGACGCGCGCCGACTCACTGGCGAGGACCGACGAGGCCGATCCCGTGGGGGAGTACGAGTAACCCGGTTCGTTCATGTGCGAGATGCTCCAGTGTGGCGTGTCGAGGTGAGGGGCCTTCTGTTTACTTTCCCCACGCGCGGTACGCCATGAGGAGCGACTTCGCGACGTCTGAGGTGATCAACGGCAGAACACCGCCGCCGCCCACGATGTTCACGATGTGCGAGATGGACCCGCGGCAGACACCTCCCCATTTTGGCTGGGCCTCGAGGCCGACCGAGGCATACGCAGAGAAGTCGACGTAGAGCTCGGTGGCAATCTGGGCAGGCCCGCTGCACAGCAGGTGCGACTCAGGCTTGATGTCGATCACCTGCTGCACCACGAAGCCGCCGCCCACCGGATCCACCGCGGCGCGGGCGCACAGGGCGCTCCAGTCGAGCGACTCGCCGTAGGCGGCCCTGGTGCGTTCGGCAAAACCGGGCTCTGCGCGCGTGCGGCCCACGAAGACCGCGCGGCCACCGTAGTCCCAGCTGCGCTTGAGCACGAACCGGTCGGGATCGGCGATGACCTCGGCGGTGAGCGCTTCGCCGCGGAAGGGGCGGGTCCACGGCACCGATTCTTTGATCGCCGCCAGCTCGTTCTCACTGAGGCGTGCCTCGCGGGCGAGGCCGCTGTCCTCGAGCGCTTGCGAAAGGAGCGCGAACACCGCTTTCACCTCGACCTGAGAGGCAGGCGGGTTGAGCACCACCGCGCGGGTGCCGTTGGGTTCGGCCAGCAGCGCCTTGACGTAATCGGCGCCTTGCATGCCGGGCTCTTCCAAACGGCGCACGAAGAGGTGGCGGTACACCAGGTCGTACTTCTTGCCGTCGGCTGTCACCGCGTCGGTGCCGCTGAGCTGATCGGGGTGAACGATGTCGGCCTCGGCGCCCCACTCGCGGAAACGCTCGAGCAGGTACTTCTGCTCGGTGAGCTGCGCGTCGTTGCGGCGCGAGAGCAGGGCGATGCGCGAAGGTGTCTTGCCCGGGCGCACCTGCGCGTAGCCCGAGAGCAGCGCGCGGTAGAGGGCCAGCCCGTTGCTTCCGTTGCGTGATTGCCAGCCAGCGATGACGTGATCGGGCGCGCCCCAGGTGCGGCCCACCACCTCGAGGAACGTGTTCGCCGCGATGTCGGAGTAGCCCTGCATCGCCGGGATGGTGGCGTTGACCTCGAGCGCGCTGACGTGATCACCCACGAAGAAGTCGACGCGCGTGGTGACCAGGGTCTCGAGCGTTTCGAAGGTGGTCGCGGCGAACCCCTTTTCCAGAGGGGAAAGCCCGCCGAGCACGAGGTCGCTGAGGTCGGGGTTGGCCAGCACCGCGCGCGACATCTTGAGCGTGGCAGACGAGAGGCGGGCGGCGAGTTCCTGGCGGCGGCGCAGCTCGGGCTCGTCGATGATCACCGGCGTCGCGGTGATGGGGATGGCCTTGGTCGAGCCGTCATCTTTGTCCGTCACGGCGAGGCCGCGCGCGTAGGCGGTGTCAGCGAGTTCCTGGCCGAAACGTTTCGCATCCCACGTCAGCGCGTGGAGGAGATCAGCCCGCTCTTTTTCAGTGAGGACCATATGGGGACGGGGTTCTCACGCCCTCGCCCCCAATCAGCAACGCCTTTCTCCCGTTGGCAGCGCTCCCTCGACTCTGCTCCTGAGGAACAGCACACCACCGTTCGCATCGAGCGCAGTCGAGATGCCACCTGCCGCGCGAGGCAGGAGTACTCCCTCAACTTCCGCTCGGGAGGGCCGGAATTGTGGATTGCAACGAAGGCCCAACTGTTCTTCGGTGAGGTCACCATGGCAATGCTCACGGGCGGTCAGCTGGTCGCGAAGATGCTCAAGAAGGAGAACGTGAAGCACCTCTTCACGTTGTCGGGTCTGCACGTCGCTCCGATCTACGCAGGCTGTGTCGAGGAGGGCATTGCGATCATCGACACGCGGCACGAGCAGGCGGCGGCGCATGCGGCTGATGCGTATGCGCGGTTGACCCGGGGCATCGGCATCGCAGTGGTGACCGCGGGCCCGGGCGTGACCGACGCGCTGACGGGTGTCGCCAATGCGTTTCTCGCGAACTCGCCGATGATCTTACTTGGCGGAGCGGCGCCGATCTCCAATCAGAGCCGCGGCTCACTTCAAGAGATCCCGCAGATCGAGCTGTTTCAGAAGATCACCAAGTGGAGCGACCGCGTCCCTAAGACGGATCTCATTCCGTCGTACTTCGCCAAGGCGTACCGAACAGCGCTCACAGGCCGCCCGGGCCCGGTGTTCCTCGAGCTCGCCTTCGACGTGTTGTGCGACTTCGCCGATGAGGAGTGCCTGACCCCGGTGACCAACTACCGCACCGATGCGCGCATCGCGCCTGACCCGAGAAAGATCGAGCAGGCAGCGGCCTTACTCGCCCGTGCAGAGCGGCCCGCGATGATCTGCGGTGGCTCGGTGTACTGGGACGACGCGACCGCCGCGTTGAAGGCGTTCTGCGACAAGACCGGCATCCCCGTGTTCCTCAATGGCGCGGGCCGAGGCTGTCTGCCGGCCGAACATCCTTCGTTCTTCCAGCACACGCGCAAAGACGCGCTCACCTTCGCTGACGTGGTCGTGGTGGTCGGCACGCCCTTCGACTTCCGCTTGAACTACGGCGGCGAGCCCACGTTCGGCGCTGACTCGAAGATCATCCAAATCGACATCGACCCCACGGAGATCGGCCGCAACCGCGCGGTCGAAGTGGGCATGGTGTCCGACGTGGGGCTTGCGTTCGAGCAGCTCACCCTGGCGCTCCCGAAGGTGGATCGTTCGGCTCAGCTCGCGAAGCTCCGGGAGTCCGAGAAGAAGAAGGTCGCGAACATCGCGAAGTGGTTCACCGACGACAAGCCGATCCACCACTACCGGCTGGCGAAGGAGATCAACGACGTCGCCCACGCCTCGGGCGATCCGATGTTCATCTGCGATGGTGGCAACTACGTCGCGATGGCCGCCAAGGTGCTCGAGGTGAAGAAGCCGGGCCGTTGGCTCGATCCGGGGGCGCTCGGATGTCTGGGCGTGGGTGCTCCGTTTGCGTTGGCGGCGAAGACGCTCCACCCCGATCGGACGATCTGGGTGATTCAGGGTGACGGTTCGTTCGGGTTCAACGGCTTCGATTTCGAGACCGCGATTCGCTTCAAGCTGCCGATGATCTGCGTGGTGGGCAACGACGCGGCGTGGGGGCAGATCCGCATTCCCCAGGTGCAGATGTTCGGCGCCGACAAGTCACCGGCCACGCTGCTCGCGCCCACGCGCTACGACGAGATCGTCAAAGCGATGGGCGGGTGGGGTGAGCTGGTCACCGAGCCTTCGCAGATCCGCGGCGCCCTGGAGCGCGCGGTCAGGTCGAACACGGTCGCTTGCGTGAACGTGATGCTCGATCCCGCAGCGCCGGAGACCTCGGGCGCGATGGGGTACGCCGTATGACGCACCGATTCGGCCCAACGTGCTCGTCGTCGGCATGGAGACCCACGTCTGCGTCTTTCAGACCGTGCGTGCGCTCAAGGAAGCCGGCATGACGCCGTACCTCGCCGTCGACGCGGTGCTTTCTCGCACGATGGTCGATTCTGAGACGGGGCTGGGGCTCTGCCGCGATGCAGGCGCCAAGATGACCACTGTGGAGGCTGCTCTCTTCGATGCGTTGGGCAAAGCAGGCGGTCCGGAATTCAAAGCCATCAGCGCCGCGGTAAAATGAACTTCGTTGATTTGATCGCTTCTTCTGAGCTGGCTGAAGGTGCTCGCGTCGTCGTGCGCGCGGAGGGGCGCGATCTCGCCGTCGTTCGCGTGAATGGCATCGCGTATGCGATCGATAATGTGTGCCCTCACCATCAAGGCGAGCTGGGGCGCGGCGATCTGCAGGGGCACCATTTGTACTGTCCGCTGCACGCGTGGTGCTTCGATGTTCGAGATGGGAAGGCGTTCTTCCCCCACGGCGCGAAGGTTGAGTCTTTTGAGGTCATGGAAGAGGGCGGTCGGATTTTGGCTCGGCGGCGGATGGCGAAGTGAGGCCCCTCACCCCGACCCTGCTATTGTTCGCGCCATCGTGAAAATCGCCGTCTTGGGAACCGGGAGCGTCGGAGAGATGGGCAGCCGCACCGCCAACGACGAGAAGGCGCTGGCCTGGGTGAAGAAGTCTGGCGCCGAGCAGTTCAACCTCAAGATCGTGCGCTGAGTCATGCCCACTGCGCTCGTCACGGGTGGCGGAATTCGCGTGGGCCGGGCCATCGCGCTCGCGCTGGGCCGCGCGGGTTTCGATGTGATCGTTCACGCCAACCGCTCAGTGAAAGACGCCGCCGAGGTGGTGACGGAGCTCCAGGCCGTCGGGCGCACTGCGCGCGTCGAGGCGGCGGATCTCTCGTCGCTCGAGGGCCCGCAGGCGCTCGCGGGCCGAATCGAGAAGCTCGATCTGCTGGTCAACAGCGCGGCGACCTACGAGCACGCGAACTTCGCCGACATCACCCGCGGGCAGCTCGAGCGCATGCTCGCGGTGAACGTGGTCGCGCCCTTCATCCTCACGCAGGCGCTGACCGGGGCACTCAAGGCCTCGGGGGCAGGGTGCGTGGTGAACATCACCGACATGGCCGTCACCCACGCGTACACGGCCACTCATTTCTTCGCGCACTACCTCGCGTCGAAAGCAGCGCTCGACCAGCTGACCCGCGCGTGGGCGCTCGAGCTCGGGCCTACCATCCGCGTCAACGCGGTCGCCCCTGGCCCGGTGGCGATGGCGGCGGAGACCACCTTCGATCAACGCAGCGACATCTTGAACCGCATCCCGCTGCGCCGCGAAGGCCGGCCGGAAGACGTCGCAGACGCAGTGGTGTTCCTGGCCCAGTCCCCTTACATCACCGGCCAGACGCTCCGCGTCGATGGAGGTCTCAGCGTCGCATGACTCAGATTATGAAGCGTCAACTCGACCGTCTCTCACTGCGCGGCATGCGGTTCGACTGCATCGTGGGGCTGTTCGATTTCGAGCGGAACACGCCGCAGCCGGTGGAGCTCGAGGTCACGCTCCACTTCGATACGCGTGAAGCGGCTCGTCACGGCAGGTTGGTGCAGACGGTGGACTACGCGCGGCTGCTGGGCGAGCTGCGCTTCATTTTGACGGCCACCCGCTTTCGGCTGCTCGAGTCGGCGGCTGAAGCGGTGGCTGCGTGGGTGCTCACGCCGCCCAGCGCCGACGTGCCCCGGCCGCAGGTGGAAGAGGTCGACGTGCGGCTCTCCAAGTTGGTGGCGCTCTCAGGCGCGGCCGTGCCGACCCTCGAGATTCACCGCGATCGCTCGGACTTCGCCATGAAGACCGAGACCAAGACCTTCGGCTTCGTCGACGTGATCTTCGAGACGAAGGAATGCGGGGTCTACCGCGAGCGCATCTCCGCGAAGACGGTGCTCCCGACCCACGTGCACCGCGAGCTCGACGAGTCAGAGCTGGTGCTGGGCAGCGGCTTTCTGCTTCAGGGCAAGCCCGTGGAAGCCGGGGTGGCGCACACCTGGCCCCGTGGCTTTGCGCATCGCTACGAAAACCCCACGGACATCGAGCAGAGCTTCTTGTGCATCGATCGCCCCGCGTTCATCTACACCGATGAGGTCGAGGTCGACGTGCCGGTCTCCCAACTCACCCGGCCCGAGCCGGTGCGCTTCTTTTGATGTGGGTGGGTCGCTTCGGGGTTCACCTCTGGGGGGGCCAGGTTCGCTCTCACCGGCCTGAAAAGGTGACGTGGGGCTCGGTTCGAGGCTTCTCGACCTGACCGCCTTCGCTTGTTCCTTGCGGGTTGCGGGTGTACGGCCGCCCCGTCATGAAGATGATGCTCTCCGTCGATTTCCACTTCAGCGCCGCCCACATGCTCCCGTTCTACGACGGGCCCTGTAAGCGGCTGCACGGCCACAACTACGTTCTTCGCGTCTCGCTGACCGGCCGCCCCTCGCCAAAGGACGGGATGATCCGTGACTTCGACGAAGTGAAGAAGACGGTGTGGGATCAGGTGCTGGTGAAGGTCGATCACTATTATCTGAACGACATCGTGGAGAACCCGACCGCCGAGAACATCGTGGTGTGGATGTGGGAGCGCCTCGAGCCGCTGGTACCGGGCCTCGAGGAGCTCCATTTGTGGGAGACCCCGGAGTACTGCGTCACCTATCGCAAGTGAAGAAGCGCGCCGTGCGCCCGAAGGTCGATCGTCCCGCGATGGAGCGGGCGGTCGCTGACTTCATCCGTGCCGCCGGCCTCGACGCGAGAGACGCCAACCTGCGCCAGACGCCCACCCGGGTGACCGAGGCGTGGGCTGAAGAGTTTCTCGCAGGCTACGGCCAGACGGCGCGTGAGGCCCTGGCGGATCGGTTTCCCGTCTCGAAGAAGAGCGAGCGCGAGCTGGTGGTGGTGACCGATCTGCACTTCCGCTCGATGTGCCCGCATCACCTGATGCCGTACTCGGGCACCGCGCACCTCGCCTACGTGCCCGGGAAAGAGGTGGTCGGCTTTGGCCGCCTCTCCGCGTTGATCGACGTGTTCGCCCACCGCCTGGTGCTGCAAGAAGAGCTCTCCCGGCAGGTCGCGCTCGCGTTGCAAGATGAGCTGGGCACCCAGGGGGCCGCGTGTCTCATTCGCGCGGAGCAGACGTGTTTCCGGCTGCGCGGTGAAGAGCAGCACGGCGCCGTGACGTACTCCGAGGCCTACGAAGGCGTGCTCAAAGAGAAGGCCCTGCGCGCCGAGCTGTGGCACCGCATCGATCGCAGCGCCTCTGGGAGCAAGAAGAACTCGTGAACCTCGAGGCTCTCCGCGCCGAGCTGCAGGGCCTCGAGCTGGCCGATGACGACGTCACGCGCGCCACGTACGGCCACGACGAATCGGATCAAGGCGACTTCCGCCCCGAGCTGGTGGTCTTCCCCAAAGACGCCGAAGAAGTGCAGCGCGTCGTGCGGGCCTGCAACACCCACCGGGTTCCGCTGACTCCGGTCGCTGCCCGCAGTGGGAAGAGCGGCGGCTCGTTGCCTATTCACGGCGGCATCTCGGTCTCGCTCGAGCGAATGAACCGCATCATCGCCATTCGCCCCGAAGATCTGACCGCCACGGTGCAGCCCGGCGTGATCCTCGGCGACTTTCAGCGCGCGGTCGAAGCGGTCGGCCTCTTCTATCCACCTGACCCGAACTCGGCGCCGTACTGCACGATGGGCGGCAACATCGCTGAGAACGCCGGCGGCCCTTCAGCGCTCAAGTACGGCGTGACCGGCGACTACGTGCTGGGCCTCGAGTGGGTGATGCCCACCGGCGAGCTGCTCAAGCTGGGCAAACAGACCATCAAGGGCGTGGCGGGGTACGACCTGGTCGGGCTCTTCGTGGGCTCCGAAGGCACGCTGGGCATCGCCACGGAGATCACCGTCAAGCTCATTCCCCTGCCGAAGGTGGTGATGACCGCGCTCATTCCATTCACCGACGTGCTCGCGGCTGCGCGTGCGGTGAACGCGGTCTTGCTGGGGGGGCTGTTGCCACGATGCCTGGAGCTCATCGACGACGTCGCACTGGAGGCCGTCAAAGGAAAGGGTGTGCCGTTTCCGGTCGAAGCGGGCGCGGTGATCATCGCCGAGATCGACGGCACCACCGAAGAAGGCGTGTTCGCCGAGCTCAACCTGCTGGCCTCCATCACCAAACGATCGGGCGGGCTCGAGGCGCAGATCGCGGTGGATCGTGATCAACGCGAGCGGCTCTGGGCCACCCGGCGCATGGTCTCGCCCGCGCTGCGTGAGCTGCAGAAGTACAAGTTCAGCGAAGACATCGTGGTGCCTCGCTCGCGGGTGCCCGAGGCGATCGAACGTTTCAAGGCGATCGGGAAATCACTGGGCCTGACGGTGGCGACCTATGGCCATGCAGGTGACGGCAACCTGCACACGAACGTGCTCTATCGATCCCCGGCTGATCGGCCCCGGGTCGAGCTGGCGCTGGAAGAGGTGATGAAAGAGACCGTGCGCCTGGGCGGCACCATTACCGGTGAGCACGGCGTCGGAATTGCGAAGAAGAAGTACCTCTGCCTGGAGCAGTCGCCTGAGCTGATTGCGCTGCAACGGCGAATCAAGGTCGCGCTCGACCCGGCCGTCATCATGAACCCCGGGAAGGTCTTCCCAGACGAGCCCTGAGGCTCATGAGTTCATGCGGTTGACTCAAGGGTCGCTTCGGCACCCGGCTTGCTCACCCATGGCTGCCCTCAACGCCCCACCAGCTGGGGAGGTACCCATGAGTTTCTTCGAAACCGTTTCTGCCGACGAGCATCTTCTTCCCAACACTGAACAAAGATTGTTCGGCGAAGAGGAGAAAAAAATGCGCACGACCGAACGTGACGGGCTTTCGAGTTACTTGCGGAATCTGGGTGGCCACAAGCAGCTGACGCGCGAAGAAGAATATGAACTGAGCAAGCGGGCCCGGAAGGGTGACGAGGCTGCGCGTACGCACCTTGCCCGCTCCAACCTGCCCTTCGTGGTGGCCGTGGCGAAGAAGTTC
The DNA here is from genome assembly GCA_043773025.1 of Archangium sp. Lineage (GTDB taxonomy): Bacteria > Myxococcota > Myxococcia > Myxococcales > Myxococcaceae > Archangium_A. The sequence continues at coordinate 10,757 of JAYVFP010000063.1, forward strand.
GCCAGCCGCGGCGCTCGCCTCGACGACCTCATTCAAGAGGGCAACGTCGGGCTGATGAAGGCGATCGAACACTTCGACTCGAAAAAGAATGTTCGCTTCGCGACCTACGCCGTCTGGTGGATTCGCGCGTACATCACGCGCTACCTCAAGGACAACCGCAGCCACGTGCGCGGTGGCGAGCACGAGCGCATCTCGATGAGTGACTTCTCACTCGACGCGCCTCTCGACGACGAGTCGGAGAGCACCTACGTCGACCGGCTGGAGGACGCAGGCCCCACGCCCGATCAGTCTTTCCTCGCGCTCGAGCGAGACGAAGGGGTGAGCCAGGCCCTTCAGCGCGTTCGCCGCCGCCTGGGCGACCTCGGCTGGGATATTCTTCAGGAGCGCCTGACGCAGGACAAGCCGCGCACCCTCGAGGAGCTCGGTCAGCGCTGGGGAGTCTCCCGTGAGCGCGTGCGCCAGGTCGAGCTGAAGACCAAGTCGTTCCTCGCGCGGTACCTCGCGTCGGTGAATGACGACGGCGCATTCGCCGCTGAAATGCAGGACGCAGCCTAGGTGCCTTGACTCCGTTTAGCCCGCGAGGGTTGGCGGAAATAGGAATCGGTTTCCACCACCGGTCTCCCCGACAGGGTTGGCCGAAATAGAAATGACTCCAATCACCGGTCTCCCCGAGGCAGTCGAGGGGGCACTTACCGCCCGAAGGCGAGGTAATCCCTCGACTCCGCTCGGGATGAACGGTGGGCGCTCCCTGTTTCGATCAACTCTGCGAGCGAAGTCGAGGGGGTGAGTTCGCGGATTTTTGTTCGTTCGCGTTCTCTTTTCCTTCGTGGACAGGCAGCATCCGCGCCCATGCGACCCCTGACCATTCTGCTGGCGTTGTCGTGCTCCTTGCCGGTCTTCGCGCAGGATGCTGCGGCGACTGCTGATGCCGCCAGCTTCTCTGCGAAACTCGACGAGCTGTGGAAGACGCGCGACACCGCCGATGCGGTGAAGCAGAACGACGACGTCATCCGCGACGGCTTGAAGGCGTCTCCCTCCGACTACGATCTCCTCTGGCGCGCGGCCCGCATTCGCTGGTGGGTCGCCGATGGCCTCACCGAGGAGAAGCTCAAGAAGCAGGTCGCCAAGGAAGGCTGGAACTACGCCAAGCGCGCGGCCGAAGCGAAGCCTTCGGGTCCCGAGGCGAAGTACTTCACGGCGCTCAACATCGGCGCGTACTCACAGGCGGTGGGCATCTTGAAGGCGCTCTCAGATGGCCTCGAGGGTCAGTTCGTCGACAACCTCGAGTTCTCGCTCAAGAACAACGAGTCGTTCGACCGGTACGGCGGCCGCACGGCGAAGGGCCGCTATCACTGGGAGCTGCCCTGGCCCAAGCGTGACCTCGGCAAGTCGAAGGCAGAGCTGCAGAAGTCGATCGACAAGAACCCCGAGCACCTTCGCAACTTCTACTTCCTGGCCGATACGCTCTTGAAGGACGGCGACAAGAAGGGCGCGCAGGACGCGATCGACAAGGTGCTCAACGGGTCTGATGCGTACGACCCGCCTGAAGCCCGGCGAGTGAAGGCCTGGGCAAAGACGTTCGTGGAGAAGGAACTGAAGTAGACGGGAGAAATCCCCTCTCCCTTCGGGAGAGGGTCAGGGTGAGGGAGCCCGAATCACTCCCTCAGCTCAACTCTGCTTGGTCGCAGCCTTGTCCGTCGAAGCGATGGGCGGCGAGTCGTTCGACGACAGCTTCTTCTCGTCAGTCTTCTCCTCGACCTCGCTGGAGAAGCCCTTCTTGAAGTTGCGAATCGCCGCGCCGAGCGACGAGCCCATCTGGGGCAAACGCGAGGCGCCGAACAGCAGCATCAGCGCGAAGAGAATCAGCAAAATCTCGGTCCACTTCAGGCCCATGCGTCGCTCCTTCGAAGTCAGCGAGATGACTCTAGCGCTGACTTCCACATGTCTCACCTCGCCGAGGCGACCGCAAGTGCGTCCCACGCCGGAAGAGGAGTCAGGCTGCCACATTCCAGCGGGTTAGGCCGTCGTTCCTCGGGTCGGTTCGCCGGTCGCGGGCGACGCGATGTGGCGCAACACCGGATCGCCGCCGACCTGCCCTGAACGTTTGGCCGCATCGAGCATCACCGCCTGGCTGCGCACGGTCGCTCCATCGAGTTGCAAGGGCACGGGCAGGTAGGTGCCGTCGCTCTGGAGCTGCCGCGCCTTCACGTTGTCCTTGAGGCCCAGGCCGAGCACCTCATCGAGGATGCGCAGCTTGAGGGCGGGGTCTTCGACGGGGGTCATCACCTCGACCCGGCGGTGGAAGTTTCGCGGCATCCAGTCGGCGGACGAGATGAAGACATCGGCGCTGGGGCCCACGCCAAAGGCGAAGGCGCGCACGTGCTCGAGGAACCGGTCGACCACGGAGATCACCCGGATCTTCTCGGACACCCCCGGCACACCCGGGCGCAGACAGCAGATGCCGCGCACGAGGAGATCGATCTCCACGCCGGCCTGGCTGGCGCCGTACAGCGCACGGATCACCACGGGGTCGACCAGCGCGTTCATCTTCGCGGTGATCTTCGCGGGCTCACCTTTGCGCGCGCGCTGCGCTTCACGCTCGATGAGCTCGAGAATGCGGCTCTGCAGGGTGGTGGGCGCGACCGCGAGGCGCTTCCAGTTGGGCTGGGTGGAGTACCCGGTCAGCAGGTTGAAGAGCGCGGTGACGTCGTCGGCGATCTCCGTGCGCGCCGTGAAGAGTGAGAGATCGGTGTACGCGCGAGCGGTGGCCGAGTTGTAGTTGCCGGTGCCCAGGTGCACGTAGCGGCGAATGCCGCTGCCTTCGCGGCGCACCACGAGGGTCACCTTGCAGTGCGTCTTGAGGCCGATGAGCCCGTAGACCACGTGCACGCCGTTTTCTTCCATGCGGCGCGCCCAGGCGATGTTGTTGGCTTCGTCGAGGCGGGCCTTGAGCTCGACCAGCACGGCGACCTGCTTGCCGTTTTCCGACGCGCGCACGAGGGCGCGGGCGACCGGGCTGTCACCGGTGGTGCGGTAGAGCGTCTGCTTGATCGCCAGCACGTTGGGATCGTCTGCGGCTTCCTCGAGGAAGCGCACCACGGGGTCGAACGACTCGTAGGGGTGGTGGAGCAGCAGATCGCGCTGCCCGACCAACTGCAGAATCGAGTCGGCGTTGCCGATGACCGTGGGCGTGGCAGGCACGAACGGCTCGACCCGGTTGTCGAGGCGGGGGTCTGCGTCGCTGATGGCCGTGAGATCCTGCATCTGCAGGGGGCCTGCGACCCGGTACACGTCGGGGGGGGAGATCTTGAGCGCGATGGTGAGCTGCGACTCGAGCGCGGCTGACGCGGTGTGATCGATTTCCAGGCGCACCACGGCGCCTCGATCACGCCTTCGGAGCTCCTGCTGAATCGAAGCGAGCAGGTCTTGCGATTCTTCCTCGTCGATATCGAGGTCCCAGTTGCGGGTGAGCCGAAAGGCACAGGCCTGGTCGACCGCGAAGCCGGGGAAGAGGTCGGCCGCGTGCAGCAGGATGAGCTCTTCGAGCAACAGGAACGCGGTGCCGGTGGCCGAAGGCATGGGCACCAGGCGGGGCAACACCGAGGGCACCTGCACCACGGCGAGCGCCGATTCGCCCAGTTCCTTGCGGCGGCGCTGCCCCCCGCGGCGCACCACCACGGCGACGTTGAGCGACTTGTTGCGCAAGTGAGGGAAGGGGTGACCCGGATCGACGGCCAGCGGGGTGAGCGCGGGGAACACGTTCGACTGAAAGAAGATCTTCGCGGCGGCCTTCTGCTCGGCGGTCAACGCGTCGCGGCTGAGCACGGACAGCCCGTTGGCCGACAGCAGCGGCATCAGCTCGCTCTTCCACACCCGGTACTGCTCGTCGGCCATCTTGTGGGTGCGTTCGGAGATGGCGGTCAACTGCTCGCCGGGCAACATGCCGTCGGCGGGCAGATCGGCGACCACCCCCTGGGCCTGCTGCTTGATGCCCGCGACGCGCACCATGAAGAACTCGTCGAGGTTGCTCGAGACGATCGAAAGAAACTTGATGCGCTCGTGCATCGGCAACGTCGGGTTGCGTGCTTCGGCCAGAACCCGCTCGTTGAACGCGAGCCAGGAAAGCTCGCGGTTGAGAAACAGGTGTTTGTCGGTGCTGCTTTGTTCCACCACGGTCGAGTCCCCTAGTCGCCCTTCTTGGCACAGTGGATCAGTTGAGCAAGGTGTGTCACTTCGGCGTTACCGATGGCACGCAGGGCGAGAGCCGAAGTTCAGGATGACATTCTCGGGGCCATCGACGTCGGCACCAACGCGGTGCGTCTCGAGCTGGCCCGCGTACTGCCCGATGGTTCCATCGAAGGCTTGCACACCGAGCGCGATCCCGTTCGTCCAGGAGAGGGGCTGTACCGCTCGGGCGTGATCTCCCGCGAGGTGGCCGACCGCCTGGTGGCGACGCTTCGGCGGTACTCCGCCTTGTGCAAACGGTACGGCGCGCGGGTGCGGGCGGTGGCGACCAGCGCGCTGCGAGACGCGCGCAACCGCGAAGACATCGTGCGCCGGGTCAAACGCGAAGCGCAGCTGACACTCGACGTGGTGTCGGGCCGGGAAGAGGCGCGGTTGATCTGCCTGGGCGTGCTCCACGGCAAGCAGGCGCACCAGCGATCGTTGTGCATCGACATCGGCGGCGGCAGCACCGAGATCATCTTCGCGAACGGCGATCGCCCCAAAGATCTGTGGAGCCTCGATCTCGGCGCGGTGCGGCTGACCGAGCTGTTCGAGGTCAAAGACTCGTTGCCGCCCAAGAAGCTCGAGCTGATGCGCAACTTCGCCAGCGAGATGCTCAACGAGCGCATCAAGGGAACCCACAAGGGCCTGCCTACCAGCGCCATCGGCTCGAGCGGCACCATCGGGGCGATCGTGGCGTTCGCCCGCTCCGAAGGGTTTGGCCACGCCACCATGCGCGAGATCACCACGGCAGTGGAGCAACTGGCCGAGATGGACAACGAGCGACGGCGCAAACGCTTCGACCCGCGCCGCGCCGACATCGTGGTGGCGGGCGCGGTGGTGCTCGAGGCCGTGATGCGAAGGTTCAAGGTGGCCACCATCACCGCGGTCGATCGGGGCCTGCGCGAAGGCATTCTCTACGACCTGCTCAAGCGCCGGAAGTTCGACGACAGCGATCACTCGCTGGCCGAAGCGGCGCTCGCGCTGGGGCGGCGGTTCGGCTTCAGCGAAGAGCACGGCCTTCAGGTCTCGAAGCTCGCGCTCACCTTGTTCGATGAGCTGGCGACGCTGCATCAGCTGCCCGCCGCGGCGAGGCCGTACCTCGAGGTGGCCGCGATGCTTCACGACATCGGCCACGCGGTGAACTACCAGAAGCACCACAAGCACACGCAGTACCTGATCGTGGGCTCCGATCTCCCCGGGCTCACCGAGCGTGAGCGGTTGGTGGTCGCGTTGATCGCGCGTTTCCACCGGCGCTCGAAGCCCGAGGTGACGCACGAGCTGCTCCAGCCGTTGACGCCCGCCGAGTTTCGCCTGGTGCGGAAGTGCGCCGCGCTGCTGCGTGTGGCCGACTCGCTCGATCGCAGTCATCAGCAGCCGGTCAAGTCGCTCACCGCGACGGTGCGGGGCCGTACCGTGGTGCTCGCCGTGAAGGCCCGGGCCTCCGTCGATCTCGAGCTGTGGGATCTGCAGCATGAGGTGGAGCTCTTCCGCGAAGTGTTCGGGAAGTCGCTGCAGGTCAACCTCTCCACCCGAAAATGATTCAGGGGTGGGGCGCGGCCTGTTCGGCGGTGCTGTTGTCAGACATGCGGTAGCCCACGCCCCGCACCGTCTCGACGCTGTTGCGCGCGGGCCCCAGCTTTTCGCGAAGGCGCATCACGTGCGTGTCGACGGTGCGCGTCTCGAGGGAAGAGGTGAGCCCCCACACGTCGGTGAGCAGCCGCTCGCGTGACTGCACCCGGCCGGGCCGGGTCATGAAGTGGTGGAGCAGCTTGAACTCGAGGGCGGTGAGATCGAGCTGCTGCTCCTCGACCCACGCGCGGTGCGAGCCGGTGTCGAGCGAGAGCAGGCCCAGGCGAAGCCGCACGCCCGCGTCGACCGGCGCGGCCCTGCGGAGAATCGCCTTGATGCGCAGCACCAGCTCACGCGGGCTGAACGGCTTGGTGACGTAGTCGTCGGCGCCGACCTCGAACCCTTCGACGCGATCGAGCTCTTCGCCGCGCGCGGTCAACATCACCACCGGCACGGCGGCAGTGCGCTGGTCGGCGCGCAGGCGGCGGCAGACCTCTTTGCCCGAGATGTCGGGGAGCATCAGGTCGAGCAGCACCACGTCTGGCACGCGGAGTCTGGCCTGCTCGAGGGCCTGCGCACCGGTCAGCGCGATGGCGGTCTCGAGACCGGCTTGCTGCAGGTTGAACTCTACGAGTGACGCGAGGTCGCGCTCATCATCGACGATCAGGACGAAGGCCATGAGCAGTGTCTACCGACGGGGCTCGACGCGCTCGTGGAGGTCAGGTCACAAGTTCGTGACGAAACTTCCACCGGTCTCCCCGAGCGCAATCGAGGGGCACTTGCCGTGCGAAGCAGAGGTCTCCACCGTTCGCATCGACAGGGTTGGCCGAAATAGAAATGACTCCAATCACCGGTCTCCCCGAGCGCAGTCGAGGGGGCACTTACCGCCCGAAGGCGAAGTAATCCCTCGAC
>JAYVFP010000064.1:0-17335 GCA_043773025.1 Archangium sp.
GCAGCACCGACCGCTCCGGCGCCCTGCTGCGCCGACCCTCCACCGCCTCGCCCATCGTCCCCGTCTACCGCCCACCCCTGACATTCCCGGGCGGCGGGGTCGCAGGGCAATCGCACCTCGGTTTTCCGGCGAATCCGCAACGACGGCGATCAGGCGAGGGCGAAGCCGGCACGATCGTGACCGTCACCATCCTCGACAAGGCGGCCGGCGGCGGGCCCGTCGGCTAGCCAGCGCTCGCCGTCCCCGCTCGGCGCCCCCCAGGTGGGGCGTCAGATCACGAGCGTGCGCCAGGGGGCAGCAGGTCGGGCGGCAGCGGCCACTGCGCCTCGGTCGCCGGGCCGCGCTGCCAGTCGAGCGAGAACGTGTGCCCCCGCTCGCAGCGGTAGTCGTCGCTCTCGACGCCGTCGGAGGTGCGGACGGCGCAGACGGCGCGGCCCTCGTCGAGACACACCATGCACGCCACGAGCTCCGCGAAGGGTCCACCGGCCATGGCGAAGTCATACCGCCGTCGACACGGAGCCCGCTCGTGCTTTCGACCAGGTACTCGATGGCCTGCTTGTGGTTGAGCACCATCTGCCGTTCGTCGGCGTTGCGCGCTGACGCGGGCTGTCCCTCGAGCAGCAATTTCTCGGTCTCGAGCAACGAATCGGTGTTGCCTTCGAGGCGAGACGAGTTCCACGAGAGGTCGATGAGCAGCCGCTCGAACATCTTGCGCGCGTGGGTCCCCGCAGGCTGGTCGTCGTAGCCCGTGCGCCCGGCCGCGTCTTGGCACACCTGTCCCATGCATCGCCTTCTCGTGGACGACGGCGTGTGGACGGTCAGTCGCATTCTCTCGTTGTGGAACCTGCCTGTCGGCCGCGCGCACGAGCAGCTCGCGTGGAACGGCGGCGTTCCCACGGTCGAGAACTTCCTCGAGGGCTTCGTGGTCATCGGCGTGGGCAAGGCCGACTGGCCCCCCGCACGGCTCGCGCCGCTGGCTGAATACGTGCGCACCTTGTCGACCCCCTCGCTCGAGCAGTCGGCGGGCGAGGTGAGCGCAGGCGCGGGGCTGTTCATCACGAAGCAGTGCGGCACCTGTCACGACGGCCCGAGCGGTGAGAGTTTGCGCACGTACTCGTTCGCCGAGGTCGGCACCGATTCGGCCTACGCGAACATCTACAACCCCGGCACCGACGGGAAGCCCTGCTGCGGGCTGGGCGATGACGCGAGCTACGTGACGCGCGCGGTGAAGGCCCCCCGCATGACGGGCCTCGCGTGGCAGACCCGCTTCCTGCACAACGGCTCGATCGCCACGCTCGACGAGCTCTTCTGTCTCTCGCCGCGCCCCCAGGTGACCCTGCCTGCGCAAACCGCGGTCGGTCACCGCTTCACCTGTGACGGGCTCACCACCGACGAGAAGCAAGCGCTGATCGCCTTTCTGCGCTCGCTTTGAGAAGAATCAGGCGAGCCTCACGGCACCAGTTCTTCACGCAGCCACTGCGCGCCTGCAAGCGAGTACCGAACCCGGCTGTGCACCGCACCCAGCCGCAACCAGTCGACGCGCGAGAGACGAACCGTCACCACCACGAAGTTCGGCGGCGCCACGGGGGTCTCCGGTGACGACGTCGGGGTGCCCAGCAGCGAGCCGGGTGCGGGCCCCAGAAACGGCTTGCGACGCTCACCCAGTCGTTGCCAGCTCTTGTGGCGATGCACCGCGGCCTCGCCGGTGGCCTCGAGCCCATGCACCGTGGCGTGGCCCTCGAGCCTGAATTGATCTTCGGTGCGCTGCCACCAGGCGAGCAGCGCCACCTGCGGCGCTGCCAGGATGTGCTCGACCTTCGAGCTGCGCGCGTCGGTACATCACCAGCGCGTGCACGGGCGCTTGCGACACGCGGTACAGCAGCTCTGCGGCCGCTGTGACGTGGTGGCGTTGGGCCGCAGCCCACGACCGCCCTCGGAGCACGTCGAATGGCGCGCGTGCGACCTCTTCTCGGCGAGCAGCACGCGGGCTGCGCTCGAGGGCGTCGAGGTGGCCATCTATCTGGTGCACTCGATGATGCCGTCGTCGCGGCTCTTCCAGGGGAGCTTCCACGACACCGACCTGCTGCTCGCCGACAACTTCGCGCGCGCCTGTGTCAGTCATGGCATCAAGCAGATCATCTATCTGGGGGGCCTGGCCTCGAGAGCATGCGCTGAGGTCAGGTCACCGCTGAGGGTCCCAGGGGCTCCCGCCGGTGGCCCACGCGTCGACCCAGGCCTTCAAGTTCGTGCCGCCGTCGCGACTGCTCACCTTCGCGCTGAGGCCGCCATCGGCCAGCACCGTGCCGTACTGCTGCAGCATCACGTGCTCACGCCCCGGCAGCCTGAAGTACTTCGCGTTGGCGCTCGCCGCGTAGCGATCTTCCACCGCCACCAGGTTGGTGGTGTACGTGCCGTACGGCGGGTTGAGCCAGCTGTCGGTGGTGCCACCCGAGTACATGAAGCGGGTGATGACCTGATCTTCCGAGAACGCGAGCAACGCCACCCGCGAGCCAGGCGCGTCGTCGATCATGTATTGGATGAGCTCCGGGAGCCCCGCATCGCAGGTGGTGCAGGTGGCGGGCAGTTGCATGTTCCACTCCGTCTTCCACGCGTCGAAGAAAGGGGTCTGCACCATGGGCGCGGAGTCTGCGAGCAGGTGCACCGCCGCTTCGGGAAACGCGGCTCGCACGCGCTTCAAGTTGAGTGACGCTCCGTAACCGCCGCCGCTCACGCCGGTCAGCCAGATGGTGCGCACTGAAGGATGACGGCCGCGCAGGTTCGCGAGGTACGCGTCCATGTTGGTGGCCCCGGCGAAGTGGTGCACCACAAGTTGCACGGCGTCGAAGGCGCCCGCCTTCACCTGATACGTGCGCGTCGTGTTTCCCGAGTGGAGGTCGCCGGTGCAGTACGGCACGAACACGTAGCTCGCGTTGCGCAGCGGGTTCTCGGCGCGCCGGGTGAAGAGCAGCGAGTTCTTGATGGTCGCGAGCTCAGCCTGGAATGCGCCGCCGCCGTCAGCCGGGAAGGGATCGCCCGCGGCCACGTGGGCGGCGAGCGGCCTCGTCCCGCCCGCGTCGTCCCACAAGCACAACGAGTCGCTGCCGTAGTTGCACACCGGCCCCCAGCGGAAGAGCGAAGGGTGGCAGGTGCCGTTGTTCCAACAGGCGCCGCCGCCCTGCATAAAGATGACCACCTCGTCGCTCGCGCCGGGGTTGTACCCAAGGCCTGCTTGCGACCCGAGCGCGCACTTGCTGCCCGGCACGCCGATGAAGGTCCAACTCAGGTCGGGGAAAACGAGGCCCGCATCACCAGGACCCGCATCACCCACGCTGCCGCCCCCGCCACCGGTTCCGCCCCCAACGGGGGGAAAGCCACAAGCGGCCAGACCGAGCAACGCGAACAGCGGTATCGAGTGTTTGTGAGTGGGCATCAATCCCTGGAGCAATGGACACGGCGGCCACCGGAAACACAAAGACGACAACCCACGTGATGAAGCGTCGCCCTCGAAGGCTGGCTCCGCCGAAAGGGGAGCAACGGTCATCTATTTACCCATTCAGTGCAAATAGTTTGGTTCTGCTAGAACAGGGGGGTGAACGAACCACAACCGCAGGCGACGCTTCACGATCCCGACGACACCGAGTCGGGGCTCAGCGGTGGTGGAACAGGCCGGCCGGTGCGGCTGCTGGTGTTCTCCGGCGAGACGATCAGCAGCCACCCGGTCCTGCCGGGCAGTCACCTGATCATCGGCCGCGCGGCCGAGTGTCACATCCACGTCGACGTGCCGGCGCTCTCGCGAAAGCACGCAGAGATCCGCGGAGGGCCACCACTCACCGTGGAAGACCTGGGCAGCGCCAATGGCACCCGGCTGCGCGGCGAGAAGCTGACCAGTGGCCATCGCGCGCGGCTGCGCGTGGGAGACGCCATCGAGATGGGACCGCTGACCATCGTGGTGCAGCGCGACAAGGCCAACGTCGACGCGCGCCCCCGCCGGTTGTGGACCCACGGCTACTTCGAGGGCCGGCTGGAAGAAGAGTGCGCGCGCGCCGAGGCAGCAGGTGTGCAGTTCACCGTGCTGCGCCTCAAGCTCCAGGGCACCTCGTCGCCGCAGTTGGTGCAGGAGACGCTCGCGGCCCTGCTCGCCCCCACCGACGTGGTCGCCTCGTACGGCCCCGGTGAGTACGAGGTGTTGATCGCCGGGAGCAGCCCGCAGGCCCTCATGCAGAAGCTGTCGGCTGCGCTCGACAAACGCGACGCCCACGTGCTCATCGGCGCGGCCATCTACGGCAAAGACGGGCGCGATCCCGACGCGCTGCTCTTCGAGGCCAACCGCCGCGTCGAGCGGGAGCGGGCCACCAGCGAGCGCCCGGCGTACGGGCAGGTCTCGGTCAAAGGCGTGGTCGTCGATGATCCGCAGATGCGCGCGCTGCATGCGCTGGTGAAGAAGGTCGCTCAGGGTGACATCTCGGTGCTGCTGCTGGGCGAGACCGGCGTGGGCAAAGAAGTGTTCGCCGAAGCGCTGCACGCCGCTTCACCGCGCGCCGGCAAGCCGTTTCAGAAATTCAACTGCGCGTCGTTCACCGAGACGTTGCTCGAGAGCGAGCTGTTCGGTCACGAGAAGGGCGCGTTCACCGGCGCCGTGAAGGCGAAGCCGGGGCTCATCGAGAGCGCCAACGGTGGCAGCGTGTTGCTCGACGAGGTCGGCGAGATGCCGCTCTCGACCCAGGTCAAGCTGCTGCGGGTGCTCGAGGCGCGTGAGGTGATGCGCGTGGGTGACGTGCGCCCCCGGCCCATCGACGTGCGCTTCATCGCGGCCACCCACCGCGACCTCGAGGCGCAGGTGGCGAAGGGGTACTTCAGGCAAGACCTCTTCTTCCGGCTCAACGGCATCTCGCTGGTGATTCCCCCGCTGCGCGAGCGCATCGCCGAGCTGGAGAGCCTCGCGCGTCACTTCATCGCCCGCGCTGCGCGGCAGTTCGGCAAGAGCCCCGAGCCCACCCTCACCCCCGAGGCGCTGGCGCTGCTGCAGAACTATGCGTGGCCGGTGAATTTGCGCGAGCTACGCAACATGTTGGAGCGCGCGGTGCTGCTGGCCAACGACCGCTTCCTGGGGCCCGATGATCTACCCCTCGACAAGTTGAGCGCGACGCCGCTCACCCGGCCGGCCGGCGAAGTGCACCACCCGATGGTCGCACCCGACGTCGAAGGTGAACGCGCGAAGGTGGTGGCTGCGCTCGAGCTGCACGGTGGCAACCAGACCTTGGCGGCGCGCGCGCTGGGCATCTCGAGGCGCACGATGCTCAACCGGCTCGACGCCTACGCCATCCCCAGACCCAGAAAAGGAAAGTGAACTGAACCCACTCTCCCATCGGGAGACTGGTGAAATAGGTGCCTCGACTCCGCTCGGCACGAACGGAACCTGCCGAAATCCGTTCAGCCCGAGCGGAGTCGAGGGCGTACTTCAACAGTCTCATCGGGAAAGGGTTGGGGTGAGGCCCTGGGTCAACGCCTCCGAAACACCATGGCCAGAGCCATCAACAACACCGGCAACGCCCCACTGGCCGAGCACCCCCTGGTGGAGAAGATCAACGGCTCGATCGTGACGCCGGCATCATCACTCCCCGCATCTTTCCCCGACGTCCCCGCGTCGATGCTGGGAATGACCCCGGAATCGGGCGGCTGAACGACCACCCCCGCATCCCGCGTATTGACACACACACCCACCACGCAACGGTCGCCCACGTCACAAGCCGACACGCCGGTGCCCATGCTGGTGTCGCAGTAGACGCCCCCGACGCACACGCCCGTGACGCAGCCGCCCTTCGTCCTGCACACCGCCTCGGCCACGCAGGTCTGGGCCTCGCCAGCGCGAGAAGGGCCGCTGAGCTGTTCGAAGAACACCGCTCCGCCGTCCTGATACAGCGGCGCACCAATCGCCACGGTGTTCGCCGGGTCGACCGCCAGGCTCGCGCCGAACATCGCCTCGGGCGAGGGGAGGCTGCTCACCACCGTGCCCGCGCTGCCGATGAACCGGTGCACCCGGTCGAGCGAGGGCTCGCCCACCAGCAGCGCGTCGAGGCCCACGCCGTAGTCGCGCTGAATCGCGAGCGCGTCGCCGAAGCTGGCCTCGTTTCCCGGCAGCATGAGCAACTGCGTGCCCATGGCCGAGTAGATGAACACCTTTTGATCGGCAGCGATGGCCACCTCTTCCCCTGGTGACGGGAGCAGCTCGCCGACGGCCATCGCTTTGCCGAAGCCAGAGGCCGGGTTGTGGAACGTTCCGGTCAAGGCCGCCTTGTTGGTGAGCGGATCGAACGTGTAGTGCTCAACCCGCCCCCCGGAGCTGACGAGAAAACGAGGGTGCCCCCGCATCCACAGCACCAGCACCAGCAAGCTGGTGGACGAGACGCTGCCCAGCGCATTGCCGATGTCGGCGCGGGTCACCGGATTGAAGAAGTGCACGGTGCCCCGACCGCCCACGAGAATCGGCAGCGTCGGTGCATCGGAGCGCGATATCGAGCTCGTCGACGACGCGGTGAATGCGTGGGTCCAGACCCATGCGTTGTCCCGGCGAACGCCCGCGTCTCCACCCGCCAGCATGACCGCGACGCCGCCGACACGTTGGCAGGCCACCGCGCGGCCCAGCCCGTCGCCGATCGCCGCGGGCATGTCGAGCGCTTCGGAAAACCACGCCGTGCCGATGCCCGGGGCGCCCGCCACAAAGCCGCCATCGGGGCACGCGGCGAGCGAGCTGCCCAACAATGAGCCTGGGTCGCCGACGAAACCGGGCAAGCCGGGGACCGCCTGACGCAGCTGAGCGACGGGGAAAGGCTCACTCGAAGGAGCACAACCCAGCAGTCCTGCACACATCACGACCATCCATCGCATGGGGCGGCAGCCTACTGCGCGTTGGTGGCGGAAACAGCCGCCCTGCGCTCGAGTCCCGAACGTGAGCTGAAGGTCAGGTCAGGTGCATCACGTCGGGCATCCGCCGGTGCATCTCGTCAGAGGTGAGCTGTTCGACCACCGCGCTGATGCTCCAGTGGTTGCCTCCGGCGTCTTCGACGGTCGCCGTGCGGTGTCCGTAGAGTTCATCTTGCGGCGGGGAAATCGACGTGGCGCCCGCTTGGAGCGCGCGCTGGTACACGGCGTCGACCGTCTCGTCACCTGGCACGTAGTACGAGATGGAGATCGGCATCGCGTCGAGGCCAGGTCGCGCGTCGCCGATCATCAGCACCGAGTCGCTGATCAACACTTCAGCGTGCGCGACGCTGCCCCCTGGGCCTTCGTAGCAATCGACCACCTTGCCGCCGAACGCCTTCTCCAGAAAGGCGATCACCTTCGAGGCGTTGGGCACGATGGAAGTGGGGGTCAGGCTGTGGTGCCCTTCGGGTCGCGGATAACCGGCCATGGTTTGCTCCTGCTGCAGAAGATTCGAGGCTGGGGAGGGCATAACCACCGCCCACCGGTTGCGAAACCCGCCCCGGCATGAACAGAACGGGTCATGAAGTCGACCGCGGCGAACGACAACCTGCCCGTTGATCCAGCGGCGGTCATCAGCGCCTTGTTGCGCAAGCGTGAGCCGGTCTCTGACGAAGCCTTCGACGCGTTGCTCAGCGAGCGGCCCCGCAAGAAGTCGCGCACGTACTGGTCGAGCGTGGAGGCTGCGCAGACGGCGTCACGGTTGTTGCGCGAAGCGGGGGCTACCCGCGTGCTCGATGCGGGCTCAGGGGTGGGAAAGTTCTGCGCCATCGCTTCGCTCGATTCCGCCCACCGGGTGTGGGGCATCGAGCGCCGCGGCGAGCTCGTGTTCGAGTCGCGAAGGCTCGCGCAGGCGCTCGGCGCAGAGGTGGTGATCGCCGAAGGCACGCTCGACAAGGTCGACTCGAGTGAGTTCGACGGGTTCTACTTCTTCAACCCGTTCGGTGAGTACGTGGCGGCAGATGAAGACAGATACGACCTCTCCAGCCCCCGGTCGTTCGACGCGTACATCCGCGATGCGCGGCTGGTGGAGCGGTGGTTGCGAGACGCGCCGCCTGGCACGGCGATGGTCACGTACAACGGCCTGGGTGGCCGCATCCCCGTGTCGTACCGCGTGCGTCACACCACCCACGTGCGCGACGACACCATGCGGTTGTGGGTGAAGGAGAAGCCCGACGATTCGCGCGAGGCGTACATCGAGATCGAAGAAGAGCTGATCACCGCCACCGAGCTCGCCCGCCTGGCCGCCGAGAATGGTGCGGGCTTTGCCGACAGCCCGCTGGTGCGAGAGCTCAGTACGCCCGCCGAAGACTGAATCAACCGGTCCCCCCCCAGAGAAGTCGAGGGGCCACTTGCCGCATGAAGAACAGGTGGCATCTCGACTGCGCTCGATGCGAACGGTGGGGGACGGTGTGTTCCGATACCCGGATCGGTCTGAAGACCCGGCATGAACCGCCCAGCTGCCCGGGATCATTCAGCCGCTCCGGGGTACGCCAGCTGCACTGACTGAACGCGACCCTCTCTCTCGAGCGCGCTTCATGTTCCGAATCACCCTGGTGATGCTCGTCGGCAGCCTGCCCGGGTTCGCCGAAGACCTCACCGCCGCACCACCGGCCACGCCGCCTGCTTCGGGCCGGTGTGCACCCGCCATCGCGTGCGCTGCGCCGCTGCCCTCTACCCAGAAGGTCACCGTGCTGGCCGGGTCAGATGGCCGCGATGGTGATGGCCAGCTCGTGCACGCCGGCCAGATGTCGATCACCTACGCGCTCGACGAGAGGGTGCAGTTCAACTTCGTGAGCAACACGCTGGTGCTGCTCGACGCCATCCCGCAGCAAGCCAACGGCGTGCAGCCCGGGCTCAAGCTCTCGCTCAATCAAGAGACCACCTGGGGTCCCTCGACCGCGCTCTCGCTGCACCTGACCGTGCCCACCTGGGCCGGCGCCCAGACGTGGGACTTCGAAGGCTGGTGGTACTTTTCCAAGCGGTTCGCCGCGGTGCAGGCAGACCTCAACTTGATGGTCACCGTCACCGACCTGATGGGCAGCCCCTCGCCGCAGGGCCTCGCCACGCTGACGGTCTCGACTGACCTCGGGCGCGGCGTGGGGCTCTTCGGTGAAGCGTGGGCGACCTGGGGTCAAACCCAGGCGCGGCCTCCGGGCGCGGGCCTGTTCGCTGGCGTGAGCTTCACCGTCGGCCTGGACCTGGCGATCGACGCAGGCAGCGAGCTCGCGGTGCACCAGAACGGGCCCGTGGTGACCGTGTTCGGCGGCCTGACCTGGAGCCCGCGCGCCCGTCACCGCGCGTTGCCCCGACCCGAAGCGCTCTCGACCCATGCCGTCAGCGATGACCTCGGGCCTGGGTTCGAGCTGATTTCGCTGTCGCCTGATCCAGTTGATCTTCCTTTGAGACGAGAGTCGCTCCTCCGCCCAGCCGCGTGGTCCAGGTGATGCACAGCCGGACTGCACCTCACCTGGAGAATCCTTGAGCGTCCCGAAATCCACCGCCCTGCTGGAGCAGCTCGCCTCGCTGGTGCTCAGTGTCGATGCCGATGAGGCCGGCCTCGAGTCACTGCTGCACGCGCTGATCGAACTCTACGACGCGCTCGAGCCCCTCGGTGGCCCGGCGCTCGAGACCGTCAGCAAGGCCATCACCCAACTCAAAGAGCTGCGCGGTATCGCGCCGCGTGAGGTGCTCCAGTTGGTGAGCGCCGCCGCGGTCTCGTTGCAACTGCAGCTCGCGCCTTCGGCTGACAGCGCCGCGGCCAGGGCCGTCACCCGCGACCAGGAGACGCTCGAGCTGGTGCGCGATTTTCTGCAGGAGTCGGGCGACGGCATCTGCGTGGCCGACGAGATTCTGCTCAACATCGAGTCGGCCGGAACCACCAGTGAAAAGGTCAACGCGCTGTTCCGCGTCTTCCACAGCATCAAGGGCGTCGCGGGGTTTCTCGAGCTGACCCAGGTGGTCGCGCTCGCGCACTCCACCGAGTCGTTGATGAATGAGGTGCGCGATGGCCGCTGCTCGCTGACCGGCGATGCGCTGGAGCTCGTCTTCAAGGCGACCTCGACCCTGCGCGCGATGTTGGATGACTTGAAGAAGGCGTGTGAAGCGGGCCTCGAGCTCAGGTCGCACCCCGACTGCGAAGGCCTGGTCGCGCGGCTCAACGAGTTCCTCGCCGGCATCCCGCCCGAAGCTGAAGCGGCGGCCGTGCCCAGCGCCGCGCAGGTGGTGGCAACCATCGCGGCCCCCCGTGCATCCGCTCCAGAGCCGCGGTTCGAGAAGCTGGAGTCGGCCTCGCCCACCCCGAGTGCGCCCAGCCCGAGCGCACCGCGCCCCGCGGGAAAACTTCGTGAGACCGTGAAGGTCGACCTCGAGCGGGTCGACTCGATGGTGGAGATGATAGGCGAGCTGATCATCGTCGAGTCGATGCTCAAGCACTCGCGCGAACCCGGCAGCACCTCGGTCACCATGCGCAACACGCTGGGCCAGCTGGGGAAGATTTCGCGCGACCTGCAGAACGCCGCGATGCGCATGCGCACCGTGCCGGTGAACAACGCCTTCCAGAAGATGGCCCGCTTGACCCGCGAGGTCGGCCGCAAGGCGGGCAAAGAAGTGGTGCTGGTCGCGCAGGGTGAAGGCACCGAGATGGATCGCGCCATGGTGGAGCGGCTCGAAGACCCGCTCGTGCACATGGTGCGCAACGCCGTCGACCACGGCATCGAGTCACCCGCCGAGCGGCTCGCTGCCGGCAAGCCCCCCGGCGGCGTGCTCAGCTTGACCGCCAGTCACCAGGGCGGGTCGATCGTCATCGAGCTGAGCGACGACGGCAAGGGCCTCGACCGCGAACGCATCTTGAAGAAGGGCATCGAGCGCGGGCTGGTGTCGAACCCCGAGGCGCTCACCGAGCAGGACGTCTTCCAGCTCATCTTCGCGCCCGGCTTCTCCACCGCCCCCAGGGTGACCGACCTGTCGGGCCGCGGCGTGGGCATGGACGTGGTCAAGCGCAACGTCGAGGCGATGCGCGGCCGGGTGTTCATCGAGTCGCGGCCCGGTGTCGGCAGCACCTTTCGCCTCGTGCTCCCGCTCACCCTGGCCATCATCGACGGCATGCTCGTGACCGTCGGTCGCGAGCGGTACCTGGTGCCCAGCCTGTCCATCGTCGAGGCGCTGCAGCCCACCCCCGCGATGCTGACGACGATGGGCGAGCGTGACGAGCTGCTCTCGGTGAGGGGGCAGGTGCTCCCGATGCTTCGCCTCTCGTCGCTGCTGTGCGTCGAGGGGGCCCGCAAAGATCCCACCCGCGCCCTGGTGGTGGTGGTGGAGAGCATGGGCAAGCGGGTGGGGTTGCTGGTCGACGAGGTGCTCGCTCAGCAGCAGGTGGTGATCAAGGCGCTCGGCCAGGGCGTGGGCAAGGCCGAGTTCTACTCGGGCGCCGCCATCCTCTCCGACGGCAACGTCGGCCTCATCCTCAACATCGACAAGCTCTGTGGACTCATTTCCTACAAACACCGCGCCTCACCGGGCGCGCAGCAGGAGGCACGACCCTGATGAACGCCATCGCTCACCCCAACATCGAAGCCGCGCGCGGCTCACCGCTGGCTGGCAAGTACATGACCTTTCGCGTCGGAGGTGAAGAGTACGGCGTGGAGATCCTCAAGGTCCGCGAGCTGATCGGCTTGCTCGACATCACCCGCGTGCCGCACGCGCCGCACGGCGTGCGTGGCGTGGTGAACCTGCGGGGAAAAATCATCCCCGTGGTCGATCTTCGAACCCACCTGGGCATCTCCCAGGACAATGCCGCCGCGCGACCGGTGATCATCGTGGCCCAACTGCAGACGGCCTCGGGGCCAATCACCACCGGCGTGGTGGTCGATCAAGTGCTCGAGGTACGCAACATCGCCGCCGCGCACATCGAACCGCCGCCCAGCTTCGGGCGCGCAGACGAGGCGACCCGCTTCATCCTGGGGATCGCCAAGACGGACAAACGCGTCGTGCTCTTGATCGACCTCGATCTCGTGCTCGCTGAAACCAACCTTTCACTCATTGCTTGAGGACCTGATCACATGTTCGACGAATTGAAGCTGGGAACGAAGATCGCAGCCGGGTACGCGCTGGTGCTGCTTACCACTTCCCTGGTGACGGCTTTTACCCTCTACGAGGTCACTACGCAGACCGACGCCGCCAACGAACTGGCAAATGAGACCGCGCCGCAGGTGCGCATCGCCAACGAGATAGAGCGCTCGTCGTTGGCCACGATGAAGGAAATGAAGACCTTCGAGATGTCGCTCGACCCGCAGTACCTCGCGGCGGCGATGAAGAACCTCGAGAAGGTCGACCTCGGGCTCGCGCAGGCAGAAGAACACGCCAAGAAGCACTCGAAGCTGCTCATCTTCGGAGCGGCCATCAGCAAGGTGTCCGGCCTGGTGCGCGACTACCGCGGGCTGGTCGAGAAGACCCAGGGCAACGTCGATGAGATCCTCACGGCGCGCCTGGCGATGAACACCTCAGCCGCGCGCTTCATGGATTCCGCCCAGGCCTTCGAGCGCGCCAGGCCCGACTCGCTGGCGATTCAAAAGGTGATGGTGCTGGGCACCGAGACGCGCCTCAACGCCTGGAAGGCGCAGGCGCAGAACGACGGCAAGGCGCTCGACAAGGCGCTCGCGTCGCTGGCCGCCACCGACGCAGAGCTCGACCAGCTGCGTGGGGCCACCCACCAGGTGGAGCTCCTCAAGTTCGTCGACACAGCCCTTGGGGCCGCCCGCGAGTACGGCACGCAAATCAAGGTGGTGCAGTCGGCGATGCGCGAGAGCTCTGATCTCGGCGTGCTGCGCGGCGCCACCGGTACCCAGGTCAACGAAGCCACCAAGGGCCTCGCCAACGCAGGCGTCGCCGACACCATGAGCGGCACCACGGGCATGGCCGCAGCGCTGAGCCGGGTGAAGCTGGTGGTGTTGACGGGCCTGTGCGTGGCCATCTGCCTGGGCGTCTTGCTGACGTTGCTCGTGACCCGCGCCATCACCCTGCCGGTCAACCGCATCATCTCGGGCCTCAGCGGCGCAGGCGAGCAGGTCGCGTCGGCCTCCAGCCAGGTCTCGAGCTCGAGCCAGCAGCTGGCCAACGGCGCCAGTCAGCAGGCCAGCAACCTCGAAGAGGTCTCCAGCTCGCTGGAAGAGGTCACCTCGATGACCCGGCAGAACGCCGACAACGCGCGGAAGGCGAACGGCACGGCCAAGCTGGCTGCCGAGGCCGCCAACCGCGGGGCGAGCAGCATGGCCCGCATGAGCGAGGCGATGCAGAAGATCCGCAGCTCGGCCACCGAGACCGCGAAGATCGTCAAGACCATCGATGAGATCGCCTTCCAGACCAACCTGCTGGCGCTCAACGCGGCCGTCGAAGCAGCGCGCGCCGGTGAAGCGGGCAAGGGCTTCGCCGTCGTCGCCGAAGAGGTACGCAACCTCGCCCAGCGCAGCGCCGAAGCGGCCAAGACCACCGCGGCGTTGATCGAAGAAGCGCAGCGCAACGTAGAAGGCGGCGCGGCCATCAGCGAGCAGGTCAACGGCATCCTTCGGGAGATCGTCTCGAGCGCGGGCGAAGTCACTTCGCTGGTCGCCGACGTGGCCACCGCCAGCGAGCAGCAGACCAGCGGCGTCACGCAGATCAACACCGCGGTCAGCCAGATGGATCGCATCACCCAGTCGAACGCCGCCAACGCCGAAGAGTCGGCGTCTGCCAGCGAGGAGCTCTCGGCCCAGGCCATCGAGCTCAACGAGATGGTGGAGCAGCTCGGCCGCCTGGTGAACGGCGCCGGTGCTTCCGTCGCCAGGCCGCAGGTCGCTCGCAAGCCGGCGCAGAAGAGCGCTCAGCAGGCCCGGGCCAACACCCCCCGCGCCGCGATGCCCAGGGCTGCCGCTCCGTCAGCGCCCCGCCGTGGTGCTTCACCTCCGCCCCCCCCTCTGGGCTTCGAGCACCTGCCTTCGGTCGACCCCAAAGAGCTCATCCCGCTCGATGACAGCGAGCTGAAGAGCTTCTGAAGGGCCAGGGCTCACCCATGCGACCGACCGACTTTCGCGCCTTCTGCGACCTCGCCTACGAACAAGCAGGCATCAAGCTGGGCGAAGAGAAGCGGGCGCTGGTCTCGGCGCGGGTGGGCAAACGCCTGCGGGCCCTGAACCTCGCGACTGAGACGGCGTATCTCGAGGTGCTCAAGGCCGACGACGGCAAGGAGATGATCGAATTCCTCGACGTCATCTCGACCAACTTCACCTCGTTCTACCGGGAGCCAGCTCACTTCGAGCGGCTCAGAGAGGACCTGGGCCGCGCGATGGATGGTGGGCAGACCTCGTTCACGGTGTGGTGCGCGGCGGCCTCCAGCGGCGAAGAGCCGTACACCATCGCGCTCGTGCTGGAGGAACTCTTCGCCGGCAAGGGCGTCGAGTGGCGGGTGCTGTGCACCGACATCAGCACCCGGGTTTTGGCGATGGCGAAGACCGGCCGGTACCGGGGGGAGCAGTTGAAGGCCGTCGATCGCGAAGCGCGCGCGCGCCACTTCATCAAGGTGTCAGACGGCCCGAGCCCAGACGAGGCCATCTACGAAGTGCGCCGCGAGCTCAAGCAGCACCTCACCTTCGCCCGCTTGAACCTGGCCCGCCCTCCGTTTCCCATGCGGGGGCCGTTCGACGCGGTGTTGTGCCGCAACGTGATGATCTACTTCGACGCCCCCATTCGACAGGGCGTGGCCACCCAGATGGAGCGCCTGGTGCGGCCGGGCAGGCTGGTGTTCGTCGGGCATGCAGAGACGCTCAGCGGCTTGAGCACCTCGCTGCAGGTGGTGGCGCCGTCGGTGTACCGAAGGCCGGGCGTCGCATGAAGCTCACCGTCGACATCGCAGACATGCAGGTGAGCGCCGAACCCGGTGCGGTGCTCGTCACCTACGCGCTGGGCTCGTGCATCGCGGTGATGCTCCACGACCCCGTGCGGAAGGCCATCGGAATGATCCACTACATGCTGCCGCAATCGAGCACCGCGCTCGAGAAGGCGAAGACCAAGCCGTACATGTTCGCCGACACCGGCATCCCGCTGCTCTTTCACGCGATGTACGACCTGGGCTGTCAGAAGAGGAACCTCATCGTGAAGGCTGCGGGTGGCGCCGCCATCACCTCGGCCACCGACGTCTTCGAGATCGGCAGACGCAACCACCTCATGATGCGCAAGCTGCTGTGGAAGTCGGCCGTGCCCATCGCCGCTGAAGACGTGGGCGGCACCACCTTCCGCACCGCGCACCTGTTCAACGACACGGGGCGCATCACCATCAAGACGCCTACCAGCGAGCACGAGCTATGAGCTTCTCCATTCTGGTCGTCGACGATTCCCCCGTCATCCGCAAGATGATGAAGCGCTCCTTGAGCCTCTCGAAGCTCGAACTCGGCACGGTGTACGAGGCCTGCAACGGCCAGGAGGCGCTGGTGGTGCTGCGCCGGGAATGGATCGACGTGGTGCTGGCCGACATTCACATGCCGGTGATGGGCGGCACCGAGCTCGTCGAGGCGATGTCGAAAGATCCGGCGCTCTCGAAGATCCCCGTGGTGGTGGTCTCGGCCGAGCGCAATCAGGCGGCCATCGCGCACCTCAAGACGCTGGGCATCTGCGCTCACCTCACCAAACCCTTCACGCCCGAGCAGGTGCTCCAGGCTGTCGACGACGTGCTCGAGCAGGTCGCCCAACGGAGCGTCGCATGAGCCCTTTTCTTCTCGCGGGTCCCTTAGGTGAAGTGACGAAGAGCGTGCTGAGTGAAGCGGCGTTCCTCTTCTGCGACGAGTTGTCGGAGGGCGCTGCGCCCCTCGAGGCGAGGCTGGTCGAGGCGACCATCACCTTCGAAGGCTCGACCCCGGGGCGGATCACGTTGCGCCTGCCCTGGCCCGTGGCGTGTGAGGCAGCCGCCAACCTGCTGGGCGCAGAGCCAGGTGACGAAGACGTCGAGGCCAACGCACACGCAGCGGTGGGTGAGCTGCTCAACATGATCTCCGGCGCTGCGCTCGAGCGCTGGTTCGGCGCGGGCTCGACGTGGGCCTTGGGGTTGCCCATGGTGCGTGAGCACGAAGGCCCGCTGCCTTCGGGCGCGCCGAAGGGTGAGGTGGTGGCGCTGGCGATCGGCGACGCGCGCATCGAGATCGAAGCGTCGCTCGGGTTCATCGAGTGATCCGCGTGCTCATCGTCGACGACTCGGCCGTGGTGCGGCGCATGTCGAGCCAGATTCTCTCGGCCGAGGAAGACATCGAGGTGGTGGGCACCGCGCCCGACCCGTACGTGGCGCGCGATCTCATCGTCAGCCTCAAGCCCGACGTGGTCACGCTCGACCTCGAGATGCCGCGCATGGATGGGTTGAGCTTCTTGCGCAAGCTGATGACGCATTACCCGGTGCCCGTGGTCATCGTGTCGACCCTCAGCCAGCGCGGCGGCAAGGTGGCCCTCGAGGCCATGGCCGCGGGCGCGGTCGAGGTGGTGTCCAAACCCAGCAACGCGCACTCACTCAAAGACATGGCCGAAGACCTGGTGCAGGCGGTTCGGTCGGCGTGGCACGCGCGCAGCCGGGTGTGCACGCCGCAGCAGGCCATCGAGCAGGTCGCGCAGGTGCAGCAGACGCTGGCCAACACCTCGAAGAACCTCATCGCCATCGGCGCATCCACCGGCGGCACGGTGGCCATCGAATCGATCCTGCAGTCGTTGCCCGCACAGACGCCGGGCATCGTGATGGTGCAGCACATGCCGGCGTTCTTCACCAGGTCGTTCGCGGATCGCCTCGGAACGCTCGGCCGTATGCGGGTGCGGGAAGCGGTCGATGGTGACGTGGTGGAGCAGGGCCTCGCGCTCCTTGCACCGGGCGATCGCCAGATGGTGGTGCGCGCGACGCCGCGGGGCTACGTGGTGAGCGTCCTCGATGGGCCGCGGGTGGCGGGGCATCGGCCGTCGGTCGACGTGCTGTTTCGCAGCGTGGCGCGGGCCGCGGGCAAGAATGCGCTCGGCGTAATTCTCACCGGCATGGGCGCGGATGGCGCGCAGGGCTTGGTGGAGATGCGCAAAGCGGGGGCTCACACGCTGGGTCAGGATGAAGCGAGCTCGGTGGTGTACGGCATGCCGAAGGTCGCGTTCGAGCTGGGCGCGGTCGAGTGGCAAGTCTCGTTGTCGCAGATGCCGCAACGAATTCTGGCCGCGCTCTGACCCGGCACGACCGGCCCCAGAGGTTGGCGGAAATAGAAATGACTCCAATCACCGGTCTCCCCTCGACTCCGCTCGCAGGGTTGGCCGAAATAGAAATGACTCCAATCACCGGTCTCCCCGAGCGCAGTCGAGGGGGCACTTACCG
>JAYVFP010000065.1:0-51244 GCA_043773025.1 Archangium sp.
CGGGGAGACCGGTGATTGGAGTCATTTCTATTTCGGCCAACCCTGTCGGGCTGAACGGATTTCGGCCGGTTCCGTTCGTGCCGAGCGGAGTCGAGGCACCTATTTCACCGGTCTCCCGAAGAAAGAGGGGACCTGCTAAGCGCGCGGGTCATGCTCGCTCTCCCGCTGTTGGCGATTCTTGCTCAATCT
The DNA here is from genome assembly GCA_043773025.1 of Archangium sp. GTDB lineage: Bacteria > Myxococcota > Myxococcia > Myxococcales > Myxococcaceae > Archangium_A. Next base: position 190 of record JAYVFP010000065.1, read on the forward strand.
CCCGCTCTCGACTTCACCGAAGAGGCGAAGATCCTCTACCGCGTCGTCGCGTGTGGAAATGACGCTGCCTTGCCCGAGGGCATGGACGCGAAGATCGTCGCCGACCACTGCAAGGAACTGAACCGCCGCGCCGACCTGTACCGCGCGACGTGGATCAAAGAGGCGTCCCCGTTCATCCAGAGCCTCAAGCCCGCGGGCCTGCCCACCACCGTCGTCTACCCGTTCGGCGGCGGTGACCTGATCAGCGCGCTCACCACCTACCCGGAGGCCAGGGAGATCACCACGATGTCGCTCGAGCACGCCGGTGACCCGCGCCGCATCAAGGGCATCACCACCAAGCAGCTCAAGACCTCGCTCGCGCTGATCCGCTCGACCTCGTCGGGGCTGCTGACCGCGAATGACTCGAAGACCGAGAACCTGATGAAGGGTCAGCGCGGCGAAGTGCCCGGCCAGCTCGCGTTCTTCCTCATCGCGCTCGCGGTGCACGGCTACGAGCCCATCAGCCTCAAGTACCTCAAGACCAACCCCGACGGCTCCATCCGCTACCTCGGCCAGACCGAGCTCGACGAGCTGCAGAAGAAAGAAGCGAAGCTGCTCAACAAGGTCTGGGTCGCGCCTGATTTCTCGGAAGCGTTCGACAACCTCGAGCTCATCGCGGTGAAGAAGGGCGGCGACCCCGTGAAGGATCGCATCGTGCACCGCCACTTCGCGCAGAACCTCGATGACAGTCACTTCGGCAAAGACGAGGGCATGAAGAACTACCTCAAGGCCCGCACGCCCATCGTCGCGATGACCAAGGCCGCCAGCTACCTGCTGTGGCGCGATCAGTTCTCGACCATTCGCAACTACCTGCTCGAGAACATGCAGTTCATGGTGAGCGACTCGACGGGCATTCCCCCGAAGTTCGCCACCAAGGCCGGCTTCACGCAGGAGGCCTACGGCAAGTTCGCTGAGTCGTTTCTCGGCGCCAACGCTGAGTACAACGCTGACTTCGTGAAGCTCTGGAAAGACGCCAAGCCGCTCGCTTTCCGCTACGGCTATCTCGACAAGAAGCTCTCGAAGCACATGCTGATCACCAAGAAGGCAGCAGCGAAGTAACCCCGTTCCTCCCGAGCGGCGTCGAGGGAGTACTGCGCTCGATGAAAACGGTCGTGACCCCTCGACTTCGCTCGGGGAGAACGGTGGGCCTTGAGTCTCTTGTCGCTTCTCCTGGTGCTGGCTCAATCGCCTGATGGCGGCGAGCCCACCACGCCTGCGCGCGAGCTGATCAGCCGCACCACCGAGAACGAATACGTCGAGCAGTTGCTCGATGACGGCAAGCACATCCGCTTCGGCACGAAGGAGAACGGGCCCGTTCACGTCTGGCGCCCGCGTTCGTACCGCAGCGACACCGCGGTCACCGTCATCTACCTGCACGGCTTCTTCACCTCGGTCGACCAGGCGATGCGCGAGCACCAGCTCACCACCCAGTTCCGCGACTCGGGCCGCAATGGGCTGTTCATCATTCCCGAAGCGCGCAGCGGGCGAACGGATCCGGTGTTCTGGCCTGACCTCGAGAAGCTGCTGCTCGCGGTGGAAAAGCGCCTCAAGCTCACACGACCCAAAGGGCCCATCGTGCTGGTGGGTCACTCGGGGGGTTACCGCACCATCGCTGGCTGGCTCGGCCACGAGAACGTGGGCCAGGTGCTGCTCATCGACGGCATGTACGGCAACGAGAGCGACTTCAAGCAGTGGCTCGACGGACAACCCATGCCCCGGCAGCTCGTGCTCGTCGGCTACGACACGCAGCAACGCGCAGAGTGGATGCTCCGCAAGCATGCGCCTTCGGTGCAGCTCGACACCCTGCCCTGGCTGTATGACGAACTTCCGCTGGCGATTCGCAAGGCGCCGCTGGTGAGCGTGCAGTCAGAGCGCCTCGATCACATGCAGCTCGTCACCGATGGCCGGCTGATCCCGTGGTTGCTGCACTCGTTTCGCTAAAACGTCAGAACCAGGTGGGCCGTTGCTTGCGAAGCTCGATGCGCACCGCGTCGGGCGTGTCTTTGGGCAACCTCACCCGGCCCAGCGCAGGAAACGCCAGCAGCACCGCGAGGTCCTTCACCTTCGCGTTCCACAAGGAGAGCTCTTTCAGGGCGGGCAGCGCCTGCAGCGGGGCGAGGTCGGTCACGGGCAGGGAACCAAAGTCGAGCAGCTGCAGCTGCGTGAGCCGGCTAAGCGCCTTCGTGTCGACTGATGGTTCATCACCGTCGAGGAAGAGCCTTGTGAACTGCGGCAGCTTCTCGGTCGCGGCCGCGAGCGCGGGAAGTGAAGCACCCCGAATCGAGAGTTCACGCAGTGCGGTCAATCTGGAGAGCGGCGAGAGATCGGCCTTCCCGGAGACGACGATGGAGAGCGACTCGAGCTCAGCGAGTGGCGCCAGCCCCGCGAGCTCGTGGTGCAGGCCAGGCAGGTCGAGCTGCTCGAGTGAAGTCAGCACGGCGAGCGGACGCAGGTCATCGACGACCGGGCCCACGCTCAGGTCGCGCAGCGTGCGGGGCGCTCCGGCGAGTTCGACCGTTCCTGATTCGACCGCGTACAAGGTGGTGAGCCTGGGAAAGGACCAGGCGTCTTCCACTTCACGCACCAGCGCGCTGCGCACGTTCAGGCTGCGAAGTTCACGCAGCGCGTGGAGTTGGCGCAGATCAGCCGCCGGCGCTGCAGGATCCTTGTCTGGGTAGATGAGCACGCTGCGCACCCAGGGAACTCGGGCGGCGCTCGCGAGCTTGAGCGGATCAGTCGTGGTGAAGAGCAACTGCAGTTCGTCACGATCGGGTCGGTTCGAGAGCAACGCGGCGAGTGGCTCGTCGATCAGGTCGACCGTACAGACCAGCTCTTCACGCCCGGAGTGCTGCCGGACCTTCGTGCATGGATCCGCGAGAACTGGCACCGCGACCGGCTTGTCTTTGCAGGCGACCAGCAAGAGCGCGAGACAGGCGGAGCGGACCATCGACGATTCGTAGCGCCGCACCCGGGCAACGACACTGCTGTGACTGGGATGGCGACGGCCCCCCTTCAAGGGACTGCGCACGTTCCTTCGTAACCGTCGGGTGACTGACCACAGCTCGCGTGGCAGCCGATGCAGCGGCCTTCGTTCATGGTCAGCACGCGCCGCTCAGGGCTGACCGATTGCCAGTGCCAGCCTCCGTCGGCCTGCAGGGTCATCGAGGTCCAGAGGAGCACGGGGCCGGAGCAGTACACGTCTCCGTAGTCGCGCTCTTCTTTGAGCAGGGTTGCGCCGACGGGGAAGCCGGCGTCTCGGTTCTGGTACGGGCCGAGGGCTGACGGCGAGGCGAGGATGCGGATGTTGTGGGAGTCGTGTTCTGAGCTCGACCGGCAGTTGCGCACTTCGGCGAACGACTTGGCGTAGTCCGAAGGGAAGGTGGGCTCTGGCTCGCAGGCGCAGAGGGTCAGCAGAAGCAGCGTCAGCCCTCTCCTTAAGTTCGCCGCGCGCTTCACTTGAGCTTGATGACGCGAATTCGGTTGTTGCCCGTGTCGCTGATCTTCAACGTCCCGTCCGTCCACTCGAGACCGTACGGCCGCTTGAGCAACGCCGCGCTCGCCTTGCCGTCATCACCCGTGGTGCCCGCGGTGCCGCAGGTACCCGCCACCGTGTGAATGATTCCCGCCGTATCGATCGACCGCACGCAGTGGTTGTACGTGTCGGTGAAGTACATCGTGCCGTCATCCGAGAGCGCCAGGTCGACGGGGTTGTTCAGTTGCGCCGACGTCGCGGGCCCTTCGTCACCCGAGAAGCCGCGCTGCGCCACGCCTGCGACGGGCGCGAGGCCCGCGAAGCGGTGCACGTTGCCCTGCGTGTCGATCTTCCGGATGAGCGCGTTGCTGGTGTCGGCGAAGTACAGGTTGCCCGCCGCATCGAAGACCATGCGCCCACCGGGGTCTGCCGATTGACCAAACGGCTGCGCGATGCGCATCGCACTCGCAGGGCCCTCGTCACCTTCGTACCCGGGCGTGCACGGCTTGCTGCAGGTCTCGGCAGGCACGCCGCAGGTGGTCTTTCCGGAAGCCATCGGGCACGCGACCGGCGCCACGCCACTCGCGCACGCACCAGGGCCTGCAGGCGGCGCTGCGTCGATGACACACTTGCCGGCGCGCAGGCTGATGGTGCCCGAGGGATCGATCTGTCGCAGCACCATGTTCGCCTGATCCATGATCACCAGGTTGCCCTGGGGATCGAACGCGAGGCTCGACGGCAGATCCAACGTCGCGGTGAGCGCCGCGCTGCCATCACCGAAGTACGCCCGCCGGCCGTCACCGCAGGTATCGACGATCGCGTTGTTCGAGAGATCGATCTTCCGGATCTTCGAGTTGTGCCACGCGGCCACCAGCATGTTCCCCGCGGGGTCCAACAACATCGAGGTCGGGTGATTGAAGTCCGAGTTGGCCGGATCATCCAGCGTACCGCCCAGCTCTCCTCGCCCCGCCACCGCGCGCATGATGCCGTCGGTGCCCACCTTGCGAATGCGGTGATTGTTCCAGTCGAGCACGTAGAGGGTGCCGTCGGCCGCGGTGAGCGTGTCTTGCGGCAACGACAGCTCGGCCTTCAGCGCCGGGCCATCGTCACCCGAGTACCCGTTGGTGCCTGCGCCCGCGATGGTGCAGATGTTTCCCACCACCGTGAAGTCACACGGCGGAGGCCCACACGCGACGAGCAGCGCCAGCCCCAGAAGCAAAATCCGGTTCATTTCGCCACCCGGAGAATGCGGCTGTTGATGGTGTCCGAGATGTAGAGGTTGCCCGCGGGATCGAACTCGATCGCGAACGGGCGCTTGAGCTTGGTCTCTGTCGCCAGCAGATCGTCCTTCGCGTCGAGGCCGAGCTCACCCGTACCCGCCACCGTGCTCACCGTGCCCGCCGAAAGGTCGATCGCGCGAATGCGGTTGTTGTCGGTGTCGGCCACATAGAGCCGGCCATCGGGCCCGAACTCGATGTCGCGCGGGTTGTCGAACTGGGCCTCGCGCAACGCGCCGTCTGAAAAGCCGTTGGTGCCGGTGCCCGCCACCGCGGTGATGACGTTGGTGGTGAGGTCGACCACGCGAATGCGATGAGCAAGCGTCTCGGCGATGTAGAGCTTGCCGTCATGGAGCGCCAGACCACCGGAGGGCTCGGGGTTGCTGCCCGCTTCGAAGAAGAGCGAGGCCATCAGCGCCGGCCCGTCGTCGCCCGCCGAGGCCTGCAGGCCGTTACCCGCGATGGTCGACATCACACCCGCAGCCGAGATCTTCCGAATGCGGAAGTTCTGCTGATCGAGGATGTAGATGTTGTCTTGCGCGTCGACCTCGAGCGCCTTGGGCTGCTTGAGCAACGCGCCCTTCGCCATCGCGCCGTCGCCGAAGAAGCCAGCGCCCGCGCCGCTGGCGATGCTCACCCGCTCGGTGTCCTTGTCGATTTTCCGCAGCTTGTGGTTGTGCCACGCCATCACCAGCATCGTGCCGTCGGAGAGCTGGGCGAGATCCGTCGGGTGATTGAGCTGCACGTCGGTCCCCAGCGCGCCCGCGGGCGTGAGCTCATCTTGCGAGCCGTCGCCCGGGAAGATGGGGTCGACCCAGCCCACCACCGTCTTCACCTTGCCGTCGGGCAGCACCTTGCGCACGAGGTGGTTGTTCCAGTCGATGAACCACGGCGTTCCGTCGGCCGCGAACTTCATGTCCATCGTCCAATAGAGCTTGGTTTCCAGACGGTGCAGGCCATCTCCGTTGAAGCCGAACTCTCCGGCGATGCCCGCCCAGGTGCACGCGTGACCGGTGTCGTCGCACTTCTTCTCAGGCTGACACCCGGTGAGCAGCGCACCCGCGACCAGCAACGTTTTGAGTTTCAAAGCTGTATCTCCGGAACGGCGGGACCCCGATGAACGAGCACGCCATCCTTCAAAGGAATCGTCAGGACGTTGCCGCCCGCAGCCCAAATGCCCCCGGACGGATCGACCCAGACTGAATGCAGCGACTGCGAGAAGCTGAAACCTGTGTCCTCTTCCGTCCACCCCGCGGAGCCGCGTGAATAGACGGTGCCGTACTGCCCGACCGCGACGCCGCCCTTCTGGGTGAGCCAGACCCCGACCAACGCCGATGCGCCCGCGGGCGCTGCGTTGACCCAACCCGAGCCATCGTTCTCCACCAGCTTGCCGGTGCCAAAGCCGCCCACTGCCACAAAACGTTCAGCGTTCGCGTGCACGGTGAAGAGCGCCTCGCCGGTGCCCGCGGAGCTCGAGGTGAAGGCCGTTCCATCCCAGTGCAGCACCTTGCCCGCCGAGCCGACCAACCAGACATCGTTGGCGCCGCGGCCCCAGACCTTCCAGATGGCGGCGGTGTCGACGAGCGTGGGGGGAAAGCCGGCTGCGTTTTCAAACACGTCTCCGCCGCGCAGCCTCCACGCGAAAGCACCCTTGGCACCGCCACTTTCCGCACCGACCGCCCACACGTCGCCGGGCTCTGCACCCCAGATGCCAGAAACGACCGCAGTGCCGGGCGTGGTCAGCCGCGTGAAAGCACCATTCTGATACCGGAGGATGAGGCCGTTTTCGCCGCCCAGATACACCGGCCCGTCGACGAAGCCGAACACCCACCAGAGATCGCCTCTGACGAAGGTCTCCAACCGCGACCACGTGGTGCCGTCGAAGTGCAGCACCAGCGGGCCTTTGCCATCACCGGTGTCCGAGCCCACCGTCCACACGTCGTTGGCCGCAGTGCCCCAGACGGAGAGCAACGCATTGGGGAGCTTCTGGGCCAACACGGCCCACTTCGGAGGCGGCGGCGGTTCAGGGCAAGCACCGAGCGCCAAGATGAGGGTTGCTGCGAGGAACGGTCTCATTGAAATCGATTCCCACGGCCAGGGCGGGCGCATCCCCTCACAACAGACAGTGATGGCGCAAGGTCTCAAGTTACTGAGGGTGCCCCACGCGGCCGATGTTCGAATGAGGGCGGCCGGAACGGTCAGGGTGCGCCGCGTGGACCCGCATCTTTTGCTCTGGGGCGAGATGGTGGAGCGCTTCTGCAGTTGAATGGTGAAGGTCGTGCCAGACCCCGGCACGTCGATCAGATTCCGGTGAAGACCACGTCGAGCGCGCCGATGATCTCGCTGTGCTTGGTACCGAGGTGCGCGACCTTCTTTGTCAGCGACGACGTCGACACCGCCCCAAGCATCTGCGTGAGCATGACCATGGCGCGGCCGTCGACCTGAAACACAGGATTCAAGCGTCTCGCGGGTTTCTCACCGAAGGAGCGCTGAGGCGTCAATGGGACGACCACGCAGGTGGGGAGAACACCAAGCAGATCGTGCTGCACGACCAGGAGCAGCGGAAAGCGGACTTTGTCGCGAGGGTTCCGGAAGACGTCGAATTGCTTGATCACCACTCGCGCTCGTCCTCGTTGAAGATGCCGGTCTTCTCCACGAAGCGTGCGAAGGCTTCGAAGCCCGCCTGATTCTCCTCGAGCCAACGCCTGGCGCGCTCCTCCCGCACCACCTCCCGCAGTCGATCCTCGACGATGCGCGAAAGGTTGAGTTCGAGCGCGCGTGCCTCGGCAACCAGCGCTGCATCCAGCGAGAGGTTGGTGGCCCGACGACGACTCGGAGCGTGCGCATCATTCATGCGTATATTTCTAGCGCAGGGCTGCCGGATCGGCAACCGACCGGGCTGGTGTGGACCCGTGGGTCACACCGCCCCTCTCGCCGCGCTTCACCCTCCGGCGAGGCTTCACCTCACTTCGTTCCACGGCGGCTGCGCCCACCGCAGTCAATCAAGCTGACGGTCGACTCAGAGCGCCCCTCCGCTCTTCAGAGCCCGTATTCCCAGGTGTCGGAGAGAACGGTCGCGCCCGTGCCGTAGCCGCCGAACATCACCACCCGTCCGCGCACCGAATCGAAGGCCATGCCGTGCAGATACCGCGCTGAAGGCGCAGTGCCCGGCGCGCGCGCGTTCCACCCGAGCCCGTTCCACATCCAGGTGTCTGCTGCGTAGACCGCGGTGGAGGTCGAGCCGCCGAAAAGCAGCAGCCCGTCCTGCTGCGCGACCAGGGCGTGGCCGGTGCGCGCGGGTGGAGCGACGGGGGTGGTCTGCCGGCGCCAGCTCGTGCCGCCCCAGGCCCAGGTGTCGTTGAGGGCCGCCATCGTGGGGCTGGGGTCGAAGCCGCTGAACAAGACCGACACGCCGTTCGTGACGTCGAAGGCCATCGCGGGCGCAGAGCGCGCCACCGGGGACAGCGGAGACGCGCGCTGATTCCAGCTCGTGCCGTCGTATTCCCAGGTGTCCACGCTCGTCGTTCCGCCGAAGAGCACCACGCGTTGGCGTTGGGCGTCGTACGCCATGCCAGGTGATGCGCGGATGGGCGGAGAGGCCGCGGTGACGATCCGAGTCCAGGTCGAGCCGTCGAACTCCCAGGTGTCGTTGAGGCGATTGAAGCTGCCCACGGTCATGCCGCCGAAGAGCACGAGGCGCTGGCGCATCGGATCGTAGACCATCGCGGAGAGGCTGCGCGACGAGGGCTGCGTGGTGAGGCTCAACTGCGCCCAGTTCGCGCCGTCCCACGTCCACGTCTCCGCGGGCGGAGTTGCGGGGTTGCTCGAGGTGCCGCCGAAGAGCACCACCTTGTTCAGTTGCGCGTGGAAACCCAGCGCGGCGCCGTAACGCGCGGAGGGACCCGGCGTGCCGGAGGTGCGCTGCTGCCAGGCCCACGGCGCGCCGCATTGCCCCGCCGCGTACTCGAGGCCGGTGCTGCAGGTGATGCCGCAGGCGCCCTGCGCACAGCTCGCACTTCCGAGCGTGACGGTTGGGCACGGCGTGCAGGAAGTGCCGCAACTGTCGACGGAGGTGTTCGAAAGACACTGCTGGCCGCAGCGATGGAAGCCGGTGTTGCAGGTGAAGTCGCAGGCAGCGCCGGTACAAAGGGGCGTCGCGTTCGCAGGCGTGGTGCAGGGCGCGCAGGCGAAGGCGCACTGGCGGAAGCCTGCGTTGCACTGCAGCGCGCAGCTCGTTCCGTTGCACGAGGTGGTGCCGTTGGCGTCGGTGGCGCAGGGCGCGCACGACATGCCACAGCCGTCGACCGCGTTGTTGGCGATGCACTGCGTGCCGCAGCGGTGCGTGGTGCTGGGGCAGGTGAAGTCGCACGAGGCGCCGCTGCACACGCGCGTGGCGTTGGCCGGTGTGGAACAAAGCGCGCAGGCACCGTTGCAACGAAGCGCGTCGGGGTCACACTGAATTCCGCACGCGCCGCTCGCGCAGGTCGCCGATGCGTTTTGCTCGAAGGGACAGGCGGTGCACGACGCTCCGCAGCTCGCCGTGGAGTCGTCGGGGACGCAGGCTTCGCCGCAGAGGTGACGGCCCGCGGGGCACTGACAGGTGGTGCCGTTGCACGCGGCGCCCGGGGGACAATCGACCGGGAGCCGGCAACCGGGCAGACACTTCAAGCTGGCGGGCTCGCAGAAGTAGCCCGGAGCGCAGCCACCCGCTGCGCGGCAGTCTGCGGGCAGCGGCGCGCAGGTGCCGCGGTTGCAGACCTCGCCCGCGCTGCAGGAAGCGCCGCAGCGGCCGCAGTGGGCCACGCTGCTCTGGCCATCGACACAGGTGGCGCTGCATTCGACGAGCGTACCGGCGCAGCGCGAAGCTCCACCGCCACCACTCCCTCCCCCGCCGCCGGTACCGGCGTCCGTGCCACCACCACCTCCGCCCGCGCCGCCGCCCGTCGCGCTCGGGGGGATGCAGAAGCCCGCCTGGCAGGTGAAGGACAAACCGCAGGCAGCGCACTGCGCGCCCTGGCTCCCGCATTGCGCCGAGGTCGTGGGGTCGAGGCAGGTCTTCGTGTCGACGCAGCACCCGCTGCAGGTGGCCGGACCGCACGGTGCGCTCGGCTTCTCACAAGCGAGCAGGGCCAGGGAGGCGACCAGCAACAAGAAGAGGAAGCGCATGGCCGAGCAGTAGCACGCTCGGCGACTGCTTCTCGTCACCCGCCACCCGCCGCGCGCTGGCGAAGCCGTCGAGCGTGTTGCTCAAAGACTCTTCACCGCTACCTCGAGGAGCTGCTCGTCGTACGGACTGCCTTGCAGACCCCACTTGGCGGGAACCCGGCGCTCGCGCGGGCCGGGGCTTCAACTGAGACTCGGTTTCGACCACCCCAGGAGTGCGCCTGCATCGAATGGAGCCTGCGGACCGACACCGCGACCACCCACCCTGAGACCATGTCGCCCTCCTTCTTTCAGGAGGACGTTTCGGCACGACTGCTGCAACTTCGTGATCCACCATGCTCGAGACCATCATCAAGCAGTTCTTCCAGTCAGGCACAGGCAGCAGCGTCGTCGACCAACTCCGCCAGCAGGGCCTCGATGACGCGCAGTCCCGCTCAGCGATCGCCGCCACCATCGAGGGCGCAATGAAGGAGTCGGCCGCGGAGGGGGGCATGGCGAACCAGACCTCCGGTCTCTCGGCGGGCGCCGAGTCCGCCATTGGCATCTCGCCCCAGGTGGCGCAATTTGTCGCGCAGAGGGCCGGCATCGACCCAACCATCGCCCAGAAAGTCGTCAGCATCGCGCTGCCCAAGGTGCTCGAGCTCGTCCAGGGCGACTCGATCCCCGACGCTCGCCCGTCAGGCGGCGGCCTCATCGCGCGCGAACGCGTCGCCGACTGACTCCATGCTCGCCTGCGCGGTGAAGCGGTCGTAGTGAAAGTCGGCGACCACATTCACCAGAAAGCGCGGAATAACTCTCAGGTCCGATGCCGAGCGGTCGGCGCGTTCGTGGTGCCGTTCCAGGCGACCAGCACGTCATCGGCCGAGAAGCGGTGACCCTTCTTCAACTGCACACGCGCCCCGGTGGCCTGTTGGCTGCGCAAGACATGGGGAGCACGCCCTTCCACTCGCCCGAACTCCGTTTTCTCGACCTCATCGGGTTGGTCGACCCCTTCGTCGCGCGGAACCGCCACGCGATGGGCCTCCCAACGCGCCGAGTGTCGGCGTCGCGTTGAAACGCACGGAGAAGGGCAGGCGCAACGTCCACTGCCGGTGCGCCACGCGAGGGAGCACCGACTCCAGGTGGACAGCCAGTGCTCGCTGATCGAGATCCCCTCGCTCGGCGGAATGTGCCTTGCCAGCGGTCTGGCGACGCAGATCCCCCGCGCGATCATCAACTGCCCGGCCTGCGCCTTCATCGCGGAGGGCTGCGAGTAGCCCGCGACGACCTACCCCAGCGGGTTCGCGTAGACGGCATCGACGGAGAAGCGAACGCCGGTGGAGGTGAGTTCGACGTGCTCACCGGGTCCGTAGAAGTGGAACTCCCAAGTGCCCTTTTCGTTCAGCCGCTGCACCTCAACTCGACGCTCGTTCTGGCTGATCAAGACGTACTCGCGCAGCGAGGGGATTCGTCGGTAGTGACCGGCCTTGGCGCCCCGGTCGTAGGCCTCGGTCGACTCAGAGAGCACCTCAACCAGCACCAGAGGATTCGCGATCGACTGGTCGTCTTCTTTTGCCGCCACGACCTGTCCGCGGACGACGCTGACGTCCGGGTAGAAGCTTGCACCAGTCGACTCGACCCGAATGCGTACGTCAGAACTGAACGCACGAATTGGCTTCCCAGCCAGCGCTGCTCGAATCTCCGCTCCCACGGCCAGCGACAGCGCACCGTGCTCTCGGGTGCCGCCAGCCATGGCGTAGACCTCTCCGTTGATGAAGTCGTGCTTCTCGGTCGCCGTCTCTTCGGCTGCGAGGTACTCGGCGTACGTCATGCGCTGTCTCACCTGCGCTGTCATGGCGGGAAGAATAGCCGCTCCTCAGGTGGGGCGGCAGGTCGCGCGTGGAAAAGAACAAGAAGTTCAACCCGGCGAACCGAGAGCCTGGGCTGGTGGGCTGGCGACGGTCTGGGTGACGAGCGGACGCAGCCTACTCGCTCAACGCTCAGCACTTTCAGCGATGGCGCAAGGTCTCAAGTTCCTGAGGGTTTCCAACGCGGCCGATGTTCGAATGACGGCGGCCGGAACGGTTAGGGTGCGCCGCTTGGATACGCATCTTTTGCTCGACAGAAACACCTTCCTCACCCGCTTCGGCTCGAGCGATCCGAACAACCGCGTGCTGCGAAGGCTGCATGCGCTGGCCAGCGCTGACGCCACGAACAACGGCGTCGAGTGGCTCGAAGACCTCGTGCATTGGTTGTTCGAACGCGGCGTGGCGCCTGGCCGGTTGGAAGGCGAGCGGGAGATCGACACCCGCACCCGCCTGCTGCTCACCGCCGCCGAAGAGATCGCCCCCTTCGCCGAACGCCTGCGCGGCGTGATGCTCAAGGCGCTGATGGGCAGCTCGGCGACGATGCTCTTCACCGACACCGGCGTGCCCTCGAACTTCGGCTTCTGGGGTGAGGTGGTGGAGCGCTTCTCTGAGAACCTGCTGCCCGCCTACCCCGTGGGCCGCGAGGTGAGCCGCTTGCTGGGCCGGCTCATCGATTCACCGGAACGCGCGGACTGGTTGCTCTCGATGCCCGAGTCGGTGCGCACGCGCCTGTCGTCGATGCTCGGCCTCGACACGGACACCGTCAAACGCGCGCTCGACCCGGGCCTGCGGGAAGCCGCGGTGCTGCTCGCCTCGCGCATCGCCATGCAGGGCATCAGCGACGACCTGCGAAAGCGCATGCCTGCGGTGGCGGTCGCGAGCTCGCCCTTTTTGCTGCTGCCGGAGCACGTGAAGGGGCTGCTCGTAGGTGAACTGCCGCTCGCCCCGTTGCAGGCGACCGTCACGGCGTGCCGGGGGTGCCTACGCGACGTCACCGCCTCGCTCGACGAGACCGGCATCAGCATCGACCTGGTGTTCCGCCTCGAGCTCATCAACGCCCTGCTCACCCGCCTGCTGCACCTGGTCACCATTTTGTATGGGCTCGAAGAGGCCCGCGAGCTAGCCGTGGTGCAACTGGAGCGCGAGCTCATTCGAGGCACGGTGGCCGACAAGACGCTCACGGCGCTGTGGCAATCGAGCACCCGCCTGCTCGCGCGCCGCGTGGTCGAGCGGGCCGGCAGCTCGGGCGAGCACTACGTGACGAAGACGCGCAGTGAGCAGCAGGCCATGCTCGACGCGGCCGCGGGCGGCGGGGCGATCACCGCGTTCATGATTCTGCTGAAGTTCTTCATTAACGCCGCGCATCCGCCCCCCTTCTTCGAGTCTCTGTTCGTCAGCCTCGGCTACGGCCTGGGCTTCGTCACCATGCAGTTGCTGCACTTCGCGCTTGCCACCAAGCAGCCGGCGATGACCGCCGCCACCCTCGCGGGGGCCATCGAGGCGCAACGCGATGAGGAAAACCCAGACCTCGCACCCCTGGTCGATCTCGTCGCGCGTGCCAGCCGCACCCAGTTCACCGCGCTCATCGGCAACGTGTTCGTCGTGATCCCCTTTGCGATGTTCGTGGCGCTCGTCTTCGAGGCCATCGTGGGACACGGAGTGCTCACCCCCGAGTACGCCGAGAAGATAATCCGCGTGCATCACCCCCTCTTCAGCGTGACCATCTTCTCTGCGCTGATGACCGGCGTGTGGCTGTGGGCCGCCAGCCTGCTGGCCGGTGCGGCAGAGAACTACTTCGTGCTGCGCGAGCTGCCGGGCGCGATCGCCACCAACCGCACCCTGCGCCGCGTCTTCGGAGCTGCTCGCGCGAGCCGGCTCTCGCGCTTCTTGACCGAGCAGGCCAGCGGCTTCGGCGGCAACCTGGGCTTCGGCTTTCTGCTGGGCTTCATGCCCCTGCTCTTCGTGCTGGTGGGCTTGCCGTTGGAGGTGCGCCACGTCACCTTCGTCACAGGTCAGCTCGCGTTCGCGGCAGTGCAGTTGGGGCCGACCGTCTTCTCACGACCAGACTTCTTGGCGGCGTTGATCTCCATTCCGATGGTGGGTCTGATCAACTTCGGGGTGAGCTTCACGTTCGCCATCGTGGTGGCCCTGCGCGCTCGGGGCCTGGGCGTTCGCAGCCAGGTGTCTCTTGCGCGCGCGGTGATGCACCGCTTCTTCCGCAGCCCCGGAGAGTTCTTCCTCGCGCCGCCGGATGAAGCCCCCCCTCGCCCTGCGAAGGAGACGGGTGAAATAGTGCAGGGTTCATCGAAATAGCGAACGGACACCGCTCATCCCAAAGCGGAGTCGAGGGATTGCCTCTCCTTCGCACTGCAAGTGCCCCCTCGACTGGGCTCGGGGAGATCGGTGATGGAACCCGGTTCCTATTTCCGAAGCGGTCGCCAAAACCTCCGTGTGCCGATGGATGTTCGTGCCAGCCGCTCTTCCGCTGCGCCTCGACCAGTTGTATCGGCCTGCGCATGCGCATCACGCTCGCCTGCACCCTCATCGTGGCCTCGGGTTGTTTCAGCACCGCCTCGCAGACCCAGTTCGAGGCGTTGGCGCCGGTGAGCGTGAAGCCGCCGATTTCCCCGCTGCAGAACCCCGACGTGGTCGAGCGGCTGCCCGGCGAAGCGCCCGTGGCCTGCGCGCCCCGCGATGGAGGCACGCGCTTCATCGACACCACCGACGCGTGGAACCTGGGCAGCACTGGCCTCAAGCTGGTGGGCAACCGGCTGACCGTCGCCGACCTCGACGCCGACGGGTACCCCGACCTGGTGGTGCACGCGGTCACCAGCAACCTGCGTCAGCGCATCGACTTGCCCGATGGCGGCAAGCGCCTGGTGTGGCAACTGATGAACCGCCCCACCGCCGATGGGTACCGCACCTTCGTCGACGAGACGGGCAACGGGCTGTTCGACGTCCTCGGTGGCTCGACCACGCACTACCGCTCGGCGCAACTGGCCGTCTTCGGCGACGTGGACAACGACGGCGATCTCGACGCGTTCTCCGGCACGTACACCGACCCCAACAAGCCCGAGACCGACCCGGGCGATCGCAGCGAGATTCTCCTCAACGACGGCACTGGGCACTTCACCATCGCGCAGGCGTCAGCCACCACGCCGCTGCCCACCGAGCGCATGCCCACCACCAGCGCGGCCTTCACCGATGCCGACCGCGATGGCCGCCTCGATGTGTTCGTGGGCAATTGGTACGAGTCGTACGGCTACAGCTACCTCGGGGTGCAGGCTCGGCTGTTTCGGGGGCAAGGCGGCGGACAGTTCAGCGACGTCACCCAGCAAAGCAACCTGAGCACCGATGAGACGGGCTTCGAGCAGTTCACCCAGCACCGGCCCGCGTACGGCGTGACGGCCTGCGACGTGGATGACGACGGCGCCCCCGAGTTGATGGTGAGCGCGTACGGCCGGCAGCCCAACCTGCTCTACCGCAACGATGGCGCGGGCCGCTTCGTGGATCAGAGCGTGGCGTCGGGGTTCGCGAGCGACTCGAATGTCGACTACCGCGACAACGAGAACTTCCGGTGCTGGTGCACGGGCAATCGCGCCGACCCGAAGTGTGCGGGCGTGGCGAACCCCTCCATCGGCTGCCCGAACCCGAACACGTCGTGGGGCGTGGGTACCGATGATGCGGCCTGGCGCAATGGCGGCAACACCTTCACCACCTGGTGTGGCGACGTCGATGGTGACGGGAAGAACGAGCTCTACAACGCGGAGATCCACCACTGGTGGGCGGGCGGCGCGAGCGATTCGTCGGAGCTGCTCAAGAACGTGTCGACGCCTGGGATGGCGCGGTTCACCCGGCCGGGCAACGCGCCGCTGGGGTTGGCCTTCCCGCACCCCACGACCGATTGGAACGAAGGCGGCTTGATGGCGGCCGGCGGCGATCTCGACAACGACGGGCGACTCGATTTGGTGGTGGCAGCCAGCGACTACGCTGATCAGTTCGGGCTCATTTTTCAGCAGAAAGCTGATGGCACGTTCATCGAACAGGGCCTGGCGTGGGGGCTGCGGCACGAGTGCATGTCGGGCCTCGCGGTGGCCGACTTCGATCGCGATGGTGATCTCGACGTGCTGGCCGGTGCGAGCACGGCGCGTGACTGCGCGCGGCGGTGGCCCAAGAACGAGGTGCGGCTCTATGAGAACCAGAGCAACGACACGAACTGGATGTTGCTGCACCTCGAGGGTGATGGCACGACGGCCAATCGTTCCGCGATCGGCGCGAAGGTGACGGTGAAGGCCGGCGGGCGCACGGTGACGCGCGAGGTGTCAGGCGGCTACGGGCACTTCGGCATGCAGAATGACCTGACCGTGCACGTCGGGCTGGGCGGCTGCGAAGGCGCGGATGAAGTGACGGTGCGTTGGCCCGATGCACGGGGCACCACGCAGCAGTTCACGCGGGTGCCGGCCAATCAGTTCATGCGCCTCAAGCAGGGGGCCGCGGAACCGTTTCAGGTGCGGTGAGGATTCGAGGGGCCCTCTCCCAGAGGGAACTTCACGCCGATCGCCTGGCGAACCCGCTCCAACGCCAAATCTTCCTTCACGCGAATCGCATCCAACTTCGCTTCCCGTTCCTCGGCGAACTGAACGGCGCGCCGCTCCACGCTCTGCGTGAAGTTGTCTTTGTGCTTCTCGCGCCCGAAGCCGACCGCGTTGAAGAACCAATCGAACTTGAAGAACCGCCCGACCTTGTCGAGCAGGCTCTGACCCGAGCCCTGTGCGGGCGCTGATGGATCGATGATCTGCTCGGTGGTGACCAACCGGTCCGTCTTGAGCCCGACCGCGTCGACCACCTCGGTCGCTTCCTTCACGACCTTCGACTGCTCATTCCGCGCGCGCCGCAGCTCACGGGCGAGCTCATTGCGCAGCTCGGCCTTGGCCTTCTTCGACTCCGGCGTCTTCGGCAGCAGATCAATCTTCGCGCGCAGCTCGTTGATCTTCCGCTGCGACGCTTCAGATCGATCGATGAGCCCGTCGAGCTTGCGCCGCACACCCGCCTCGAGCCCGCCGCCCCGGCACTCATGAAACTCGCGCAGCGCTTCGGTGCGCGTGCTCAAGCGCGAATTCTTCCACTTGCCGTCGAGCACCTCGATGCGAGCCTCGATCTCCGAGCCCAACTCTCGCTGCTCCGAGCGCGCGGTCTGAATGAACTTCTCCTTCTCAGGCAAGGACAGCTTGTCGAAAGCCTCGGGGCTCAGCTCGACGGCCTTCGGGGCCTCGCCCCAGAGGGATGCAGGGCTGGCCGACTTCGAGACGTTGGTGCCGCGGGGCACGAGCTCTTTGGGGGGCGCGGCCTGGCCTGCGTATTCGGTGACGGTGCCCTTGGGAGCAATGGTCACGACGGGGGCGCTGGGGCGGCTGACGGCTTCCGTGCGGGGCGTGCTGGCAAGGGAGGAACTGCGCTCGATCTTCGGCATGGGCGCGCATGGTATCAGCACACGCATGTCTGCACCCGTCGCGGTGATTCCTTCGCGCTACGCGGCCCAGCGCTTCCCGGGCAAGCCGCTGGCGCTGATCAGTGGCAAGCCCATGGTGCAACACGTGGTCGAGCGTTGCCTCGAGGCGAAGTGTTTTTCCCGCGTGGTGGTGGCCACCGACGACGAGCGCATCAGCGCTGCCGTGCGCGCGTTTGGTGGTGAGGCGATGATGACCTCGCCCAACTGCGCTTCGGGCACCGACCGGGTGGCGGAAGTAGCGGCCGGGCTGGGCCTCTCAGCGGAGTCGGTGGTGATCAACGTGCAAGGCGACGAGCCGGCCGTGCACCCTGAAGCGTTGGCCCTGCTCGCGAGCGCCTTTTCCGATTCGACGGTCGAGATGGCCACGCTGGTGCGTGCGTTGAGAGACGAAGAACGCGCCAACCCCAACGTGGTGAAGGCGGTGCTCGACGAGGCGCAGAACGCCCTCTATTTTTCCCGAGCAGATCTCCCGTTTCAGCGCGACGCGGGCGGCGCGACGCTGCAGCGCTGGGGCCACGTGGGTCTGTACGGATACCGGGCGCGGGTGCTCAGCCGTCTGGCCACCCTGCCCCCGACGGCACTCGAAAAAGTCGAGTCGTTGGAGCAACTGCGTGCACTCGGTCACGGCATCCGCATCGCGTGCAGGGTGACTCCGCACGAAGGCCAGGCGGTCGACCGGCCGGAAGACGTGCCATTGGCTGAAGCGGCGCTGGCTCGTCGAGCGTGGTAATGACGGTTCATGTCCACACCTTCGCTGACTCAAGCGCTCGGCCTCTTCTTTCAGGCCCACCCGTGGCACGGCGTGACCCCGGGCGACAAGGCTCCGGAGATCGTCACCACCTACATCGAGATGGTCCCCACCGACGTCGTCAAATACGAGGTCGACAAGAACACCGGCATCCTCAAGCTGGATCGCCCGCAGCGATACTCGAACCAGCCGCCCTGCCTGTACGGCTTCATTCCCCGCACCCTCTGTGACACGCGGGTGGGTGAGCGGTGTGGCCAGCGGCTGGGCCGCACCGGCATCACCGGCGACCAGGATCCCATCGATATCTGCGTGCTGACCGAGAAGCCGATTCAGCACGGCGCGATCCTCGTCGAGGCGATCCCGATCGGCGGCCTGCGCATGATCGACGGCGATCAGGCCGACGACAAAATCATCGCGGTGCTCAAGGGCGACAACGTCTACGGCGGCTGGAAGGACTTGAAGGACGTGCCGCCCGCGTTGATCGATCGCCTTCGCCACTACTTCCTCACCTACAAGGCGATGCCTGACTCTCCGCATCCCCCCGTCGAGATCGCAGAGACCTACGATCGCGCCGAGGCGCTGGAGACGATCAAGAAGTCGTTCGAGGACTACCGCGCGAAGTACGGCCAACTGACGGATCTGTTCGCTCCGAATCGGTAGACGAATCGGCCCCTCACCCCGCTTCGCTGGGAGAGGGAGTTCTAGTCGGCGACCTGGAGCCGCAGCACCGAAGGCCCACCCAGCTCGATGGTCTGCTCGGCCAGCAACGGCGTCTTGCTGCGAAACCACGGCTCTTCGGTGTTGAGGTGCGCGGAGAGCGCGGGGTAGTTCGACGAGCTGACCCACAGGCCCAGCCGATGACCTGGCTGGAGCACCCACTCGGTGGGGAAGAAGTCGACCTCGAGCGTGCGCACCGCGTGGGGCACGTACGGCACGTATTCCACGTCGCGTGACGTCGGCAGGCGCAACGTCGCAGCGCCATCGGTCACGTGCACCGCCATGCCATTCGCGTCGATGTCGACCAGCTTTCCGTAGAACGCGGTGTCCTTCGCCGAGCTGCGTACGTTGAGCTCGAGCCGCATGGTGCCCGCGATTCGTTTGGGCGCCGTCAGCACCGGCGTCACGAAGCGCACCACGTCAGCGCGACTGCAATCCCACGTCTGCCGCACGGGGCCGGGCGTCAACGTGCCCGCGACCAGGCCCTTGAGCCCGAGCCCACGCGCGCCCCCTTCACTGGGCCACGGCCGCAACGGGTTGTAGCGATACGACAACAACGACGGGGCGCCCGCAGGTCCACCGAGCGCACGCTGCACGCAGGGCTCGAGCGAGTCGCTCTTCACCGGCTGCAGCACCCACGGCTCTTCCTTCGTCTTCGGCGGCCACGCTTCGCGATGCACCGGCGTAAGCTCGCCGCGCGCCCAGCTCGTCACACCGGTCGCGGGAAACGGCAACGGCACGCCCTTCAAGTGATGCAGCAGCCAGGGCACCGGCATCTTCCAGAGGTACTGCCCGTCGGCCTCGGGCATCTGCACCTCGCCGGCCTGCATGCCGATGTGGCTGGTGGGGAGCAGCGCGAGGTGACTGTTCTCGCGGCTGGCCAATCGCGAGAACGTATCGAGCCCTGCGATGAGGAACGGATCATCGAAGCCCTCGATGTAGAGCACCGGCAGCGTGATGTGTTCGGGCACTTCTTTCAGCTTCTGATTCGCCGCCAGCAGCCACACGGGCGAAGACGGCAGCGCCGCTTCGAGCCAGTCGCGATACCAACCGCGCTTGCCCCCGAACGACAGCTCGTCGCACTCGAAGTGCGGCCGGAACGCGAGCGCTGACTCGAAGGACCGTTGAGCGTCTGCGGGCCGCTCGCGCGACGGCATGTACGAGGCCCACGCGGTGAGGAGCTCATGGGGGAAGAGGCCTCGCTCAGAGACGACGGGACGCAGGTCGGTGCCGAACACCGCGAGCACCAGGGTCTTCACCTTGGCCGGCAGCTTCGTCGACGCAGCCAGCGCCGTGCCCGCGAGATACGACTGACCGTAGAGCGCGATCGACTCGGCGAAGGGCTGCGCGTCGAGCCAGGCCAGCGTGTCTTCGCCGTCGTCGACCTCGTGCACGAGCGGGTGCCATTCCCCTTCACTCTCGCGCTGGCCCCGAACGTCTTGCACCACGCAGCCGATGCCGTAGCGGGAAAACACGCCGCACGAGAAGTTGAAGAGGATGTCGCGCGGGTACGGGTTGCGCATCAAGACGATTGGCGCTCGTTCGAGACCGGCAGGCATCAGCACGTGGGTGCGCAGCTTCACGCCGTCGCGCATGGTGACGTCGAGGTGGCGCCAGGTGCCTTCGTCGTGGGTGTACTCGGGCAGGTCGTTGCTCGAGCGCACGATGCCCTGCGCGATGGAGCAGCCGGTCAAGAGCAGTAGAAGAATCGCCACCGCACCGGTCCCTCTGAGCAGGGGACCGGCTTCACCTTCGATTTCTTTCCGAAGAACAACCGGTCCTCCTGAGCGAAGTCGAAGGAGCACTTCCGCCTCGCGCAGTAAGTGGCATCTCGACTTCGCTCGATGCGAACGGTGTGGGCTTGCTCCTCGCGCAGCAAGTGGCAGCTCGGCTGCGCTCGATTCGTCGGCTTGCTGGATCATTCGCGGTCCGGGTCCTACTCGAAACTCCCTCGCAGGGTCGGGGTGAGGGCCTTCGAAGCGCTGGGGCCGGCCGACGCTTTCGTCGCGGCAACCAGCGATGCCAACAACGCGGTGCCGGTGAGCTGATGCGCAAGCCCCAGCCACAACAGCGCCCCCGGTTGCGTCGAGTACAAGACCGTCACCACCCCAAGCACCACCTGCACGAGCGCGAGCCCGAGCACCAGATGCCGCTCCCAGCGCAGCGCCCGGCGGCTCACCCACCAGAACACCGCGAAGCCAACCAGCAGCCCGTACCCCAGGGTCCGGTGAATGAAGTGCACCGAGAGCGGGTGTTGCCACGGCAGCTCGCTCCACACCACCGCGGGCAGCCACTGACCGTTGATGTCCGGCCAGGTGGGCGCCATCAACACCGCCTTGAGGCCCGCCATGAACGCGCCCCACGTCAACTGCACCGCGAGCAGCCCCAGCAGCACCCACCCCGCTCGGTGCAACTTCGCGTCGGGGTTC
This sequence comes from Archangium sp., assembly GCA_043773025.1. GTDB lineage: Bacteria > Myxococcota > Myxococcia > Myxococcales > Myxococcaceae > Archangium_A. The sequence goes on from JAYVFP010000065.1 coordinate 21,391, forward strand.
CCGACGGGCACGAGCACGCCCAGCCCCGTCCACACCAGCGCGCAGAGCAAGAAGAGCGCGAGCATCAGGTGCGCCGCCAGCCGCAGGTGGCTCACGTACACGAGGTTCTGCAACCCGCTGGCGACCATGAACCAGCCGAGCACGCCCTGCAGCCCACCCAGCACCAGCAGCGCCGACAACCGCCGCTCGAGCCCTTTGAGCGCGCCGCGCTTCCAGAACACGAGCAGCGGCACGCCGAAGAACACGCCGAGCAGACGGCCCCAGAGCCGGTGAAACCACTCCCAAAAATAGATGAAGCGGAACTCTTCGGGCGAGAGGTGTGACTTGAGCTGAACGTACTGGGGGATCTGCTGGTACCGCGCAAAGGCCTCTGCCCAGCCGGCCTCATCGAGCGGGGGAATCACGCCCAGCAGCGGCTTCCACTCGGTGATGGAGAGCCCCGAATCGGTGAGCCGGGTGATGCCGCCCAGCCCCACCTGCACGAACACCGCAGCGGCGACCAGCAGCAGCCACCAACCGACGGCCCGGGAGGGAGAAGAAGACACAGTGCGTTCTTAACCAAAAGCAGGGTCTGGGCCACACTGCTCCCTCGTGCGGCGCCTTCCCAAGTAGCCGCGTTGCTCCGCGGCATTAAAGGTGTCAGCGCTGCTTGACCCTCTGGGTCTGGCCTCGCGTCAGCCGACCACTCCGTCGTAGTGCCCGAAGCCGCCGGGAATGAAGTAGTCGCGGCCGCCCTCGAGGCCGAACGCGTGCAACACCGTCGCGGCGATGTCTTGACTGCGAGGCGGCCGCACCAACGCGTCGCCCGATTCTTCGATCATCCGCACCGGCGCCCCCATCGGCGAGCCATTCATCGACTCGTCGTAGCCGCCCACCATCTGGTTCCCGATGATCGACCCGCCCGCGAGGATCGCGCAGGTGGCCGGGTGGTGGTCGCTGCCCGTCTTGGGGAACGTGCGGCCGAAGTCACTGAACACGTACACGAGCGTCTCATCGAGCAACGTCTTGCCCTGGTTCACGGCGCTGGGCGTCACTGACATCTCGAGCAGCACCCGGCCGATCTCCTCGAAGGCGATGCGCAGGTGATTGGTGTGAATCTGCGGCCCATTGGCCGAGTGCGTATCGAAGCTGAAGTTGTTGAAGCTCGTCGCGCGCAGCGTCACCGTGCTCACCAGGTCTGACTTGAGCAGCTTGAGCGCGAAGTCGTAGTTGGCCATCGAACGATTGGAGCCACACGCATCTGCCGAACCGATGCAGGAAGTCCAGTTGGTGGGGTAGTTCGGGTTCGCCACGCTCAGATATTGAAAGCCCTGCTTCGTCGACAGCGTGCTCAAGATGTCGCGAGAGATGGTGCGGCTCGCGCCTTTGTACGTGTCGTAGAGCTGGCCCAACAACGCGTCGGTGCCCTCGCTCGACTTGCCCTTGCGCGCGCGAATCGCAGCGAGCGTCGCGGCGTCGGTCGCGGTGAGGGGCACGGTGCCTGCGCCTGCCACGCCATCGAAGCCGAGATCCGGAGCGTCGACGCGCGCGCGCAAACCCAGCCAGGCCCCGTCACGACGATCAGACAAGGTCGGCTCGACGGAAGCGTCACTGGTCACCCGGGTCGGGGCAGCCAACGCCGGCAACCCCAACGACGTGGGGAGCGGGCCGCCCAGAGACACGTTGGGAATCGGCCGATCCGGAAATCGCTTGGCCAAGGCCGCGGCCACCACCGCCTGTACGGAGGGCGCGCGGAAGTTCGCCCCGGCCACGCCGCACATGCTGGCCACGACGCCGGAGTAATGCGAGGCCGTGCCTTGATCTGCGCCCACCAGCAGCGCCGCGCGTTCGTACAACTTGTAGGCCGGGTCAGCCCACGCGTAGCCGTAGGGCCTAACTGTCCACACCACTCAGGGCAGAGACACCAGGCTCTTTCTCGAATCACCAGCGCAGGTTCTCCCTGTAGCCCAATCGCGGGATCTGCGGCGTTGACGACGAGGGGGCTCTTAGGAAATACCGGCCTATGCGCCAGCGAAAAACAAAGTTCATCTTCACCACCGGCGGCGTCGTCAGTTCCCTGGGCAAGGGAATGGCCTCCGCCTCGATGGGCGCGCTGCTCGAAAACCGCGGCCTCGACATCACGCTGGTCAAGCTCGACCCGTACATCAACGTCGACCCCGGCACGATGAGCCCCACGCAGCACGGTGAGGTGTACGTCACCGATGACGGCGCAGAGACGGATCTCGATCTCGGCCACTACGAGCGGTTCACCAGCTCGCACATGTCGCGGCTCAACAACTTCACCACCGGCCGCGTGTATCACTCGGTCATCACCAAGGAGCGGCGCGGCGAGTACCTCGGCAAGACCGTTCAGGTGATCCCGCACATCACCGATGAGATCAAAGCGATGATCTTCGCGGCCGCTGAAGGCCACGAGGTGGTGTTGATCGAAGTGGGCGGCACGGTGGGCGACATCGAGTCGTTGCCCTTCCTCGAGGCGATCCGCCAGATCCGCTACGACGTGGGCGCGGGCAACACCTGCTACGTGCACCTCACGCTGCTCCCGTACATCGCGGCCGCGGGCGAGGTGAAGACCAAGCCCACGCAGCACTCGGTGATGAAGCTGCGCGAGATCGGCATTCAGCCCGACGTGCTCATCTGCCGCACGGATCGTCACATCGGTCAGGACATCAAAGACAAGATCGCGATGTTCTGCAACGTCGACACGGGCAACGTCTTCACCTCGCCCGACGTGCGCAGCATCTACGAGCTGCCGCTCGAGTTTCACCGCCAGGGCCTCGACGAACGGGTCGCAGAGATCCTCAACATCTGGACGCGCGGCCCCAAGCTGGAAAAGTGGGAGCGCATCGTCGAGACCGTCACGCACCCGGGCAAGGGTGAGGTGAACGTCGGCATCGTGGGCAAGTACACGGAGCTGCGCGAGTCGTACAAATCACTCAACGAGTCGCTCGCCCACGGCGGCATCGCCAACGACTGCAAGGTGAACCTGGTCTTCGTCGACTCGCAGGAAGTCGAGACGAAGGGCGCTGACGCGATGTTGTCTGATTGCCACGCGGTGCTGGTGCCCGGCGGGTTCGGCGTGCGCGGCACGGAAGGCAAGATTCTCGCGGTGAAGTACGCGCGCGAGAAGAAGGTGCCGTTCTTCGGTATCTGCCTGGGCCTGCAGATGGCGGTCATCGAGTACGCGCGCAACGTGGTCGGCCTGGTCGGCGCCAACTCGCTCGAGTTCGACGAGAAGACCCCGCACCCGGTGGTCACCATCATGGAGTCGCAGGTCGGCGTGAAGGACAAGGGCGGCACCATGCGGCTGGGCGCGTACAACTGCACCTTGAAGGCAGGCTCGCTCGCGCAGCGGCTGTACGGCACGGAGACCATCAGCGAGCGTCACCGTCACCGCTTCGAGGTGAACAACCAGTACCGCGGCAAGCTGGGTGAAGCGGGCTTGATCTTCTCAGGCACCAACACCGAGCTCGATTTGGTCGAGATGGTGGAGCTCGAGAATCACCCGCACTTCGTGGGCTGCCAGTTTCACCCCGAGTTCAAGAGCAAGCCGTTCGCGCCGCACCCGCTGTTCTCGGGCTTCATTCGCGCGGCGTTGCTGCAGCGGGATCGCAAGTAAGGCAGGTGATCCCCCCTGGAGAGGAACGAAGCACGACCGTGCGCTCCGCCTCGAGTTCATGGAAGGGAAGGCACCGGGACCGTCTCAGCACGAGACGCCGCGTCTCTGACTTCCGTGCACGACCCTTCACGCGCTGCTCAGCTCGAGATGTGCCTGGAGCGGCTGCTCGAAACGCCAGTTCGCTCACGGGGGCGCTGCGCTAAAGGGTGGCCATGCCCACGCCGTCCATCACCCTCGCAGGCGCCACCGTTGGTCCCGGCCAGCCGCTGTTCGTCATCGCCGGCCCCGACGTCATCGAGGCGGAAGACTTCGCCATCCGTCACGCGAAGAAGCTCAAAGAAATCTGCGCGAAGTTCGGCGTGCCGTACGCCTTCAAGTGCAGCTTCGACAAAGCGAACCGCACGTCGATCAAGTCCTACCGCGGCCCGGGGCTGACAGAGGGCCTGCGCGTGCTGGCGAAGGTCAAGAAGGAGGTGGGCGTCGCCATCCTCACCGACGTGCACGAGATCTCGCAGGTCGAGGCGGTCGCTGAAGTGGCCGACATCATCCAGGTGCCTGCGTTCATGTCGCGCCAGACCGATCTCATCGTCGCGGTGGCGAAGACCGGCAAGGGCGTCAACTTGAAGAAGGGGCAATTCATCGCGCCCAAAGACTTCGCGCACCAGGCGAAGAAGGCGTTCGACTCGGGGAATCAGAACGTGCTGTGCACCGAGCGCGGCGCGACGTTCGGCTACAACAACCTGGTCGTCGACATGCGCGGCTTCGCGCAGATGCGTGACGCGGGGCTGGTCACCTGCTTCGACGCGACCCACTCGGTGCAGCTGCCTTCCGCGGGCGAGGGTGAGAGTGGTGGTGAGCGCAAGTTCGTCGGCCTGCTCGCGCGCTCGGCTGCTGCGGCCGGCATCGACGCGATGTTCACCGAGGTGCACGAGAACCCCGACAAGGCGCTGTGCGACGGGCCGTGCTCACTGACCTTCGAGCTCTTCGAAGAGACGCTGCGCGACGTGCTGGCGATTCGCCGGGCCCTGGGTCATCAGCCGTGACGCCCGCCGACCGCGCAGCGAACATCAAGGCCGTCGTCTTCGACGTCGACGGCGTGCTCACCGATGGAGGTCTCTTCTACGGCCCCACCGGCGAGGCGATGAAACGTTTCGACGTCAAAGACGGCCACGCCATGGTGCTCGCCCGGCTCACCGGCCTGCCCGTCGCCATCCTCACCGCGCGCAGCTCCACCATCGTGGAAGTGCGGGCCGCCGAGCTCAAGCTGGCCAAGGTCTTTCAGGGCCGCCGCGAGAAGGGCCCCGCCTTCGAAGAGCTCTGCATCGAGCTTGGGGTCACCCCCGCCCAGACTGCCTACATGGGCGATGACGTGAATGATCTCCCGGCTTTGAACCGCGCTGGCCTGTCTGGGTGCCCCTCGGATGCCGTCGAGCAGGTTCGGGAAGCGGTGCATTTCGTGTCCAACCGGTCAGGTGGTCACGGAGCGGCCCGCGAGTTCATCGAGCTGGTCTTGAAGGCCACCGGACGCTGGGAACAAGCGCTCGACCACGCTCGCAAGTAAGCTGAATGCCGCATGGCGCTCCGCACCAACGTCGCGAAACTCAAAGACCTCCTCATCAAGGCTCGTGTCATCGACGAGTTCCAGGCGCGTGCTGCGATGGGGCGGCTCGAGCAGTGGGGCGGCCGGCTCACCGGCGTCATCGTCGACATGGGGTTCTGTGACGACGAGACGATGATGAACGCGCTGAGCAAGGCGCTCAACCTGCCCACCATTCACCTCGGCATGGTGCCCAGAGACGGTGCGCTGCTCTCGAAGATCGACGCCGCGTTCTGTACCGAGCACGGCATCTTTCCGGTGAGCCTGCAGAACCGCACTGCCACCATCGCGATGAGCGACCCCACCGAGCTCGACACCATCGACGCGCTCGCCGCTCGACTGGGTGTTCGTTTGCAGATCGCCGTGGCCTCGGAGAACGAGATCCGCGCGGCGATCTCCAAGCACTATTACGGCAAGGCGCCCCCGGCCGCGCGGGCCAACCAGAACCGCGCTCGCGACGCGCACATCTCGGCCACTTCAGGCGAAGTGTTCGAGCTCGACACGACGACGCCCGACGCGGCGAGTGATGCGCCGCGGTTCACGCAGCAACAGCAGTGGATGAACAAGCCGCCTTCCGCCAACACCATGCTCGATGAGTTTCTCGACGAGGGTGGTGAGGAGGCGAACGATGGCTTCACCGCCGAAGAGGTCGCCCGCATCGCGGCCGCTCAGGAAAACCAGGCGAAGGCGGCGTCGATTCTCTGGGCGCTGCAGGCGCTGCTCACCGAGAAGGGCTACCTGCGCTGAGACGGGCGTCTCTGGCGGCGGTCTGAGCGGACGCTCCACTTGCGTCTCTCGGCCTGCGAGAACCCGCTCTCGAGCACGCACCTCGAAGCACGCTGGCAAGCCGCCTGCACTGCGCGGCCCCATGATCTACGTGATGGAGTGTGGACCGGTGATTCACCGCTTCCGCGATTGCTGGTTGGTGTTCGCGCTCGACCTGACGAACGACCAGGCAAAGGTGCGCGTGGCGCCCCGGCGCAAGGACGCGCGGCACGAAGTGGCCAAGGCGCTCGCAGGGGCGCCTGCGTCCTGCTGCGCCTCGCTCGGGGACTTCGGCCGTCAGCATGGCTGGCGCGTGGCCTCGGTACCTGAACGTGTCCTGCAGCTCGCGGCGCAGACGATGGTGGGGCTCGAGAACGAAGATGCGCTCGGCATGGTCGCGTACTCGCCCATCGCCGACGCCTGGCTGCGATCGTGCGCTGCCTTCTACGAGACGGCACCATGGAGAGAGTTCTCGATTCGCCAGCCCCTCACCCTGACCTTCACCAAAGAAACGCACGACACGCGGGTGCTGGCAGTCGGTGGTGCGGGTGACCTGCCGCCGAGCCTGATCATGCTGCCGGATTTCGCCGCGTACTCGCGCTTCTCGAGCTCAGGCGAACCTCCCTTCGAGGACGCGTTCATCATGGGCTTCGACGACGGCGCGAGCGCGATGGGTCACGCCGTCGGCCTCGCGTATGGCGCCGCATTTCATCCCGTCGTGATGCGGCTCCGGGAATCGAAGCCGGCGCTCATCTCGCCCGACGAGCTGCTGCACCTGGCCTGTGCGCTGGCAGCCATTGCGTCACTGGCGACGGGAAGACCGGTCGGGCGCGCGGTGATCGACGGGCTCGAGGCGATCGTGCTGCCGGCGACGCCCGAAGCGACCCTGCGGAGCTGAGCTCATGTTTGCCGTGGGGAAACGGAGAGGTACGAGATCTTCACCTGCGGCCGGGTCGGGCAGGCCTCTCTGCTTCGGGCGAAGAATCGCGATTGTTGCGGAATATACAATCGACGAGGAGATCTGATGCTGACCGTACGGCGCATCGTGCAAGGCGACGTCGATTATAAATTGCGCAACAAGAACGACGGTCCGACCTGGTCACATGAACATCTGCGGCAGAAGTCGAGAGGCCTGCTCGCGACGCGCAACACCGATGACCTCTGACACCACGCACTTCAAGGCCCGCTTCGCAGAGCAAAGGCGGACGGCGTAGAAGGAGGCGCTGTGATTGACCCGACCGACGAAGAACTCGACGCCGCCATCGCGGCTGCAAGCGATGAGGTGGGCCTGCAGTCGTACTACCGCTCTTGCGTGCGGCCGATCTTCAGGGCGCCGCCCGAGCGCTGGCCCCGCTGCTGTGCCAGCGGATGCGAGCCGTGCAATCTGGTGCTCTGCGAGGTCGCGCGACGAGCACAAGCGAAGCTCTCCGCAAGCCCCTCAGCGACGTGACTTCTTCGGGGCGGGCTTCTTCTTCGCGGTCTTCTTCGGTGCTTTCTTCTTCGCAGCGACCTTCTTCTTGGGTGCGGTCTTCTTCTTCGCAGCGGCCTTCTTCTTCTTTGCAGGAGAACCGCCCTCGAGAAGCTTCAGCGTCTTGGTGAAGATGGCGATCAACGCCTCCTTCCCCTCCTCGTCCTGAGCGAACTCGTCATCCTCGGCATCCACCCAGCTCGCACCTTCCGGACCCACGACCAGCCGGCCCACGTACTGCCAGTCGTCCTCGACCTCGAGCATTCCCGTCGCGCCGAGACTCGCAGCAGCACGCGCGAGACCGCCGATGACCGCCGTCCACTGCGACCAGTCGTCCTCCGACAGACCGGCGCGCACGTGAACCGCATCACCCTCGGTCACGAAATGAATGAAGTGCATCGCATCAGAGGCGCGCGCGAGAACGTCCTCGACCGACTCGCGCTCTATCTCTGCGGTGAAGTAGTTGCCGTACTCGCTCTCCACTTCCGGAGCGCCCTCATCGAGTTCTGTCTTCCGCCACGCCTGCTGCGAATTGGATGGAAAAGTAATCGTGCCCCAGACGTTGAGATTCGAGCTCATGGTGGCGCGCAGGATATCGGAGACGGGCGTCTCCTGCGGCGGTCTGATTCGACGCTCCACTTCTTCTCTCGACTCACGAGAACCTGCTCTCGAGACGCGGGCGCACCTCTGCTTGGCAAGCGAGCTGCATCCCGGACCTCCCGCGGGCAATCACGCCCCGGAGAGACGACGATGATCTACGTGATGGAGTGCGGCCCGATTTTCCACCGCAACCGCGAGTGCTGGCTGGCCTTCTCGGTCGACACCAGCAACCGCCAGGTGAAGTCGCGGGTGATGCAGCGGCGGGAAGAGGCTCGCAGGGAAGTCGCGCTGGAGCTGAAAGACGCCCGCGCGTCGTGTTGCGCGTCGCTGGCGGAGTTCGGCAGCCAGTACGGCTGGCGCGTCGAGCCCGTGCCGCAGACCGTGCACTCGCTCGCGGCCCAGACGCTGGTGGGGTTGGTGAACCAGGAGACGCTGGGCACGTTGGCGTTCTCAGCCGCGGGCGAGGTGTGGTTGAGGGCGTGCGCGATCTTCGTGGGGGCAGCTCCGTGGCAGCAGTTCAACACGCACACGCCACTGAGCGTGACCTTCAGCAACGACCCGGGCTCGACGCGGGTGTTGCTGGTCGGGGGCACGTTGGGGCGGCCTCCCAGTCTTTCCATTCTTCCTGATCAGGCCGCGTATCAACGCAGCAGGACCCGGCAGGGCGACGATGATGGGCTCGGTGATGCCTTCATTCTCGCGCTCGACCCGAGACCGGGCGTGGTGAGCGAGATGGTCGGGCTCGCCTTCGAAGAGGCCTTTCACCCTCGCGTGCTGCGGCTGGAGGACGGTTCGCCGCGCGAGATGACGGAGATGGAGCTGCTGCAGGTGGCCGCGGCGCTGGCAGCGGTCGCGTCACTTGCGAGTGGCCGGCCCATCGGCCGCGCGGTGCTCGGGGGCCTCGAGGTCATCGTCGTTCCGGGGACGAGCGAGACGGCGTTGCGAAGTTGAGCGCCCCCACCCCCAAAGTCACGGCTACGGCCGGGGCCCGATCTGCATCACGGTACCCGACGGGTACTCCGCGCCGGTGTACCCGGAGTAGTCGATCGACCCGACGCGCGCCTCGTAGATCTTCATGGGCACGTCGGTGATGGTGGCCGTCCAGTAGTTGTAGCGGGCGTCACTCGAGCCCGTGTCGGTGGCGATCATCGCTTCCAGGCCCGGCATCTCTGAACCTTCGATCTCGAGTTGGCTCAGGCTGATCGAGTCGGTCGTCGACGAGTAGCCCGTGTCGCTCACGCTGACGCGCACCGAGGTGACGCCCGCGGGCAGGTAGATCCACTGGTTCGACACGCCGGTGTTCAGGGTGGCCAGCGCTAATCCGCTGCCGGTCTGAACCTGTCCCGTCACGAAGTTCGTCGCGCTGTCAGACTCGCTGTACGACACGCGCACCCGGCGAATCGTCTTGCCGTTGGGTGCGGTGTAGATGCCCGAGTTACCCGTGTTGTAGATGGTGCAGGTCGTCGAGAGGCTCTGCGACACAAAGCTCGACCGGTTCGCGCCCGTTACCGCGTTCGCGTACACGTTGCTCGACTGGAAGATCGGCGTCGGAGACCCGTTCGCGCCCGTCCACGCCGAGAGGCCCGTGCTGCCGTTGAACTTCACGATGTTGTAGCGCGCGGTGGTGGTGCCCGAACCCCAGAGTTGGAAACCACTCCCGCCGTTGTAGGTGATGAGCGAGTACTGAATGATCGGCGATGCATCGACGACCTGAACGCCGTCGCCGGTGTTGTCGCGAATCGTGGAGTCCTCGATGGTGCCAGTCGAACCCATCGACACGGCCAGGCCCACGAGGTTGGTAGAAAGGAACGCCCGCGAGACCGTCACCCCCGTCGAGCCCGTGTGCAACTCGAGCCCGATGCGCGTGGTACCCCGAACATCGGGCCGGGTGATCGTCACCATGTCGGAGTTGTTCAACACGATACCGCTGGACCCGCCGGTCACGACCACGTCGGTGAGCACCGCGTTGTTGGCCCCCACCAGCAAGACCGCGACGTCGCTGCCACCGGTCACCGTCACGCGATTGAGCGAGCTGGCGCCTCGCAGCTCCACACCCGTTCTTCCGTTCGCCACCGTGACGTTCGACCACGTGCTCGTGTTGCCCGTGCCGCCAGCGAGCACCACCTTCTGGAAACCGTTGCCCGTGCCTGGCGCGAGGACGCCCACAATCACCGGGGTGGTCATCGTGCCGGTCGCGTCGAGCTTTCCGGTGGCGGTGAGGGTGAAGTCGCCATCTCCATCACCGTTCTGGTCGTGCTTCACGAAGCGAACCTGCGTGGCGGCGTTGACGGTGACGGTCTGCCCCGCGGGAATCGTGATGTTGCCCGTCACGTAGACGAGGCCCGACCAGGTCTGCGTATTGACCGTGCCCGACTTGTACGGACCCCGATCCCAGGTGGAGTCGAACAACACACCGGTGAAGCCCTGAAGATCGAGCGCGGTGTTGCGGCTCATGTTCACCCGTGACGACACGTTGGGGAAGGTACCCAGATAGTTGTTCTGGAGGTCGACGCTGCCGCTGAGCGTCGCGGCCACCACGTCGGAGGTACCCGTGCCGACCAGCTCGAGCTGGCTCATGCTGATGGAGTCGGTGGTGGAGGAGTAGCCGCTGTCGGTCACGCTCACCCGCACCGAGGTGGCGCCGGGAGGCAGGTACAGCCACTGGTTGCTCGTGCCCGTGTTCAGCGTCACGAGCGAGGTGCCGGTGCCGGTCTGCACCGAGCCCGTCACGAAGTTCGTCGAGCTGTCTGACTCGCTGTAGCTCACGCGCACGCGGGAGATCGTCTTCCCCATGGGGGCGGTGTACGTGCCGGAGTTTCCCGTGTTGTAGATCGTGCAGGTGGTGGCCAGGCTGACCGCCACCAGCTCAGCGGTGCCCGAGGCCACCGTCGCGTTGCTGTGAATGTTGTTGAGGTTCACCACCGGCGAAGGCGCGCCCGTCGCGTCGTCCTCCACGCGGAAACCTTCTCGGGCGTTCGCGCGGATCTGGTTGCGCGTGACCGTGCCGCCCGCGTTGCCCAGGTACGAGACACCCGCGCGCTGGTTTGAGGCCACGGTCGAGTTCGCGAGGTTCACCGTGCTCGACTGGGCAAGCACGCCTTCCCACACGTTGTTCTCGAAGTTCGAGGCGTCGACGGTGACGCTGCTGCTGCCCGAGGTGTGAAGCCCGCGCTGCCCATTTTGCGTGGCGCTGAACCGGGTGAGGGTGACGCCCGTGCTGCCCGCGATCACCTCGATGCCTTCGCCTGAGCAGAGGGTGGCGGTCACGTCGGTGAAGCTGGCGTTGTCTCCGTTGTTGACCGAGATGCAGTCGTTGCGGCCGTTGCGGATGATGGTGTTCGTGACCTGCGCGTTGGCACGCACGTCGAGGCCGACGTCTGCGTACTCGATGATGGCGTAGTTGATGATCGAGCCTGCGCCGGTGAGCTGCAGGCGATCCCACGCGCCCGCGACCTTGCCCGTCGCGCCCTGGCCGCTGAAGAGCACGGGCGCTGCGGCCGTGCCGTTGACCAGCAGCGTGCCCGCGACGGTGAGGGTGTGATCGCCGATCATGTCGTTGTTCTGATCCTGCCGCACGAAGAGCACCTGCGTGCCCGAAGCGATGGTCAACGTCTGGCCCGCGGGCACGGTGAGATCGCCGGTGACCACGATGGTGCCGTACCAGGTGGTGGTCATCACGTTGGCGCCGCCGAGGTACTGCACGTCGGCGAAGGAGACCATGCGGGTGGTGCTGGTCACCTGCATCGCCGCATCACGCACCTTCATGCCGATGGTGAACGTGCCCGAGGTGGTGAAGGTGTTCGTCGCGAGCTTGGTGGCGCTGTACGCCGTCTCGCACGTGCCGTTGTTGTCCCAGTCCCAGCAGACCTCGAGCTGTGCCGAAGCCGTCTCGGTGTCGGTGACCGCGCTGGCGTCGACCTGCACCACGTTGCTGTTCACGATGGTCGCGGTGAAGTTGGCCACCGGCAGGTCGTTGCGCACCGAGAGCGTAGAGAGCTGCGAGAAGCCGCGCGTGCCCATGTTGTCCACGCCCTGCGCCTGCACCGAGATGCTCGAGCCCGTCGCAGCGCTGGTGGGCACCGTGTAGACGAACTGGTGCGGCGAGGCGGTGGTCTCGCCGATCTTCATGCCGTTGGCGAAGAACTCCACCCGAACCAGCGTGCGGCCGGCGACCGGGGTCGCGTCGGCGAGCAGCGTGTGCATGCGGCCCTGCGTCGACTGCACCGTGCCCTGCGGAGAGAGCAGCCGCACTTCCGGAGCGTTGGGCGCCTGGCAGAGGTTCGCCATGCAGGTGCCACCACTCGCGCACGCCGTGGGGCCGCTCAGCTCGAGGCACGCGTCGGCGTCGGAGTTGCCGCAGGTCTGCACCAGGCTGCCGCTGCACTGCGTGGCGCCGGCCAGCGTGCACTCGTCGACGCAGGGGATGGTGCAGGTGCCGCTCATGCAGACTTCACCCTGCATGCAGGCCGTCACGGGCGACCACTCCAGGCACGAGTCGGCGTCGAGGTTGCCGCAGATGCGGAAACCCGCGCCGCTGCAATCGCGGTTCGCGACCGCGGGGCACTCGTCGGTGCAGCTCGCGCCGCCGCCACCACCGGTCGCGCCGCCACCACCGCCGGTCGAGCCGCCGCCACCGCCGGTCGAGCCTCCGCCACCGCCCACCGAGCCGCCGCCTCCGCCCACCGAGCCGCCGCCACCACCCGTCACCGCGCTCATCACGCAGGCGCCACCCAGACATTCGAAGCCGGTGCTGCAGTTCGAGGGGAACGCCCAGTCGGTGCACATGTTGCCGAGGGAGACGCAGGTCTGCACCTGGCCCAGCGCGGTGCAACGTGAGGCGCCAGCGGTGCAGGTGGACTGGCAGGAGGAAGGTGACGTGCACGCGCCGCCTGAGCAGATGGCTGAGCTGCCACAGGTCTCGCTGACCACCCAGTCGTAGCAGCCGCTGGCCAGTTGCTGGCACTCCGCGGAGGCGCCCGCGGCGATGCACTGCTTGGCGCCCGCGTTGCAACGATCGGAGCAGGTCAGCACGCACGAACCGCCGCTGCACACCGTGCCACCCGTACAGGCCACCGGAGCGGACAACGAACGGCAGCCGTCAGGGCCGCGCGTGCACGACATCACGCCTGCGTTGCTGCACAGGCTCGCGCCTTCATCGCAGCGGTCGACGCAGCAGCCGGTAGCCGCGAAGCAGTCGGGGTCGAGACAGTCGATCTTTCCGTCTTGGTCGTCGTCGGCGGCGTTGCCGCAGATTTCTTTTTTGACCGTGAGCTGTGACTCACCGCAACCAACGAGCAACAGGCCCAGCAGGCCGACTGACAGGAAAGAGATCCGCATGCCGCTGAGACACACAGGGCCGCGTGTGTGCGCAAGAAAGATTCGGGGGCTGGGGGTGAGGGGCCATTTCGAGAACCCTCACCCCGACCCTCTCCCAGAGGGAGAGGAAGTTTCCTTCGTCACTCTTCCGGAGGCGTTTCCGGAGGCGTTTCAGTCTGCGCTTCCGGCGGCGTCTCAGCGGGCGGCGGCGGGGCGACCACGGCGCCCGCACCCTCGACCGCCTCTTCCTTGGGCAGGTGCGAGATACCGACCACCTTCTCGGTCTCATCGTCGAGCGCGATCAACCGCACACCCTGCGTGTTGCGGCCGATGACGGAGATCTCCTTGACCCCCATGCGGATCAGCACGCCACCCGAGGTCACCAGCATCACCTCGTCGTCGTCCTTGACCTGCACCGCACCCACCACCGGGCCGTTTCGCTCAGTGGTCTTGATGTCGATGATGCCCTTACCGCCACGGCCCTGCACCCGGTACTCGTCTTCGACGGTGCGCTTGCCGAAGCCGTTCTCGGTCACGGTGAGCAGCGTGGTGCCCTTCTCGACGACCTCGGCCGAGACCACCGCGTCGCCTTCTTCCAGCGTGATGCCCTTCACGCCGAACGCGGCGCGGCCCATCGAGCGCACCTCGGTCTCGTTGAAACGAATCGACATGCCCTGAGCGGTGCTGATGATGACGTCCTTGGTGCCGTCGGTGATCTTCACGCCGACCAGCGCGTCGCCGTCATCGATGCCCAACGCCTTGAGGCCCGACGAACGAACGTTCTCGAACGCGGTCAGGTCGGTGCGCTTCACCACGCCGGCGCGGGTGACGAAGAGCACGAACTTGTTCTCTTCGAACTCGCGGGTGACCAGCACCTGCGCGAGCTTCTCGCCTTCCTGGAACTGCACCAGGTTGACGATTGGCTTTCCCTTGCCGGAGCGGCTGCCGAGGGGAATCTCGTGCACACGCAGCCAGTACAACTGGCCGCGGCTGGTGATGGGCATCAGGTACGCGTGCGTGCTGGCGACGAAGAAGTCGGTGACGAAATCTTCTTCCTTCGTCGTCGCTCCCGTCTTGCCGCGGCCGCCACGGCGTTGCGCGCGGTACTCGGAGACCGGGGTGCGCTTGACGTAGCCGGCGTGGCTGAGCGTCACGACCATGTCTTCGTCGGCGATCAGATCCTCGTTCGACATCTCACCGACTTCGCCCACGATCTCCGTGCGGCGGGGGTCGGCGTAGCGCTCGCGAATTTCTTTGAGCTCGGTCTTGATGACCGTGAGCAACGAAGACTCGTTGGCCAGAATGTCTTCCAGCTTGGCGATCTCGCGCGAGAGCTCGAGCAGCTCGAGGAAGAGCTCTTCTTGCTGCAGGCCAGTCAGGCGCTGCAGGCGCATGTCGAGAATGCTGCGCGCCTGCAGCTCAGAGAAGCCCGGGTCGTACTGACGCGAGATGCCGGTGTACTGAGGCTCTGCGGCCTGCGCGCGCGCGGCGATCGCGTCCATCGACTTCTTCGCCGACGTGAAGTCGAGCCGGGGCAGATGCTTGAAGCTGGGCGACTCGTAGAGCGCCGGCGAGACGATGTGCATCAACGCCCAGCGCGCCTCATCGGGATCCTTCGACGCGCGGATGGTGGCGATGATGTGGTCGAGGAAGTCTTTCCAACTGGTGGCGACCAGCAGGCCTTCCACGATGTGCAGGCGATCTTTCGCCTTCTTGAGCTCGAAGCGGCTGCGGCGGGTGACGACCTCACGCCGGTGGATGATGAACTTCTCGAGGATCTCCTTGAGGCCCAGCGTGCGCGGCTGGCCCTGGTCGATCGCCAGCATCTGAATGCCGTAGCTGATCTGCAACGAGCTGTTCTGAAACAGGTTGTTGCGAACGATGTCGGTGACCGCGTCGCGCTTGAGCTCGATGACGACGCGCACGCCGTCCTTCAGGCTCGAGTGATCTTCGATGTTGCTGATGCCTTCCACGCGCTTCTCGCGCACGAGGTCGGCGAGCTGCTTCACCAGGACCTCCTTCTTCAACTGGAAGGGGATCTCCTTGATGATGATGGTCTCGCGGCCGTTCTTCTTGTCGACCTCGACCTCGACCCGCGCGCGAATGGTGATCGACCCGCGACCCGTCTCGTACGCCCGGCGAATGCCCTCGCGCCCCGCGATGATGCCAGCCGTGGGGAAGTCGGGGCCCTGAACGAACTTCATCAGGTCTTCCCAACGCGCCCTGGGGTTGTCGATCAGGTGCACCGTGGCGTCGATGACCTCGCCCAGGTTGTGCGGGGGAATCTTGGTGGCCATGCCGACCGCGATGCCATCGCTGCCGTTGATGAGCAGGTTGGGGAACCGCGACGGCATGACCACGGGCTCGCGCAGCGAGTTGTCGTAGTTGGGCTGGAAGTCGACGGTGTCCTTGTCGAGGTCCTGGAGCATCTCCTCGACGAGGCGCTCCATGCGGATCTCGGTGTACCGCATGGCGGCTGGTGAATCGCCGTCGAGCGAACCGAAGTTGCCCTGGCCATCGATCAGCGGCGCGCGCATCGACCACGGCTGCGCCATGCGGACGATCGCGTCGTAGACCGACTGATCACCGTGCGGGTGATACTTACCGATGACGTCGCCCACGATGCGCGCCGACTTCTTGTACGGGCGCGCGTGCGTGTTCGACAAATCTTGCATCGCGTAGAGCACCCGGCGATGCACCGGCTTGAGGCCGTCGCGCACGTCAGGCAGCGCGCGCCCGACGATGACGCTCATCGAGTAGTCGAGGTAGCTCTTGCGCATCTCCTCTTCGATGGAGCGCTGCACCAACGTGCCGATGTTCGAGGGCGGCGCAGGGGGGACCGGAGATGCCGCGGGCGGGTCTTTGATTTCGTCTGACATCGGTGCGCTGAATTACCCCGCGCGACGCGCTGAGGCAACGAAGGAAACAGGCGTGTAGCGCCTGATTTCCCCAGCATTTTCAGGCAATTACAGACGTAGAACCGCAGGTCAGGCGAAGGCTTGCTCGAGCTTCGCGAGCACGCGCTTTTCCGCGTCAGAAACGCGGAAGGCGACGCCCATGAAACCACCCGAGGCCTCGGCGACTGTGAGCGCGCGGCCCAGCACGGTGGCCTTCAGCAGCGCCTTGTCGTCGGGCTTCATGTGCGCGACGAGCGCCTTCACGTAGTCGACCCAGAGGGCGTGCCAACTCTGCTCGGGCTTCTCGGCGATCCACTTGCCGAGGAACTCGTACGCGGGGCTCGCCTTCTCGAGGCCGATGCTCTTGGAGGCCTCCATGATGGCCTCGCGCTCCTTCGCGTCGATGGCGCCGTCAGCCCACGCGACTTCGATCACCGGGTAGAGCGACATCACCAGCGTGGCCGCGCCGCCCAGCTTCAGCTCAGCGAGCGCCTCGAGCACCTTCACGTCGGTGATGCCCGTGAGCTTCTGCAGCTCTTCCTTCGAGCTCTCCTTCGCGGCGGCGTCCTTCATCTTCTGGACGAGTTCCTTCTCGTGCTGCTGAAAGAACTGTTCTTCGAGAGCCTTGCGGCGGTCGTCCATGGAGTCGGTAGCCATGCTCTGTGTTTGCCAGCGCAGGCCCGCGACTTCAACTGCCCCGTTCATCCCGAGCGGAAACCGGTCCTCTCGAGAGGGTTTTTGGAAATAGGAATCGGGTTCCATCACCGGTCTCCCCGAGCGCAGTCGAGGGGGCTGCAGTGCGAAGAAGAGGCAATCCCTCGACTCCGCTCCTAAGGAACAGCCCGCACCGTTCGCATCGAGCGGAGTCGAGATGCCACTTGCTGCGCGAGGGGAAAGTGCTCCTTCGACTTCGCTCAGGAAGACCGGTCGTTCTTCGGCAAGAAATCAAAGGTGAAGCCGATCCCCTGCTCGGGATGAGCGGTGTGCGTTCGCTCTTTCGATGAACCCTGCGAGCGCAGTCGAGGGACTTCCTTACCGCCGGCTGGAGCGGGCCTTCACGTCGACCGTGGAGTGGGTCAGCCAGAAGCGCAGGTCTTCCGTCAGGCCCCCCTTCTGGGCGGCGGTCTCCGGGGAAGTGGGCAGGCCGAGCACCAGCTTGGGCCGCTCTTCCCGCTCCCGCAGAATGCGCACCACGAACCGCTGCGTCGCAGGCGGCAGCACGGTCACGTCAGGCACGTAGACCACCGCGCGGGAATTGGTGACGGCGCGCTCGAGGGCGGCCGCATCTTTGGCTTCGATCAACCCAGCGCCCACGATTTCTTCGGTCGCGGCGACGGCGAGCGCACGGCGATCAGCTTCGGTGCCGCCGTAGAGCAGCGCAGAGACCCGGTTCTTCTTGAGCGCGTCGAGCGAGTAGGTCATCGGCTTCTTTCTAACTGCATTCTACGGACGCCGCTGCGCGGAGAGCGCTTCGTCGAGCTCAGGGGTGACACGGTAGAGCGGAACCGGGTGGGTCTTTCCTTTCACGCGCACCGGGCTGAGCGGCTCGAGCGTGCCGACGTGGGCGAGCGCCCTGGCGGTTCCTTCACCGACCAGAATCTCGCCTTGGCCCGCAAGCGAACAGAGCCGGCTGGCCACGTTCACCGTGTCGCCGATGCAGGTGTACTCGGTGCGCCGCGCGTTCCCCAGGCTGCCGGCGAGCACGGGCCCGGTGTTGAGCCCGATGCCCAGCTCGAACTGCTGCCCTTTCGGGTCGAGCGCATTCAAAGAGCGCAGCTCGGCGTGCATGCGCAGCGCAGCGCTGACCGCCGAACAGACATCGTCTTCGTGGCGAACCGGCGCGCCCCACACCGCCATCAACCCGTCCCCTGAGAACTTGTCGAGCGTGCCGCCCCACTCGAGCACCGCGTCGGCGAGCCGCCCGAGCACGTCGTTGAGCATCAGCATCACCTCTTCAGGAGGGCGTGACTCGGCGAAGGAGGTGAAGTTGCGGAGGTCGGCGAAGAGCACCGTCACCACGCGCTTCTCACCTTTGAGCACGATGTCGCCGTGGCGGAGAATCTCCTCGACCACCGCCTCTGAGGTATTGCGGGCGAAGAGCCTTCGCATGCGCTCGGTCTCGCGCGTGCGGCGCAGCACCGTCTCGACGCGCGCGCCGAGCTCCTCCATCGAGGCGCCCTTGTTCACGTAGTCGTCGGCGCCTTCACGAAGCCCCTTGACCCGCTGCGTATCTGCGTCATTGGCGGTGAGGATGATCACCGGCAGCCAGTGCGTGGGCCCGTGCTTGAGCCTTCGGCAGACTTCGCTGCCATCGATGCCGGGCATGTCGAGATCGGTGAGCACCAGGTGCGGCTTGATGAAGTCGATTTGTTCGAGCGCCAGGAACGGATCGTCGAAGCAGGTGACCTCGTAGCCCTGCGCGGTGAGCGCCTCTTGCACCAGCGCGCAGGCAAGCTCACTGTCGTCGATCACCATCAGGCGCAGGCCGTTGGCAGGCACGGGGGCCTCGGTCGAAAGCGTCGGCTCTGGAGTGCTGGGCGACATGCGGGCCTGCAGCCCCAGCGCTTCGTAGAGCTGCTTGTGATCGATGGCACCCTGCTCGACCAGCACCTCGCCGAGGCGTTTGCCGGTCTTTTGCTGCGAGGCGAGGCCGGCTTCCACCTGCGCTTGGGTCACGTACCGAAGCCCGATGAGGATCTCCCCGAGCGGCGGGCGATCGAGCACCACCGCGTCGCCCTTTTGAACCGCGAACTGCAAGGCGCGCTGCAACTGCCCGCGGGTCAGGTAGCCGAGCGAGAGCAACGACTCACCCACACGGCTGCCGGTCAACGGCTGCAGGGCCAGCGCTTCCTGGACTTGCCCCTCGGTGACGAGGCCCTGCTGAATGAGGAAGTCGCCGAAGCGGCGAACGGGGTCGGTCATGAAGCGGCCTCGAAGTGTACTCAATGCCTGCGCAGCTTCACGTTTCTGAGCTTTCCCTGGGTTGCAGGGCGCGGGTGGCAACGCAGGCTGCAGCGCGGTGGGTGACTTCACCGGGCTGCTCGGGTTGCCGGTGCTCGGCCTGCGCCGCCGCCGCGCGATTCGCTGAAGCTGACTCGTGCCGCTGAACGATCGTTCATTCGTTCAGCGGCATGGATGTTTTCTTTAGAAGACCTTGTTGAGCCAGACCTGCAACCCGACCCCGAAGCGGCCGTTCGACAAGAGGGCGAAGTCGACGAACACGTCGAGCTGGAAGAAGCCGAAGAGGAGCAGGTGCACGCTGGGGCCCGCCCCCACGCCCACGCGCGGAATCACCAGGCCGGTGGCGCGCTGCTCGTCGCCCCAGACCAGGCCCTTGGTGAACACGCCCGCTTTGATGACATCGCGCAGCAGGCTGTGGCGGTACTCGATGCGCAGGCCGGCGGCTTGGCGCAGCCACACGTCGCCGAACACCGCGGGCAGGTGTTGCCCCATCGCCTCTTCGAAAGGAAAGAGCACGTCGCCCCCCATCCACGTGGCGCGCACGCGGAACCAGAGGTCGTGCCAGCCGAACGGAACCACCCGTTGGTAGTCGAGCCGTGCTTCGCCGAACGGCGGCAGATCGAAGCGGCCCAGGTTGGCACAGACACGGCCTCGCACCGCGAGCGCGTGCCGGCGGTCCCAGCGGCCGGCGCCGTCGAAGAAGGTCAGCTCGAGCCGGGCGTCACCGTACGCACGCAGGCGCGACTCGGGCGCGAGCGGAATGCCGGCCTCGAGCCGGCCCTCGCCGAGTTGATACCCGCCCACCCAGAAGTGCTGCAGACCCCCGCCCGCCTGCAGCGTCATCAGCCGATGCGGGTGCAGCGAAACGTTGCCTGAGATTTCGGTGCGCACCGACAGATAGCTCTCGAGGCCGAAGTCACGGCGTTGGCGGATCAACAGCTCGCTCGTCAGCTGCACGAAGGGGCGCGTGTCGGAGCTGTCGAGCGGCGGCGCATACCAGAGCGCTTCACCCGCCACGCGCGAGGGGACCACGTAGAGGTGATTGCGAGGGATGTCGTTGCGCAGCGCCAGCCCGCCCGAGAGCCCGACCCGCCAGCGATCGCCGTGCAGCGCCGTCGATACGCCCTGCGTGTTGATGCCCAGCTCGAGGCCGTTCAAGTAGCTGGTGCGCACGGACAGGCCCACGCCGGTGTTCCACGCGGGCGGGCCGAAGGTGAGGTGCAGCTCGTACCGTTTACCGGGGCGAACCAGGGTACGCCCTGAGATCAACAACGATGGCGTGGCCTCGAGCTGGGCGCTCTCGTGCCGAGGTGGCGTGGTCTCCACCAGCGCCCAGACGGGAGGCTCGATGCCCAGCGCCTCAGAGCGTTCTGCCACCTCGCGTTCGAGGTGAGGCCGGTTGAAGACTTCTCGCGGCAGGTTGAGCGCAAGGCGGAAGCGCAACATGCGCACGGTGAAACGGCCGCGGAAGAGCACCCGCTCGAGCTGGCCCTCGTCGATGTGCAGGGTGAGGCCGTCGGGGTCGATGGTGGCGGAGACCTCGGCCAGCTCGTAGCCGGTGCGCAGGAGAAACGCGTGCACCTGCGCGGCGAGCTGGCCGGCCGTCACCAGATCCGGACGCGCGCCTTCGGGGAGCTGCAAAATGTTCGCGTAGACCTCGTCGGGCAAGACGAGGTTGCCTTCGATGCGCACGGGGAACGGGGGTGCGCCTGCGTCAGCCTGGGTGACGAGCAGGCTGAGCAGCAGTGGCCAGATCACGGTGACGACGATCACCGGGTTGCGCCGCGTTCGCCTTTCCATGTCTGGGGAGGAATGGGCCCCTCACCCCGACCCTCTCCCCGCTGGCGCAGGGAGAGGGAGAACATCAGTGGCCGCCGACCCGGAACAGGGCCATCAGGATCTCGAACAAGATGAGCAACACCACCATCGTCTCGAGCGTCAGCGCGCGGCTGGTGTCGGTCTCGCCCTTGAGCAGCCCGTACGTCTGCTGCAGCAACCGGTGCTTGCGGGTGACCTGCTCTGACCAGCGGCTGATGCGCAGCTCCTTCATCGCGCCTTCGTAGACGCGCGCGAGGTACACGTCGCCGACGATCTTCAGCGAGTTCTCGACGCGCTCGAGAAACTCGGACAGCTCGATCAACGTCTTCATCAGCTCACGCGCGAGGCGTTTGTACGGGCTGAACAACAGGCTCGCCGGCCGCTGACCGACCACCTCGTACATGCGCTTCAGCTCTCCATCGAGCACCGCGTCGAAGTACCGCAGCTCGAGCAACTGCGCGTTGGCGATCTCGAGCAGGTCGACGATGTCTTCGCTGCCCGACGGCTCGTACAAGAACGTCGCGTTCCACTCGAAGATCGCCAGATCGTACGGCGTGTAGCTGAAGTGATGCGCCAGCACCTCGCGCTCTTCGGCGGCCGACAACGTCTCCTTCTCACCCAGCAGCAACCTCGCCAGGCCCGGCGCTGCCAGCACCTGTTCGGCGCTGGGCCGGCCTTCCAGCTCGCGCACCATGATGATGCTGTAGCCCTCGGTCTGATCCCACATGTGCGCGCTCTCGAAGTGCGAGGCGAGCAGCTTGCGCAGCTTGGTCACCTCTTCCAGCGCGAGGGCGTCGAGCAGCTTGCTGTCGTAGAGCTCGTCGGCGACGGGGATGAGCTCGTCGATGGTGGTGCCCCTGGGCACGGGCACGCGCACCGAGATGGAGATCGCGCCGTGGTTGAACAACGCGGCGCTCACCCGGACTTCGCGGCTCGTCTCCTGAACTGTGAGGGTGCGGGTCCCCAGATCCACCAGCAGCGGGGGGTCGGAGAGCTGAATGAACTCGCTGCCCTCGCGGCGCAGCGACAACCGCCGAATCTCCGCACCGCCGGTCGAGATCAACGCGCGGCAGCCCTCCAGATTAATGGTGTCGGCCACGTCGAAGATGCGCGTGCACAACAGGTCTGCATCGAGCAACCGGAGCATGATCACGATATAGCCCTGAGCCGAACGCTTCACTCGTGCCTCGGGGGCCGCAATGAAAACTCAGCTCGACTTCATTCAAGATCACGAAGCACAGCGCCCCAATGATCTGTGGCTGACGCAGCCGATGGGTGGCGGTCAGGTCAAGACGTACACGTTTGGCACCGCGCTCGACGAAGCCCGCAGAATGGCGACCTACCTCACGTCGCTCGCGTTGCCGGCCGGGAGCCGGATCGCCATCTTCTCGAAGAACACCGCGTGGTGGCTGATGTCGGACCTGGCGATCTGGCTCGCAGGTCACGTCTCGGTGCCAATCTACCCCACGCTCACGGCGACCAGCATCAAGCAGATTCTCGACCACAGCGGCGCGAGCCTCGTCTTCGTGGGCAAGCTCGACGGCTTCCCCGCGATGGAGCCGGGCCTGCCGGGCAACGTGCTCCGCGTGGCGTTGCCGCTGGCGCCTGCCGTACCGAACGCGACGAAGTGGGATGAGCTGGTCTCTCGACACGCGCCGCTGCAGGGCCGCGTCACCCGCCCCCCAGACGACCTCGCCACCATCCTCTACACCTCGGGCAGCACCGGTGAGCCCAAGGGCGTGATGCACAGCTTCAAGACGATGGCCTCGGGCTTCCTGTTCTGCGACCTCGCGAAGATGACGCCGGCCGATCGCCTGCTGAGCTATCTGCCGCTCTCTCACGTCGCCGAGCGCGCCGTGCTCGAGACCACCAACTTCAAGATTGGCTACCAGGTCTTCTTTGCCGAGGGCCTCGAGACGTTCCTGCAAGACCTCGCGCGCGCCCGGCCCACGCTGTTCGGCACCGTGCCGCGGCTGTGGCTCAAGTTCCAGGCGGGCATCTTCACCAAGATGCCAGAGCAGAAGCTCAACCGGCTGCTCAAGATTCCGCTCGTGAACCTTCTGGTGAAGAAGAAGATCCTCAAGGGGCTGGGGCTCGATCAGGTGCGCTGGTGCGTGACCGGCTCTGCGCCCACGCCGCCCGAGCTGCTGCGTTGGTATGGAGAGCTCGGCCTGAAGATAGGCGAGGTCTACGGCATGACGGAAAACTGGGCGATCTCGCACGTGGCTGAGCCGGGCGGCGACAACGCTGGCACCGTGGGTCGCGCGCAGGTCGGCGTCACCTGCCGCATCGCCGAGACCGGGGAGATTCTGGTGAAGAGCCCGGGCACCATGCTGGGGTACTACAAGAACCCCGAGCTCACCGCGGAGAGCCTCGATGCCGAAGGCTTCCTGCACACGGGCGATCGCGGGCAGATCGACGGCACCGGCAAGCTCACCATCACCGGGCGCGTGAAGGAGCTCTTCAAGACCAGCAAGGGCAAGTACGTCGCGCCCGCGCCGATCGAGAGTCAGCTGCTCTCGCGCGGTGAGCTTGAGCAGGCGTGCGTGTCGGGGGCGAACCTGTCACAGCCGTTCGCGCTCGTGGTGCTCGCGGAGCACTGGCGCAAGAAGTCGCTGGGCGCAGAAGAAAAGAGGGAGATCGCGCGGTTGCTGCAGCTGCACCTGACTCAGCTCAATGCGAAGCTCGACCCCCATGAGCAACTGGAGAAGCTCATCGTGATGCGCGAGGAGTGGACGGTCGACAACGGGCTGCTCACGCCGACGTTGAAACTCAAGCGCTCAGCGATCGAAGCCCGGTATGCGCCGCGCGTGAACGAGTGGTTCAAGCTCGAGGAGAACATCGTCTGGGTGAACTGAGTGATCCCCTCTCCCCCCGGGAGACTGTTGAAGTACGCCCTCGACTCCGCTCGGGCTGAACGGATTTCGGCCGGTTCCGTTCGTGCCGAGCGGAGTCGAGGCACCTATTTCACCGGTCTCCCTGAGAAAGGGAAAGAAGAGTCACTGACCGAGCAGCGCCGTGGCGTCGAGCCGGCCTTCTTCCCAACCCAGCAGCAGCGCCAGCTTGCGCGCTTCGAGCGCCACCGACTTCATCGACGCCGAATCACCCTGCTGTTTGCGAATCGCCTTCGCCTGCTGCAACAGCGCCCTCGCCTGAAAGCGGAGATCTCCGCACCGCGCACCCGCGAGGCTCGCCTCATGATACGCAGCAGCCGCTTCAGGGAACCGCTGTTGATACGCGAGCACCGTGCCCATGGTGGCCATCACGCGCGCTTCGGCGAAGGGCCACGCAGCCGCGCGCCACTTCTGCAGTGACGACTCGAGCAGCGTCAGCGCCTTCCCCACGTCGCGCCGCGCGAAGCTGAGGGTCGCCTGCCGCGCCTCCAGCCGCGCCGCGAGATCGACCTCGCCATGCCACCGCGCCAGCTCGGCCGCTTCAGGAGCGAGCCTGCGGGCGTGCTCGAGCGCCTGGGAGGCACCGTCGAGATCGCCTTCCACCTCGCGCCCTTCACCCCGCTCGGCGAGCACCAGCGCGAGCACGGCGCTGCCGGCCGCTGCCTGCTCTGCCGCGGCGAGCACTTCGACTGCCTTCACGCGCCGGCCCTCGAGCCGAAGCACCCGCGCCTCGAGCAGCAGATATTCCGGCGAAGGCACGGCGAGGCTGGCGGCTTGCGCGCTCACCCCGTTGAGCAACGCCCGGGCACGCGCGACGTCTTCCACCACGAGCGACTGCGCAGCCGACCGAGCCAACGCGTCAACCTGCGTGCGCTTCTGCGCTTCGGAGACGGGCAAGAGGCTGACCGCCGCCCAGAGGCCCGCCCACGCGCGGCTGGCCGTGCGGGGGTCTCTGCGCACGAGCGCTTGGTCGAGCCCGTGCTTCCACAACGGAGCCGCCCGCGCCGCATCACCCGCCGCGGTCAGATGACTGGCCAACTCGAGCGCGTCGACCGAAGCCGCGTCGGCCTTTCCTTGGGCGATCAAAGCCGCAGCAGCGGCGAGATGAACGACTTGCGCTTCTTGCGGTGAGAGCGGCGAAACCGCGGTGAAGGAAGACAGATTCGTGAAGCGCCCCCTGCGGGGTCCCTCGCTCGTGAGCCAGCCTGCACTCTGCAACGCCGTGAGCACCGGCGGCGTCGCGGCGGGCAGCACCTCGCGCAGCACCGCTTGATTAAACCGTGCACCGAGCAGCGCCGCCGTCTGCAGCACCCGGAGGTGGTCGCCCGGCATCGCCTGCAGCGCAGCGACCGTCGCACCTTCGGGCGGACCACTCAGCACCGGCTCACACAGCTCGACCCTGCCGCCTTCAGCGTCCACCAGCAGGCCGCCGTCATCGAGCCACGACGCCAGTTGCAAGGCGGTGCGCGGCAGACCTTGCGACTGCTCGTGCACGAACCGGGTCAGCGCGGGGCCTGCGACGGCACCGAGCGCCAGGCTCACCAGACGCGCCGATTGCGGCAGTTCCAGCGACAGAATCGGAGCGCTCTGCTGACCTGCGAGCTTCGCATCGAACACGGAAGGCGCGGCAAAACCGACGATCAACTCGCGCGAGACCGGCCTCGAGGCCATCGAGACGAACGCATCGACGCTGCCCTCATCCATCCCGTGGAGGCCGTCGAACGACAGCACCATCGGCTTGTCCACGGCCACCGCGCGCAGCACGCCCCGCAGCGCGTGCACCGCCTGCCCCGGCGTCAAAGGCACCGGCAATGGCCGCACGCCCGCGAGGCCCAGGGCCGCTTGTTTCGCCGAGTCGATGATCGGCAACGGCTCGAGCACCGCCGGCAGCCGGGCGAACCGCTCCGAAGAATGCACCCCCACAGCGGCACAGAGCAGCTCGATCAACGCACCGAACGGCTCGGACAGCCCGGTGGTGCTCAAGGCGAGGGCGCCCCGCTTGCGAGCCACCGTCAGCAGCGTGTTCGACAGCGCGCTGTGCCCACACCCCGAAGGGCCGGTCAGCACGAGCGGCGCGACCACGCCTTGCTCAAGACTGGTGAGGCGGCGCTCGAGCGTCTCCACCAGGGGCTTGCGGCCGACGAGCTCGGGAACGGCCCTCGCCCGGCGACGCGGCGTACCGCAGGCCAGCAGCCCCGCGGTCTGCGTGGCGGTGAGCTCGCACAAACGCGCCGCAGGACCCGAAAGGCGTTGATCGAGCCACAAGGTGTTGGCGCGACCGATGGCCAACTGCCGGCGAATCGGCTCGACGGCTTGCTCACCGAGCGGAAACACGGCGAGGCCCGCAAGCCCGCGCACGGTGGCCGAGACCCGCAGGCGAGCGCTCTCGAGGGTCACCCACTCGCGCGCCAGCAACATCGCCCGGCTCGCGCGCCCCGACGGCAGACCGCCTCGACCGATGAAACCAAAAGTGACGCCTTCTTCGTCTTGCCCCGCGATGAAGCCGCCCGTGCGCGTCACCGCTTCGTGCACACGCGCGAGGCACGCTTGCGAAGGCGCGCTGGCAGGCGGAGCACCGAGCACTTCGAGGCGAACGAAGACCCCGTCGCCCTGGGGCTGGTGAGTCGTCGCCGCCCCGGCGGTCGCGGCTTCCGGTTTGGAAAAGAGCCCCGAGCCGACGGAACCGAAGAAGTCGTTCGCTTCACCGCTTCCAGGCGCAGCGGCGGGCGCGGGCGCTTCTGCAGGCGCGGGCGCGGGCTGCCATTCTCGAGCGGGAGGCCACGGCGCCGACGGGTCTGGCACCAGTTGCGTCAGGGGCACCTCGCCTTGCGGCTCAAGCGACTGGCGCAGCGCCTCGCGGAACTCGAGCACGTTCTGGAACCGGTGCTCGCGCTCCTTGGCCAGCGCCTTGAGCACCGCGGCAGACAAGGCGGGCAGCGCCGACAGCTCGGGCCGCAGCTGCACAGGGTCGAGCGGTGCGGCGGTGAGGTGCTGGCTGATCACCTTGCGCAACTCCGCGCCCACGAACGGCGGTCGGCCGGTGAGCATCTCGTAGGCCACGCAGCCCATCGCGTAGATGTCGGTGCGGTGATCGAGCTCGTCTGCGAGCGCCTGCTCCGGCGCGAGATAAGCGGGCGTGCCCATCACCATGCCGATCTGCGTGAGCTTGCTCGAGTCGACTTCCGCCAACGCGTCACTCAAGCGCGCGATGCCGAAGTCGAGGATCTTCGCCCGCACGCCGCCGTCGCGCCGGCGGCCCAGCATGATGTTGGGCGGCTTGAGATCGCGGTGCACCACGCCCAGGCCGTGCGCTTCGTTCAGGCCATCGAGCACCTGCGCGAGAATCTCGACCGCTTCGGCCGGCGAGAGCAGGCCCCGTTTGATGCGCGCCTCGAGCGTCTCGCCTTCCACGAACTCCATGGCGAGGAAGAGCTGGCCGTCGGCGGTGCGGCCAAAGTCGAACACGCGCACGATGTGAGCGTTTTCCAGCCGCGAGACGAGCTGCGCTTCGCGTTCGAAGCGGCCCCACATTTCGAGGTCGCCCGACAACGAGCGCCGCATCAGCTTGAGCGCGATGGCCCGCTTCAGGTGCACGTGTTCAGCGCGGTACACCTCGCCCATTCCCCCGGTGGCGAGGTGAGCCTCGATGCGAAAGCGGCCATCGACGAGCTGGCCCACGGTCAGCCGTTCGGCCCGCGCCTCCACACCGGGCGTGGGCGGGGGTGGCGCGGCCGGCATGGGCGACATCTGAATGCGGCTGGTCTCGAAGAGGCCCGCGGTCTGCTGCCCATCGCCCAGCTCGTTCACGAACCGGGTGACGGCCTTCCACGAAGGCTCATCGAGCATCACCTGCAGCCCCACGTTGCCGGACTCGTCGAAGTCGGCGCCCACCACCAGGCCGCGCAGCTCGAGCCGCGCCTCGACCACGGTGACGTCGACCTCGAGCACTTCGCCCGCGGCGACCTCGTCTGGGTAGGGCACGAAGCACGCAGGCCCGTTCACGACGAAGCGTTCGCGGAACTCCTCAATGGAGCGGAAGGTGACCCCGCATCGAATCGACCCCGCCACGGCCGGCAGTCTCGCACGGCACACCCCGGTTCGGCTCGATCAGAAAAGACTCACACGGCGTTCTTTTGCTCCCACACCCCACGCGCCCGGAAGACCCGCTCGACGTAGGTGGCGTGGAGCGCGTGCAGGGGCGCGGCCAGCGGGGTGCCTTCGAGCAGCGCGATGGCTTCGGCGATGGCCTCGAGGGTGGACCGGCCCGCTTCGAACTTCGACTCGCGCAGCCGCAGCACCTTGGTCACGCTCTCAGGCAAGGCCAGCTTCGGCACCGTGTGGAGCGCGGGCAGCTTGGCGTACATGCGCCGCACCTGCCTCCAGGTGCCGTCGAGCACGACCAGTTTGGTGACGGCGGCGCCATCCCACGGGGCGCTCTGGTCGGTGGGAAAGAGCAGGTGGGTACCCGGGCCGCACTCGGCCGGCAGCGCGCTCCTGGCAGGCTCTGAGTTCTCAGTGAAATTCAGGATGCGCAGGCGGGGCATGGCCATGGCGGCGATGCGGGCGGTCCCGGTGGATTTCCAGCTCTCCCGCTCGTGGCGTACCACCAGCACTTCGGTGAGGGTGGGCACCACGGGGGTCGCGCTGCAGATGCAGAAGGCATCGAGGATCCAGCAGCGTTGGCAGCGGCCCGGCTGGCCCTTGTCAGTAGATGAACGCACGGCCAGTGGCTCATACATCCCCCGGCGGTGATCCGCTAAGGTCCCCGCCATGTCGCGCAGCGACTTCGACTTCGAATCACGACTGGTCCCCCTGGTGCTGGCCTACGCCCGTCACCAGGGCATGCCTGTCGAGCCGCTCCTCGCGAAGTACAAGCTGCCCGAAGACGTGCTGGCCCATGCGCCGGGCAAGCTGCACCTCACCACGCCCGTCTCGGTGGTGCCGGCGATCGCCGACGAGATAGCCGCGGCGCTGAACGATCCACACCTGGGCCTGTCGTTGTCAGACTGGCTGCCGCGCGGCGCGTATGGCGTGGCCGAGTTCCTCACCCGGGCGGGGCCGACGTTGCGGCACTCGTTCGAGAACTTCACCCGCTTCAACGCGATCGTCGCTCCGAGCCAGTCGTTTCGTTTCGAGGAGGTCGACGGTGAGGCGCGTTTTCACAACATCGTGCCTCAGCGGCCGGGCGCCGCGGGCCGGCACTTCGAGGAGTTCTCGGCTGCGGCGGTGCTGAAGACCTGCGTGTCGTTGAGCGGTGAGAAGCCCACGCACGTCTGGTTCGTTCACGCGCGGCCTCCGGACATCGACCTGGGACGGCTGTCGGCGGGGGTGTTCACCCATCGAATCACGTGGGACGAGCCCACCAACGGCTTCGCGCTCGACGCCTCGCTGCTGGACAGGCCGGTCAACGGCGGCGACGTGGCGCTGTATTCGTTTCTCGAGGAGCACGCCGTCGCAGCGCTCGCGACCCGGCCGCGCTCAGATGATTTGATCGACAAGCTGCGCCACCAGATTCGGGAAGCGCTCAAGCAGGGCGAGCCGAACGTCGAGCGCCTGGCCACGCGGCTCAACATGAGCGGCCGCACGCTGCAGCGGCGGTTGTCGGACTTGAAGACGTCGTTTCAGGAAGTGCTCGACGTGGTGCGGTTCGATCTCGCGCGCGCGTACTTGAAGGACGTGCGGCTGGATGTGAGCCAGGTGGCGTACCTGCTCGGGTACTCAGAGCTGCGCGCCTTCGATCGCGCGTTCCGACGGTGGGCGTCGAAGTCGCCGACCGAGTGGCGAAGCGAGAGCTGAACAAACGGCGCGAACGGAACCGACCGAAATGACTCCAATCACCGGTCTCCCCGAGCGCAGTCGAGGGGGCACTTGCCGCTCGAAGGCGAGGTAATCCCTCGACTGATCTCGGGATGAACGGTG
>JAYVFP010000066.1:0-5472 GCA_043773025.1 Archangium sp.
GCTACCCTCACGAGCCTGCTTCCCCCTCTCCCCACCCGATGCTCGACCTCGGCCTCCGACCCCTCCCTCCCCATCTGAGGGTTGAAACGCTTGTTCTTCTTCGTGCGGAAAGTGACCCCTCGACTTCTCTCGGGGTGACCGGTGTCGAGGGAGTGCTTCTGCCGCGCGCCGCAAAGTGGCCACTCGACCCTGAGGAAAGACGGTCGGGCCAACGCGACTCCGTTCATCAATAGCGGCCAGGCACACCCGGCAGGTGATGCCGGTCGTCTGCTTTCTGTCGCGTCACGATCGTGTCGTGCCCCAACGTTGACGTCGAAGTCCGTGCGGTTGCAGCGATGGGGCGCGTGGAATGCGGCGTGCTTTGGGGGAGCGCATGCGAACTGGGTCCCTCGTTGCGAACCTGACGACTCGAACACAGACGTGGAGTTCCAGCAGCCCCGTGGCTGCAAGTCAGGCAGGCAAGTGGTTGGCGACCTGGGTGCTCTGCGTCGCGCCCGCGCTTGGCGCCACGTCACATCAGTACACGTGGAGCTTGCTCATCTTCATCGCGCCCATCTGCTTCGCCGGCCACTCACTGCATCAGCGCGGGTTGCTGCGACCGATGCTGGCCCCCATCGGCGCTTCGCTGGCGCTCCTGGTCCCCATGGGCGCCGTACTGACCGTGGGCCTCGCCGACGATTTCTTCACCTACCCTGCCGCGTCGGCGACGCTCGGGCTGACCTTTCCGGCGGTCGATCTCTCCGGGGTTGACCACTCGTTTCAGGTGCCCGTCGAGGAGCTCGCCTTTTACGTGCTGGGCTTCACCTCGCTCCTGCTGGTCTACACATGGGCTGACCAGGTTCTGCTTTCTGCGCCGCGCGCGATGCAGCGAGCTGCTCGCGTCTCGCTGAGCCAATGGCTGCTCGCGTTGGGCAGCGGCGTCGCTCTCGCTGCAGCCGGGTGGGCGCTGCAGCGGGTGCTCAACCCCGGCGCTGTCATGCCCGGCTACTGGGTCTACCTGATGCTCGTGCCTGTGCCGGTGATGGTCGCCCTCGGCCCCGCGATGGCCTCCCGAATCAACTGGCCTGCGCTGGTGTTGCTGTGTCTGGCCCTCTGGGGACACTCGGTGCTTTGGGAAGTGACGCTCGCGGTGCCTCAGGGCTGGTGGGGCTACCAGCGCCAATCGATGGTAGGCCTCGAGATCTCGGCATGGCATCGGCTCCCCGTCGAGGCCGTACTGGTGTGGCTCATCACGCCGCTGGCCACCGTCATCTCGTTCGAAGCCATCTGCGCCCACCTCGCCACCCCCAGGCGAACCCCGTGAACCACGAGGCCCCCGACGTGACGATGCTCAAGCGACTGGTGGCGCTCGCCGCGTTGATGTTGGCGATGGTGATGGCGCGATCCTTCGCCGACGCTCTTGGCATCAAAGCGCCGTGGTACTTGCTCCACGAGCTGGTGGTGCTGCTGGTGCCCATGGCGTGGCTGCTGCTCGACGTCTACCCTCGGCTCGCGCCCGCCCAGCGCATCGCCTTCGTCTTGACGTCGGGGCTCTTCATCTCGCTGTCGGCCATCGCTGAGCTCATCGCGATCGAGCGCCGATACTGGGGCTTCTACACGGGCCTCGATCCCCTTTCGGGCTTCGAGCTCGGCGCGATCCCCCTGGAAGAATTTCTCTCGTACCCGATGCTCTTGAACATTCCCATCCTCTGGTACCTGTGGCTGGGCCGGGTGATGGGCCCGCAGCCGCAGTTGACCGAGCCGACGCGGGTGAAGGTCGCGCAGGGGCTGCGGAGGGCGGCCTGGGCCAGCTTCGCGGTCGCGGTAGGATTCGTCGCGCTGGCGCTGTGGGCGCCTCCCGACCTCGCACCCCTCGATGCGCGGCCAGGGCCCGACGCGATGGGCGCCATTCGTTTTGCAGCCGGGCCACGCCACTATGGCTGGACCATCGTGCAGCTGCTTGGGTGGGCCGGCACCTTCGCGGTCGCCTCGAAGATTGCCGACCGCGTGCAATGGAAGCGCGTGCTGGTGTTGGCGCTCACCTACTTTCCCTTCGCGATGTTCTTCGAGCTGCTGGCCTGCGGTCGCGGTTGGTGGGTCTGGAACACCCAGCAGACGGTGGGGCTCACCGCGTGGGTGTTGCCCGTGGAGAGCTTCAGCATGTACCTGACGGGGGCGCTGTTCACGACGTTCTGCTTCGAGTGGCTGGTGCCGTTCTGTCGCCCTCACCTTCAAACGCACGCCGAGTTGACCTGAAAGTTTGCATCGCCCCGCCCGGTAGTAGGGTCGAACCGTGGGCGTCTGGGGCTTTCTGACTGAACCGTCGGTCGCAGTTCGAAGTTCGCATCATCGGCGCCAGTCGCGCCTGATGTCTGCTGTGCTCGTGTTCGTGGTGCCGACCTACGTGGTGATGGCATTGCTCGCGGCGTTGACCCGCGACATCGCCGTGAGCGGCGCTGACGTGGTGCTGGGCATCTCAGCGGGTCTCTCGAGCGTCGTCGCGTACCTTCTCAACCGCACTGAAAGGTACCAGCGCGGCGCGCTGCTGCTGACCGTCACTGCCCTGGTGGGCACGACGCTCGTCGGCGCTCGGGAGCCAGACCCCATGCGCGCGAGCTACAGCCTGCTGATGGGCCTCGCAGCGCCGCTGTACGCGAGCTTCCTTCTCTCGGCGCGCGTGACGCTGGTATCCGCCATCGCCACCCTCACGGCGATCACCGTCGTCCTGCTGGGCCACCCGGCCATCACGCCAAGCATGGCCGTCGTACCCGTGTTCTTTTCGGCCTACGTGTTGTCTCTGACCGTGGTCAGCGCGACCATGCGCGAGCGGCAGGTCGGCGAGTTGGAGCGGGCCGCAGCCCTGCTCCGCACGACCCTCGACGCGTCTCAAGATGCGGCCATCATCGTCGACACCCGGGGCCAGGTGACCGAGTGGAGCCTCGTCGCCGCGCGCCTGCTCGGCGTCACCCCACTCGAGGCGCTCGGCAAAAACCTGTCGAGCCTGATGAAGAGCCCGCCCTCTCTGGAACCGGGCCGCGAGGCGAGACGAGTCGATTTCGATGCCGGACGCCTCGATGGCACCACCTTCGCGTGTGAGGGGCTGGTCGCGCCGCTGCCCAACGGGCGCGCCGCCGTGTTCCTCCGTGACGTGTCGTATCGAAAGCAGATGGAGGCCCGGCTGATGATGACCGATCGCCTCGAGACGATGGGACACATGGTCGCGGGCGTGGCGCACGAGATCAACAACCCGCTGGCGTACGTGTCTTCCAACCTGAATTTCCTCTCGACCGTCATCGGCGAGGCCGGCACCGAGATCGACGAAGTCAAGCGCGTCATCGAAGAGACCACCGAGGGCGCAAGGCGCATCCAGGCAATCGTGCAGGACCTGCGCATCTTCTCGCGCAGCGGTGATTTCGAAGCGATCAAACCCATTCAGATCGAGGCGGTCATCGATTCGGTCATCACCATCGCGCAGCCGCGTCTGCGCGACGCTCGAGTCTGGGTGAAGAAGGACTACAACGGCGTCGACAGCGTGCTCGGCATCGAGAGCCGGTTGGCGCAGGTCTTCATGAACTTGATCGTCAATGCTGCGCAGGCCGTCTCTGAGAACTCGAGGCGCGAGATCATCGTCTCGACCCGCCGATTGGACGACAAGGTCATCATCGGGGTGCGCGACTTCGGGGCGGGAGTTCCTGACGAGATCCGCTCGCGGCTCTTTTCACCCTTTTTCACCACCAAGCCAGCGGGCCAGGGCACGGGGCTGGGCCTCTACGTCAGCCAGACCATCGTCACCGGGCTCAAGGGCGAGCTGCGAATCTCAAACCCCGGAGAAGGCGCGTTGTTCGAAGTCGTGCTGCCCGCCGCCTCGTGAGCCACAGCGCCTCGGCCACGAGAAGATGCAGGTGTGGAGTGAGCTGGAGCTGACTTCCGACCCACCCGCGTCTTCGTCAACAACCGCTTCGTCTGCGACACCGTGCCGCTCGACCTGCTCGACCTGCTCGCCAACGCGCGCCGCGTGTGCTGCTGGTGTTCGGCTTGAATGAGGGCGAGTGGATCGAGCCCCGAGGGGAGCGACGGCGTCATGGGCGCGCCGACGTCGCGGCGGCGGAGGAGTCAGGTCTCGGTCGAGTCGTCGGTTTCGTCATCTGTGTCCTCTGGGGAGAGCGCGCCCGAGAGTGGGCGCGTACCGTCAACGCTTCGGTCTCACCCACCACCCGCTCCCGCGCGACGCCGCTGGCAGCTCCTTCTTTTGCCAAACGAGAGCCTTGAACCAGCTGGGCAAGCGCTTCGAGGTGGGCGGTGGGGCGATCGTAGCCAGAGTGGGCCTGGGCGACGGCCGCGGCTCGTTCGTCGGCGACCTGATTTCGGGCAACAAGCCAGATCTCGCCAAGGCTGCGCTGGTGTCACTGACCTTCAATGGACTTGGCCTGCCGGGTCTGCATTTCGGTCTCTCAGCGATGTATGAGCGAATTCGGGCTGAGCCCGTCGAGATCCGGCCAGCGCTCCCCGATCAGCCCATGACCGAGTGGCTGGCGCACGGACATCTGGTCTATCGAGGCCCCCAACTGACGGTCCTATGCGAAGGGGGCTTCATCCTTCACCAGGCAGCAGGAATGTCCTGGCTCACGTGGGACACATTTTTGATCGCCAGCTATTCGCTGGAAAGCATCCCGAGTCTGACCCCCTACCTGGGTGTTGAAGTTCAGCAAACCAGCAAGGATCGCGATCCCTTCTTTGCCCCCGGCCCCGACCAACTGACAAACGCCGCGGAGAGTCTCGTCGAGGCCGAGGTGGGGCTTCGCTACGACTTGGCTCGCTGGACCTCACTCAAGCTTGAGTACCGCCTGCTGCACATGAACTTGAGCGCCAATCTAAAACACACCGTGCAGCTCAATTGGTCGTTCGCCCTCTAAATAGACATACCCGAAGCATTATAAACACTTTTGATTGGTGTTCAGCGCCTATCGATGGCGACAGACTCGAACTGCGATCAATTGAGCGCGACGGTGAGGTCTGTGAAGAGTCCGCAACGGCTGGGGAGAGGACGCTCGGCGGCCTGATCCGGCACCTTGCTCCACGGATCGTCGGTGTGCACCGAGTCGAACCACACCAGCGCGTCGACGTCCGCCCGGCCCGTCGGAGGATTCCACAGAGGAGGCCGGCGCAAGGCGAGCTCCTTGAGGTCCTTCACCCGAGCCTTCGCTTCGTCGAAGTACCTGCGCCGCTCAGCGCGAATCTGGGCGATCGACATCGGACAAAGCCGGGCGAGAAGGAATGGACGGCGAGACGGAACACCGAGTGTTGGGTGGAGGTGCGCCCGCGCTCGAGGGCGAGGCCTTCGGTGCACTGCTGCGACGAGAGGGGTTGCACGAGGCGCAGGTGACTGCGTGGTGCACCTCCTCGCGGATGCGCTCGGGCAGCGACTCCTGCACGGACGGCCAACCCCGCTGCACCGCCTCGTACAACACCGTCAGCTCTGGCCGCCGCCGCTCG
>JAYVFP010000067.1:0-5442 GCA_043773025.1 Archangium sp.
CGCGAGCTGATTCGAACTCAAGCGCAATCGAAGAAGCGCCAGAGCTTCGAGCCACGCACGTTTCGCTCGAGGCGTTCGACGCCGGTGCAGGCCGACGGCCGGTGGAGCCTGGTGCAGCGCCGCCTCGAGGCCGACGCGGCGGCGCTGACCGATACCCAGTGGGCGACCCGCCTGGCGCAGCAATGGCTCACGCGCTACGGCCTGGTGACCCGCGATGTCGCGGCAGCCGAAAACACGGTCGGTGGCTTCTCTGGCCTCTACGACGTGTTCAAGGCGATGGAAGACGGTGGAAAGGTTCGGCGCGGATACTTCGTCAGCGGCGTGGGCGCGATGCAGTTCGCGCAGCCCCCAGCGCTCGAGGTGCTGCGCAGCCTGAAGGCCCCGCCGGAGCAAGCGGAGGTCGTCGTGGTCTCGGCGACTGACCCCGCGAACCCGTACGGCGCGCTGCTGAAGTGGCCTGGCAAAGGCCCCATGCGGCAAGCGGGAGCGCACGTGGTGCTCATCGACGGTCATGCCCGCGCCTGGCTGAGCCGAGGCCACAAGGCCGCCTTCGTGTTCCTCCCCGATGACGAGGCACAGCGGGGCAAGGTCGCGGGCCACGTCGCCAGGGCGGTGCTCGCGCTCCACCAGAAGTCGCTCATCGGCGGCGAAGGCGCACTGTTGGGGGAAATCAACGGCGCGGCCGCGGCCGAGAGCGAGCTGGCATCGTACTTCAAGGCGTTGGGCTACAGCGCTGCCGGCACGGGTCTTCACCTGCGCCAACAGGTGCGCCGCTTCAGGCCCACCTTCAAAGGCTCGCTGCCGTCGGTGATTGAGAACCAGGTTCAGGGCGAGGCGCCCGAGGAACCTGACGAAGACGCCGACGAACCCGAGGGATGAGCGGGTCGCATCGAGAGGGTTGGCGAAAATGGGAATCGGGTTCCCTCACCGGTCTCCCCGAGCCCAGTCGAGGGGGCACTTGCAGTGAGAAGGAGAGGCCGCCACGAGTTGAGCCAGAGTCGCCGCGGGCTTTTCACGCGCCAGCGTGGGAGCCTTCGCTCATGCGACGAATCCTGGTGGCGGTGGCGGTGCTGGTTTGCAGTTGCACGAAGGACCCCGTCGAAGTCGCGCCGCCGAAGCCGCCCGCTCCCGCGCCGCAGACCCTCGACCAGCTCATCGAGCGCGAGCTGGCGGACTCCGTCGGTGACGAGCTCGTCGACCTCGGCTCGCGGCGCGTGAAGCTCGAAGCTGCGGGCCCCGTGGAGGTCAAGCCTGACGCCGAGAAGAAGTTCATCGAGCTCAAGCTGCCCATCGGCACCCAGCTTCCCGTGCAGTGTTTTCTCTACCCGGCGCCCATCGACGCAGGCGCAACGATCGCGCGCGCCATCGCGCAGGTGAAGTCGCGGTTCGCCATCGCCTCCATTCGCCTGGTGGCCGTCGAGGTGGTGGAGCGCGCACCCGCACTCTTCGTCGAGCTCAAGTACCTGGTCGACGCACCCGCGGGAAAGCAGGCCGGGCAGCTCAAGCTCGCGGTGTTCCCAGACACGGGCTCGCCGGTCTTCTGTCTTCACGACGAGCCCGGCTACCCAAAGGCGTTCCAGCGCATCACCACGAGGCTCGCGTCGATCCTCGCCCGCTCCGCGCCGGAGACCGGCCCCGTCACCACCTATCGAACGGTCTCCATCGACACGCTCAACGGCGTGCCCGTCGGCTTCGACACCGTGCGCTTCACGAAGACCGATGACGGCGTGAAACACATCGCGACCGTCAGCACCCTGCTGCTCCCCCGCTCGGCCACGGAGTGGATTGCGCAAGACTCGGCCACCATCAGCGACCTCGACGCAGATGGCATCATCAGCGCACGCCGCGTCATCGCAGCGACGAACGGAGAGCTTCAGCTCAACATGCTCGCGACGCACAACGGCGGCCGCCTCTACACCTACGCGGGCACCTCGTCGGGCAAGGAGCTGTCGGGCACCTTCAAGACGAAGGGCGCGCGCGGGTTCGAGTCTGACGTGCTCCTGGGCCGTGCGCTCAAGAACGAGCTGCTCACCGACAAGGTCAAGCAGCTCGAGGTCGAGCAGTACCTTCCTGATTTGACGCCCCTCGCGCCGACGCTGTTCGTGGCTCGCAGGGCGGCCTCGGGCCCGAGGGTGGTCGAACTCTCGACTTCGCAGCTCAAGATCGTCACCACGGTCGACGAGAACGGAGACTCTGAGGTGACCGATGTTCAGCTCGGCACCTTCGTGCTGCACTCCGCGCGCAAGTTCATCGAGGGGAAGCCCGAGTGATGTGCTTCGCGCTGCTCACCGCGGCGATGGCTGCGAGTCCACCCGCGGAAAAGTTCCTGCACCAGCTCGCTGTCACCTCAGAGGTGCAGGGCGAAGTGCACTGGGATCAGCTGCAGCTCGTGGTGGAGCTGGATCAACCTGACGCGCCGCTCTTCCTCCAACGCCGCGGGCTGCACCCGGACAAAGGGGTCGCCACGCTGCGCTCGCTCACCGAGCCGGTGATGAAGGACGCCGTCACGCCTCGCCACCGCGCCGATTCGTGGGTGATGGACTTCAAGGAGCCGGTCTTCAACGCCATCTGGGCTGAGCTGGAAAAACAGGCCGGGAGCAAGCCCACGGTCGCCGACCTGATCGCTTTTGCTGGCGCGTACATCTCGAACAAGTCGTTGAGCCGGAACTTCGACCTCGCCTCGAAGGTGGCAGCGACGCGCGAGGGTGATTGCACTGAACACGCGGTGCTGCTGGCCGCGATTCTCCGACGCTACGGCTTCCCTGCTCGGGTGATGCTGGGCACCGTGCTGGTGACGACGAATGGCGCACCGGGGGCGTTCGGGCACGCATGGGTCGAGACGTTCTCGCGCGGCACATGGAAGACGGTCGACGCGATCCTGCCCGCGGCGCTCGACGTGCGGTACCTGCCCTCGGCCGAGCTCACCGACGAGGGTCCGGGCTTCGCGCTCGCGATGATCCCAGCGCTTCAAGGCCTCCGCTTCAAGCGGCTGCTGATCAAGCCACGCTGATTCTCAGTGCCCGTCGCAAGGCCCTCGCCCAGTCCAGCCTCACTCG
Source organism: Archangium sp. (assembly GCA_043773025.1). Lineage (GTDB taxonomy): Bacteria > Myxococcota > Myxococcia > Myxococcales > Myxococcaceae > Archangium_A. Next base: position 3,057 of record JAYVFP010000067.1, read on the forward strand.
CTTCAGATTCGGATTCGGATTCGGAATCGGATTCACCCGCGGGCGTTCGCGCTCCTCAATCAGCACGCACCGCCTGGTGCGAGACGAACCAATCGCCCTCGAGCAGGAGCCCCGGAATAACGGCCCCCTTCGCATTCGCCGGATGACCCTTGAGCACGAACTTCCCCTTCCACTTTTCAGGGATGCTCGCGGGGCGGTTGCCCTTGACGAGGCCGCTGACGCTGCGGGCGTCGATCTTCAGCGCAGTCAAGGTGAGTTCGCGGCGCTCGCGCTCTCCTGACTGTTCGAGCCACACCCACGTCACCTTGACCTCGGTCGAGCCCTTTTCGAGCACAAACTCGACGAACTCGTAGGAATAGGGGTCAACGCCTACCTGCTTTCCACCCGAGTATCTGCCGGTGGGATCGTCGACGGTACGAGGGGAGTAGTTGGAAGAGAGCATCATCGCCACCGCGAGGTGAAGGAGCACCGCCGAACTCTACGCGAAGACCTCGTTACACCTCCTACGGCAGGAGCCGCGTGACCCGACCGATCCTGCAAACTATTCTCGTTCGAGATGAGTACGTCGTGGAAAGTGACTCACCGGGTGTACTGGTCAGCGAAAGCAGACCTCTTCACGTTCAGCGTTTTCTTGACCGTCATCTCACTGCTCTTCACCTGCGTGCCGGTGGGGCTCGTCATCGAGGAGTGGCGCGAGGTGTGGCGCCTGGGGCTCAGCCTGCGCCTGTTGCTGGGCGAGGTCGGGCCTGAAGCGCTCTGGGGCGGCTTGGCGTGGGTGGGCGTCGCGCTGCTGTCACTCCCGTGGGCCTGGGGGGGGAGGCGGCTTTGGGGCACGACAGTTGAACAGTTCCGGGACCTCTTCGGCGCCGACCGCTTCGTCGAGGGAACCATCGAGCGGCTCGAGACGCGAGGGCGAGGCAGCCGCGCCCGCTTCGCCATCTACGTCGCTGGCGAAGGGTGGCTCGTGCCACTCCTCGTTTACCGTTCGCTGCGAACCGGCGTTCCGGTGCGCTTGCGCGTGACGCGCTTCAACCACCTCGTGCTCGACCTGGCCGTGCCCGCGGTGGCGGCTGCGTGAAGCCACGTCTTGAGCTGACCGAGACCTGACGGGTCCACTCGGGCTCGCGCTCCGACGATGACCCATGCGGTCGAAGGCGCGCCAGAGGCTGCGGACGTGCGCACCTCGAACTTCCCGCCCACCAGAAGGACCGAGCAGAGCTCGACCGTGTTGATCAACGCAACGACTCGGGTCGCTGCGCGCTCCGCTCGAGTGGAGCTGAACCCTCGACCCAGGCAGCGCAGGCCGTATCGGCCCAAGGGCAAGTACGCAGGCGTCACCGCCGCGGCGATGATTTCGCTGCTCGGGGTGCGGCACCACCGCGCCCGGCTTCTTGCGGAGCGGTTGCTTCAGGCCGAGGTCACGGCGTCACGCTGCGCGAGCCCGGCTGTGAGCTGCAGCAGGCAAGCGCCGAAGCGGCAGGCCTCCTCGACGGGGAGCATGGCGCTGGGCTGAACACCCGCGGCGCTGCTGAGCACCTCGACCGCGTCGACGCCGAGCCAGAGCACGGTGCTGGCCGTCAACAAGCCCCACGGCCACGCCAGAGAACCACCACGCAGTGAGAGCGCGGTGAGCAACATCGGCACCAGCAGCGCCGTCGCGACGACGTCGCCCAGCGCCGATGCGAGCCCCTGCAGCGCGTCGAGCTTGCCAGCCCACAGCTCGGCGAAGTCGTTCATGAAGCCCGGGCCCACCAGCGCCAATGAGACCACCACGGCGCCGAGCACCGAGAAAATGAAGGCCCCTCGCGAGACCTGAAGATCGAGGCCCGCAACGCGCCACGCCCGTGCGACCCACGCCAGCGCCAGCACCGTCGCGAGGTTGGCGATGATGGTGAGGCTGCCGCTGGTGAGGGCCTCGAAGGTCGACGTCTCGCGTTGATGGGCTGCGTTCGCGGCACCGAAGAGCGCCGTGTCGAGCAAGAGCAGCCCGTAGCACAGCGCCATCAGGGCCCACGCGCCACGCAGGTAATCGCCCTTGCTGAACGCGGTCGCCGCGAGCACCGAGCCGATGGCAGCAGCGGCGAAGGCGCCCGCGCTCACGAAGGTGAGTACCGACTGGCTGATCCCCTGCGCGGCGTAGAACAGTCCGAGCCCGAGCGCGCCGAGCAAGGGAAGCACGAGGTAGCGCCAGCGGGCCTTCATCGAGAGAACTCCTGCAGCAACTTTGAGATGAGCGCGTCGGCTTTCGCCACGCCCACCATGATCGAGAGCAGTGGCTTGAGCGACGGCAGCACCAGGGGCATCTGCGCCGCCGTGATCGACTCGGGTTTCACGCCCGCCGTGCGCTTGCAGAAGGTGTTCAACGTGCTCTGTGCGGCTGCCGAGC
>JAYVFP010000068.1:0-17094 GCA_043773025.1 Archangium sp.
CCCGACAGGGTTGGCCGAAATAGAAGTCACTCCAATCACCGGTCTCCCCGAGCGCAGTCGAGGGGGCACTTACCGCCCGAAGGCGAGGTAATCCCTCGACTGCTCTCGGGATGAACGGTGAGCGCTCCTTATTTCGTAAAACCCTGCGAGCGAAGTCGAAGGCAACAGTCTCTGAAGCGGGGTGAGGGGCCGACCTGGCTCAGTCAGTCTTTGATCCACCGAAGGTCGGAAGCCGGCGGCTGATGCGCCAACAAGGCCTCGACCAGCTCGGCGGGTTCGCTGCGCACCAGCAGCAGCTCCCTCAACCCGGAAGGAATGAAGCCGCGCGAGAGCGCCTGATTGATCCACGCGAGCAGCGGCGCGTAGAAGCCGTCGAGGTCGAGCAGGCCGATGGGCTTGCGATGGAGCCCCACCTGCGCAGCGGTGAGCATGTCGAACAGCTCATCCATGGTGCCGAAGCCGCCGGGCAACGCGATGAAGGCATCGGCCTTCTGGGCCATCAGCGCCTTGCGCGAATACATGTCGTCGACGAGGTGATGTTCATCGAGCTTCGGGTGCGCGAACTCCTGGCGCGACAAGCCGCGGGGCACCACGCCGATGACGTGCCCTCCCCCTTCGAACACCGCGCTGGCGACCGCGCCCATCAAGCCGTGGTGCGCGCCGCCGTACACCAGATCGAGCTTGTTGGCGGCCAATGCGCGCCCGAAAGCAGTCGCCGCCTCGAGGAAGAGGGGTGAATCGCCCGCCCTGGAGCCGCAGAAGACGGCGACGCGCTTGATGCTCATACGTCTCGCTGCACGACCGTGTCGGTCAGCCAGTTGTGATCGTCGGCCGCGAGGTAATCGAGCGTGTAGTGCAGCCCGCGGCTCTCCTTGCGGCGGGTCGCGCAGTCGACGATGAGGTGCGCCACGTCAGCGATGTTGCGCAGCTCGATCACGTCACGCGTCACCTGGTAATCCCAGTAGTACTGGCGGATCTCTTCGCGCAGCATGTCGAGGCGCCTTCGGGCGCGCGCGAGCCGTTTCCCCGTGCGCACGATGCCGACGAAGTTCCACATCAACCGGCGGATCTCGTCCCAGTTCTGGCTGACCACCACGCGCTCATCGGAGGTCACCGCGTGACCGGAATCCCACTCGCGCACGTGCTGCTTCGAGAGGGTGACCGTCTTCACCTCTTCCGCGCACTGCTTCACTGCGCGGTGCCCGAACACCAGGCCCTCGAGCAGCGAGTTCGAGGCGAGTCGGTTGGCGCCATGCAAGCCGGTACAGCTCACCTCGCCCACCGCGAACAACCCCGGCACCGAGGTGCGGCCCAGCTCGTCGGTCACCACGCCGCCGCACATGAAGTGCGCTGCGGGCACCACGGGAATGGGCTGCACCGCCATGTCGATGCCGAACTGTTTGCACGTGGCGTAGATGTTGGGGAACCGCTCGACCAGGTACGACTTGCCCAGGTGCGTCATGTCGAGGTGCACACACTCGTCACCGGTGCGTTTGATCTCGGAGTCGATCGCGCGGGCCACGATGTCGCGCGGCGCGAGCTCTTGCCGCTCGTCGTAGCGCTTCATGAACCGTTCACCCGTCGACTTCACCCGCAGCCGCCCGCCTTCCCCACGCAGCGCTTCGCTGATGAGGAAGTTCTTCGCGTCGGGGTGAAACAGGCAGGTGGGGTGGAACTGGTAGAACTCCATGTTCGCGATCTTCGCGCCCGCCCGGTACGCCATCGCCACGCCGTCGCCCGTCGCGACGTCGGGGTTCGAGGTGTAGAGGTAGACCTTGCCCGCGCCGCCGGTGGCGAGCACGGTGACCTTCCCGAGAAACGTGTCGATCGCGCCGTCGTCGCGCAGCACGTAACACCCCACCGCGCGGCCCTGCCCCCGGGGCGCCGCGGGATCGAGGATGAGATCGATCGCCGTGGCGTCTTGAAAAAACTGAATCTTGCCTGTTTCGTCACACGCGGCGAGCAGGGCGCGCTGCACTTCGCGCCCGGTGATGTCGCCTGCGTGTACGATGCGCCGCTTGCTGTGACCCCCTTCGCGGGTGAGGTCGAACTCGCCGTTGTCGCGTTTGTCGAACGCAGCGCCGACGGCGACCAGGGCCTTGAGGCGATCCGGCCCTTCGCGCACGCAGATGTCGACGATGTCGCGCCGGTTGAGGCCTGCGCCGGCGATCATGGTGTCGTCGACGTGCTTGGCGAAGCTGTCTTCGGGCGAGAGCACCGCCGCGATGCCGCCCTGCGCGTAGACCGTATTGCCTTCGGATCGGCTCCGTTTGGTGAGCACCGCCACGGTGCCGTACCGCGAGGCCTCCAGGGCGAAGCTGAGCCCGGCGACACCGCCGCCGAGGACGAGGAAGTCGAATTCACGAACCATGGCGGTTGTTTAAGCACCACCCCACGCCGATGGGAGAACACTTCCCCAAACAGGAATACGAAGGACTTCACGGTCTTGTCAGTTCTTTGCGGGGGCCGCCCGATCAGCGGTAGTGTCCCACCTCAACGATGCCTTTCAAGCCTGCCATTTTCCTCGCCCTTGTTCTGCCCACGGTGACGTTTGCCGGTGGCATCTACAAGTACGTCGAGAAAGACGGCACCATCGTCTACACGAACGTGCCGCCCAGGGGCGCGCAGGCGAGGCAGGCGCGCAAGATCGAAGGTGAGTTCCGCCCCGCTCCGAGCCCTGATGCGCCTTCCCGCATCAGCGTGCGGTCGCGCATCGCAGCAGGCGAGTTCGACGAGTACATCGACGAAGCGGCGGTTCGTTACAAGATGCCGCCCGCCCTCGTGCGCGCCGTGATGCACGCGGAGTCGGCGTTCGATCCCAACGCGATCTCCGTGGTGGGCGCTTCGGGCTTGATGCAGCTGATGCCCGGCACCGCGCGCGAGATGTACGTGAAGGACATCTTCGATCCGAAGGACAACATCGAAGGCGGCGTGCGCTACCTGCGCGTGCTGGCCAACGAGTTCGACGGCGACATGGTGAAGATGGTGGCCGCCTACAACGCGGGCCCTGAAGCAGTGAAGAAGTACGGGGGCCAGGTGCCTCCGTACGCAGAGACCCAGGCGTACGTGCGCAAGGTGATCTCGCTCTACTTTCAATACAAGACGCAGGCGCAGGTCGCGAAGGGCGACGAGCGCTAGCGCCCATTAGACAACGGACACCGATGCCCACCAGTGCGAGGGGACGAGACCCAGCCGTCGAGGAAGAGTTTGTCGGCGCGCTCTACAAAGGCGGCGAGCTGTTGGCGTCGGGCAAGATCGTCGAGGCGCGTGAACACCTCGAGAAGGCGCACGGCCTCGCGCCCAAAAACGAGAAGGCGCAGAACCTGCTCGGGCTGGCCTACTTCAAGCTCGGGCTCTTCGATCAAGCCTCCGAGGTCTACGAGCGGCTGGTCAACGAGAACCCCACCGACGCGACGCTGCGGGTGAACTTGGGGCTCGTGTACCTGAAGACCAACAACCTCGAGCGCTGCGTGAAGGAGTTCGAGACCGCCACCGATCTCGAGCCCACCCACAAGAAGGCGCACAACTATCTGGGCCTCGCCCTCGCGCAACAGGGCAGCTACGTGAAGGCCAAGGAGCACTTCGAGCTCGCGGGTTCCGAGCCGATGGCCGAGAAGATGTCGCGCGCGATCGCAGCGCAGTCCACCCCGTCGGGCATGCACGCGCCGATCGCCCGCCAGGCCCCGATGAGCGTGGTGATCGGCGGAGACCCCGCTCCCTCTGCGCCCCGCCCCGCTCCCGTCGCGCCGGCCCGGCCGCCGAAGGTCGAAGAAGAGACCATCGAGGTGATGAGCGACGAAGAGCTCCCCTCCGACGTGTACGTGGTGCCGGAAGAAGTGAACGTGGCGCCGGAGGCCGCGACCACGCTCACCTCCGATTGGGGCTCGCAGCTCAGGCGCCCTGACGAAGACACGACCCAGGAGATGCGCTTCGCGGATGACGAAGGTCCGCCCGAGGCGTCGCTGCAGAACGTGCCCCCGCCGGTCGATGAGCTGCCGGTGATCGACGCGGAAGTCGAGCCGATGCCTGAAGAAGAGGCCGCGCCGCCCGCTTCGTCGACCCCGTCGTGGCTGACGATGGAGGCCAACGAAGCCGGCCGCGAGCAGACGGCGCCGACCGATTCGGGTGGCTGGGTGACTGAAGCGGTCAGCGAGGTGCCGCTCCCGCCTGCTGAAGTGGAAGAACCGGCGCCCGCTCAGGAACCGCTGGGTGCCACCGACTCGCGTTGGTCTGAAGCGCCCCCGCAGGAAGCCGCGACGGAGTGGGTGACGCAGGAAGCGCCTCCTCCCGACCAGGCCGTCGCTGAAGATGGTTCGTGGGCCGCTGCACCGCCGCCGGAAGAACAGCCGCCCGTGGCTGAAGATGCTTCGTGGAGCGCTGCTCCGGCCGAAGAGCAGGCTGCATCGGCTGCAGAAGAACCAGCACCTGCTGCTGACGACGCTTCGTGGGCGGCTGCTGAAGAACACGCGCCTGCTCCTGACGACGCTTCGTGGGCGACTGCTGAAGAACAAGCGCCTGCTCCTGACGACGCTTCGTGGGCGACTGCTGAAGAACACGCGCCTGCACCGGCCGCAGACGACGCTTCGTGGGCGACCGCGCAAGCTGAAGAACAAGCGCCTGCACCGGCCGCTGAAGACGCTTCGTGGGCGATTTCCACTGCTGAAGAACAAGCGCCTGTGCCTGAAGAGCCTCTGCCCACCACGCCGGATGACGAGTCGTGGGCCACGGGCGCCGTTCAGCCTCTGCCCGAACCGCAGTGGGCGACGGAACAGGTCACGGGCGTCGAGCCCACCCCTGAAGCACCGGTGGAAGAGCAGTGGTCTGCTCCGCAGAATCAGCTGAGCGAGGCGATCTCTGCAGCGGCATCGCAGCCCGCGGTCGACCTGCCCTCCCCCGCGGCGTCAGCGCCGCTCCTCATCACGGTGGAGGAGCCGCAAGAAGCACCCGCTTCTCTCGCGGCCCCCGCAAGCTACGCGCCGATGACGCCGCAGCGCCTGGTCGATCTGGGCGCGTCGGGCTCGTGGGTGCAGGAGCCCTCTGCTGGTCCGTTTCACATCAGCACCGATGGCCTGGCCGTGACGGTCGCTGGCGAGATGATGGTGCGTATGCTCGGCCTGATGGCGATCACGGGCAGCGTGCAGGTGACGCCCGAGAACCGTCGCCGCCGCGGCCGCTCGTCGCAAGAGCCGTTTGGGACCGGCGCAGCCCAGCTTCAGCGCGTGAGCGGAAACGGCGTGCTGTACTTCGAGCCGGGGCGCTCGAAGTTCCACTCGGTGGATCTCACGGATCAGAACGGCGTGGGCATCGACGACGACGGGGCGTACCTGCGTGAAGAGATGGTGTTCGCGTTCGAGGAGGCCATCTTCTTCGAGAACGGCCGCCTGACCGCCGAAGGCCAGACGCTCGAGCTGGCGCACCTCAAGGGCAACGGGAAGGTGTTGCTGCAGCTCGATGGCACGCTGCGCGCGATGCCGATTCCGCTGGGGGCGCCGATGGTGGTGCCGCTCCATCGCGTGGTCGGTTGGTTTGGCCGGGTCACGCCGAGGCTGATGGGCTTTGGCGGCCGCGGCGCCGTCGAGCTCACCGGCGAGGGCTACGCACTGCTGGGAACGCCTGCTGAGGGTCGCTGATGACCACGGAGCGCGAGACGAAGCAGAAGCTGCAGCACGAAGCCCGCCTCAAGAAGCGTGAGGAAAAGCAGCGTCGCAAAGAAGAGAAGCTCACGCGCAAAGAGGCGAAGAAGACCTCCCGCCGCGATCGCCCGCCTTCGGTGCTGCTGCAAGAGTTCTGGAATCTGCCGAACATGCTCACGCTGGCCCGGATCTTCATGATCCCGCTCTTCGTGTGGCTGCTCTACGACGGGGATCCGTGGTTCTCCGTGATGGCGGCCTCGGTGTTCACCATCGCGGCGATCACCGACGTGGTCGACGGCTTCCTCGCCCGGCGCTGGAACATGATCACCGTCACCGGGAAGCTGCTCGACCCGATGGCCGACAAGCTCATCGTCGCGGCGGCGCTCATCATGATGGTGCGCCTGGGCCGGGTGCCCGCGTGGATCGTGATCATCCTGCTGTCGCGCGAGTTCATCGTGAACGGCTTGCGCCAGGTGGCCGCCAGCGAAGGGCTGGTCATCGCCGCGGGCCAGGAGGGCAAGTGGAAGACGGCTCTCCAACTCGCGGGCATCATCGCCCTGTGCGTGCACTACACCCACCCCGTCTTCATGCTGGTGGGCTGGTGGGACGTGAACTTCAACGTCGTCGGGAAGGTGCTGATCTACCTTTCGACCATCTTCAGTGCCCAGAGCGCGGCGGCCTACTTTCAGGCTTTCCTCGCCAGACTTGGGCAGCGCGGACAAACAGAGCAGAAAAGCGCTTGACCGGTTGTCAGGCAGCGGGTTATTCCGCCGTCGCCTCACAGCGCTTCAAGACAGCCGAATACGCGGGAATAGCTCAGCGGTAGAGCATCGCCTTGCCAAGGCGAGGGTCGAGAGTTCAAATCTCTTTTCCCGCTCCATAAGCCCCCTGGAAACAGGGGGCTTTTCTTTTGCTACGCGCCCGTCTCCCGAATGTCTCTCGCTCGGGGCGTATCGAGCAGCTTCACCGCGTCCCGCTTCACATCCGGGGACAGGTGCGAGTACCGCAGGGTCATCTCGATGCTCTCGTGGCCGAGCAGCTCCTGAACGGCCCTCAACGACACCCCGCGCATCACCAGGTGGCTGGCGAAGCTGTGGCGCAACCCGTGGGTGGTGATCCTCTTCGCGAGGCCGGCCTTCAAGCAGGTCTTGGGAACGACGTCCTTCAACATGCTGTGCGTCAGCCGCTTGCCCGCGCCGTCGCAGAAGACATAGGCGCTCTTGAGCAGCGTGGCTGCTCGATGAGCCTTCAGCGTGGAGATCGCCTCGTCGGAGAGCGGCACGATGCGATTCAGGCCGCCCTTCGGTGGTCCCTCCTGTCCGTTCCAGAGCGTTCGACGAACGACGATCTGGCCGGTGACCAGGTCGATGTCCTCCCACTTGAGGGCCAACAACTCGCCCAACCGCAGGCCGGTCTTGATCGCGACGATCAGGAAGGCGAGCCACTCCGCAGGCGCGGCCCTGATGAATCGCTCGGCCTCGTCGAAGCCCAGGAACATGTCGTCGGTGACGAAGTTCGTCTTCAGCTTGAACGCCTTCACCTTCGGCACCTTCTCGACGACGCCCCACTCCAGCGCGAGGTTGAGCATCTTCCGGAGCGTCATGACGTGGTTGTTGATGCTCTTCTTCTGGCAACCCTCGTCGAGCTTCTTCGCCTTGAAGGCCTCGATGTCGGCAGGGCCGATCTGGTCGAGAGCCTTCGCGCCGAAGTACGGGATGAGGTGGACGCGGAGCATCCACTCCTTCGCGTAGACGGTGCTCGGCTTGTTGTTCGTTTTCGAGAAGACCATGAACTGCTTCTCGAACTCGGCGACGGTCGGCACCGTCTTCTTCGTGACTGGGCGCGGGGCCACGCTCTCTCTCATGATGTGAGCAGCCCGCTCTTCGGCATACCGAGCGGTGTTCGTCTTCGAGCCCAGCGAGGACTTCCGCCGCTCTTGAAAGAACTCGCCGTTCGGCAGCTTCATCTTGATCTCGTACTCCCAGCCGTCCGTCTTGCGCTTGCACTCCGGGCCGCACCTGCGCTTGGTGCAACCCACGACGTGGTCGATGCCCACCACGTAAGGCCTGACATAAACAGCCATCACCGACTCCTCTTCGGCGGTGGCACTCGCCCTTCATTCAGGAATTCTAGAAGTTCACGACGGCGAACCAAGAGCCTTCTTCCGACGTGGACCGCCCCCGGCAGCTTGGCCCGCGACGCCATCGTGTAGATCGCGTTCGTGGTGGTTCGAAGAATCTCGGCGGTCTCCTCGACCGTCAGGAGCGCGGGCAGCTTGTTCAGATCCGCGATGACGGTGTCGCCATCGGGGTCGCCGTCGTCTTCACCGCCCGTCGTCGCTTTCTTCCGGCGTCGGGATGGCTGCTGACGCCGCACCCCACTCTGCCGCACCGGCTCAGGCTGAGGAGCTTGCGAGGGTGGGACCTCGTCGAGGAATTCGGTTGCCGAGAAGTCGCTCTGCCCTCGGCGGAGGTCCTCCATGAAGGTGGAGCGGCTGCTGATGGATCGGAGCTGCGGGCGGATGAACGACATGCGGGGGCCTCAGTTCTTGTGCCGACGTTGATGTTGGAATTGCGTCACCGCGCCCATCACCAGCGGCGCGGCAACGGCGAAGGGCGAGAGCGCGGGCTACTTCTCAGCGGCGTTCGAAGGCGTGATCGCCTGCTCGGTGAACTTGGCGATGGCCTCGGGCACCGATGCTGCCGGAGCTGTCATCACTGGAGTCGAGGTTCCGGCAGGATTGCTGGCCATGCCGTACTTGAAGGGAGTGCCCTTCACGCCCCCGCTGAACCTCTCGGCCACCTTCTCGTTGACCAGGCGCTTGATCGTGTCCTGGACGGTAGTGCGCTTCACCCCGGTGGCCGCGCCGATCTCCTCCATGGTCAACGGCACGGCGCTGTTGGCGAGCAACTTGCGGATGCTCTCCATCGCCAGCTCCGTGGTGTCACCGCCCACGATCACGTACCCGTGGTCGGTCAACTCCACCAACTCGGGAGGGGTCGTGTCGAAGCGCGAGAGCGTCTGAAGGTTGCGAAGCGTGGGCTTCGTATTTCCCTCGGGCCTGCGAATGGAGATGACGATGTCCGCCGCTCCCGCGAACGCGCTGGAGCCACGGGCAGCTTCACCGACAACGCCGCCACTCTTGCGCTCGTGACGAACCACGATCACCGCGAGGCCGCTGGCGGAGGCTTCCTGAACTGGGCGGAGCGCCTCCAATGCCGCGCCCGCCGAGTTCTCCTCTTCGCCTTTGAACCCTGCCCACTGGCTGACCGTGTCGATGACGATCATCTTCGCGCCGACCTCACCGGCCTTCTTGACGGCGGCGCGTACGATCGACGGCCACGGCGTCGCAGCGGCATCGCTCCAGTAGAGGATGTGAAGATCCGCACGGCCGAGCAGCCCCGCTCGCTTCAGCGCCTGATTGAAGGTCTTCGGGCGTTCCTCGGTGAGGTAGACCACCGCGCACTTCTTGGTGGCCTGGCCGAGGAACTCAGCGCCATCGAGAATGCGCTGGATGGCCGCGAGGAGGAAGGTCGTCTTCCCGCCCTGCTTCGCCTTGCCCGTGAACTCGGTAACTGATCCTTCGGTGGCGAACCCCTCGACGAGCCAGTTGATGATCGTCTGGTCCTCCGAGACCTCCGCTGCGGTGTGGAACGGAAGATCTGCCGGAACCTCAACCTCAGCAGGGGCCGCAGCGGCAGCATCCGGGTTGGACCCCTTGGTCGCTGCCCACTCAGCGATCTTCGCGATCTCGCCGTCGGCGAGAGGCGGGTCGCACTTGGCGAAGTTCTCCTCGGTGAGGGCGGCCTCGATCGCGGCCTGACCCATCCCGCGCCGGGCCATCGTACCCGCCAGCGAAACCATGGTCGGGTGCCGCTTGCCCTTGGGGATCGCACTGCCAACAACGGAGGCAGTGCCTGATGCGTTGGGCGCGACCTTCACCTTCGTCATCTCGTCGAACAACCACGAGGGCAGCTCAGAGAGGGCGATTTCATGAGGCGCGGAGCCGTCGTCCCACCTGTAGATGTTGCCGCTGCGGTGCCTGCTCGCAACGCCGACGATGTACCCACCAGCGCCGCGCACATCGAGCCCCGGCAGGAACTCAGTGCGGTTCTTGATCTCGGTGCCGTTGCTCGGGAAGTGGAAGATGATGTGCCGACCTCCCCCGCCGGTGATGGACTCGACCGTGAGCGGCAGCGGCCCGTGCCTGGCCTCCAACTCATTGAGGCTCTCGAAGCCTCCCTTGTCGGCGTCAACATCGAGCACGACGATCCCGGACTCGGGGCCAGTGCGAATGCCGATGTTCGCGTTCGGCCACTGGGTCCACCACGCTGTGATCGCGACGGGGTCCTTCGTCGCGCCGTAGAACCCGCTGCTCACGCGAGGGTGCTTGCCGACGTTCCGGCACTCGGGGTTCAGACACGAGCACCTCTCGATGCCGATCGGCTCGTGCAGGGGGAAGATGAGCCAGCCGAGCCGCGACAGAGCGAGTGCCCAGTCGAGGATGATGTTGATGCCGACCTGCGGGACGATGGTATTCTGCATGGCGCTGCTCCTGCCGCGTGTCGATCCCCGCGAAGGTCACCGACATGCGGCTGTTGATGTGATGAGCCCCGTGCCACCTTGGCGCGGGGCTCAGCCTTTTCAGGCGAGCCGATTGCGCCACGGCGGTGATCGCTGCTCAGCCGGATAGTTCGTCAGCCGCGCCCGAGAACAATCCGCATCACTTCAGCGGTTCGCCCGGCTCATCGCTGCCGAGTTGGTGCTCCGGGAAGTCGTCAGGGAAGACGCGGACCTCGTACTCCGTCGGCGTCATGAGCCAATCGACCCAACGGCCGCAGGTCTCAATGCAGTTGGCCCATGTATCGGGGCGCTGGCGGTATTGATGCGGATCGCTGGTCGGCTCTTCAAAGCCGGTCACGATGGCCAACAGCGCCAACTCTGGGCCGGAGGGTGCGCGTTTTCCGGCCGCACCGAGGGTGCACATGACGGCCACGGTAATGAGCTGTGCCTCGGTCCTCTTCCTCAGGTCCGAGAACAACAGGGTCTCCAGCGCATCGATCAAGATGCCCCGCCGCTTCTCCGAGGTCTTCAGTTCGCGCAGGAGCATCCCCAAGCCGGTGTTCGCGGTCCACCACACCGGGTCGGGTTCCTCCTTGATGACGAGGCTCCAAGACTTCGGGAAGTCCTTCTTGAGCTTCTCGACGCTGGCGAGCAGCTTCTCGTGATCGGCCATCTCCTTGCGGCGCAGCTTGTAGTTGAACGCGGCTCGCCCAACTTGCACCGCTCGACGCATCAGCCCAAGGATCTCGGGCTTGCGTTTCCACTTCGTCAGGATCGCCTTCTCCGCCGCGCCGATGCTGGCCATGGGCTTCAGCTCGGGAGCCGCCCGCCGGGTGCGTGGGTATCGTCGCTCGGAAACCGGCACCAGCCACCTCGGCAAGAAATGCCTTCGACTCTCGCCCCGCCCAGAGGTGGTCTCAAGATCTTCTTCCCACACCTCGATGGCCGGGCGGACCATGGGTGCATGAACGAAGTCACCGAGGTCACCACAACGACACGCGCTGAGGTCAGCCGGGTCAACGGAAGGAAGTCGCCTGGCCCGGTCAGTGCCGAAGGCAAGGGCATTGCCGCCATGAACAGCACGCGCCACGGACTCGCCGCGTCCTCAGTGTTGCTGCCGTCGGAGACCACGGCCGACTACCAGGCAACCATCGACGCCTGGGCGGCAACGTTGCAGCCTTCCTCGCCCGCCGAGGTGGCGATGGTGGCGCGGGTGGCGGACCTCAACTTCCGGCTCCGGCGTCTCCAGCGGCTGGAGGACCGGCACCTGACTGCAAATCTCGAGGCCAAGCTCAAGGGCACCTCCGTCCTCCGCGTGCTCGGGATCGCCCAGAACGCGAGGTTGGGCATGTCGGCGATGCTCGCCACCGTCGCGGAGATCAGAACCGACTGCTCGGGCAAGAGCCTTGCGACACTGCTGCCGCCGATCGCAGGCGTGCTGGCGATGGTGAACGCAGCGGAACTTCCGGTGGCCGTCACAGTGCCGATGGACCGCCTCTACGAGGTGCTGACGGCAAAGGCCCCGGACGAACTCGTCCCCATCGAGATTTTCACCAGGCTGGCCGAGAGCGGCGGCGCGGTCGTGGCTGCACTCGACGGCAAGGTGTCGGAGTTGGAGGAGCGGGTCGGCGCTGAACGGGAGCGCATCGCCGATGAACTGCTGCTCGGCGATGACAAGGAACTCACGAAGTTCGAACGGCACCGCGCGCGTATCAGCAAGGCACTCGACGCCGAACTGGCCCGCATGAAGACCGTCAGGGAGCTTTCGCAAGGCGGCGTGGGTTCGTCCGTTGGGCCGATCCTCGTGGAGCTCAAGGTCATCGGCGGAAGAGCTTCACCACGCTGACCCTGAAGAAACCGGATTGTTCGCTGGGATCGCCGACGAAGTATCCGGCTGAGCAGTGATCGCCGACGTGGCGCAATGGGCTCGATTGAAAACGTGTTTCGACCCACCAAGGAGAACCCATGAAGTCCGTTGCCCTGAAAGATCGCCGCGTCGCAGTCGTTCAATTCCTGTTGCTAGCCCTGGGCTACGAGCAGGGGGAACTCGATGACACCGAGTCCGATGTTTTCGGCTCCGTCGTCGAGACCTTGATGAGGGAGCGCAGGGGCGTGGTCTCACCGATGGTGAGCTCGATCGAGAAGCGCCGCGAGAACATGGAGTCGCCGCTTCCAAGAATGAAGGCGATCAATCTGGTCCTGCACCTACTCGACTGCGTCGAGGCGGTGGCTCGTAGGGACAGTCCGCGCATGGCCGCAGCGTTTCACGACATGAAGACGCGGTTGCTGCGGATGTCGGCCGACACGTCGGTGGCCCCGCCTCCAGTGGGCTCCCCGATTGCGCCCCCGGCGACCGATCTCCCGGACTGACCCTCGCCCAGCACGAGGGCTATCTGAAATCGAATTCCCCAGTGCGAAGGGGGGACAGAGGTACCCACGCCCTTCGCCTCGCACGAGGGGTCGCCCGCCCGCCCCAGATTTTCTTTTGGGGAACTGGGAGGGGACTGCCCCGGCAAATCCCGCTCTGCCGTCGGCATAAGGGAATGGAGGCCGGGTTTCCGACGGGATCTCCACCAGCATCGTCGCCATCGGGATCGTCCCGCTGACGCCGGTGCCGGCCCCTTGCGCCCGTGGCGCGTTCCTGCGCCACGAGGTCACCCCTCCGTGTGCGCGCTGGAGGTAGGCGTGGACAAGAACGACATCAACGAGAAGTTCGGCATCATGGTGAAGAAGGGCGTCTTCAAGTCGGTGGCCAGGTTCATCACCAACGACACTGAAGAGCGGCTCGCCGAGGGTATCGCCCAGGTGTTCGAGCTGTACCGTCGGAAGGCTCTCCTGGGTGTGGAGTTGGAGCCGGCGATCTTGGTGTGCGCGTGCCGGCGACGAGCCACCGACACGAGCCGTCACCTGGCGAAGGGCAGCAACAAGCTGACCGATGCCATGTCACCGAGAGCGTTCCACCAAGCGCGAGTCGAACTCCTTCACCTCGACGGGCTCCCGGATGCCGATGGCGATCTCGACGGCGGAGAAGATCAAGAGATCGCCGGCACCATCTTCGAGAGGGAGAGCGCCAACCCGACCGCGAGGATCATCTCCACGATCAGCTTAGGCGAGTGGCTGGCGGGTCTGGCCGAAGAGGACGTCACACTCGTTGGTCTTCGGCTCGAAGGGCATGGGCTCGCCGAGATCGCCGCCGACGTGGGGAAGTCGATCACCACCGTGTGCCATCGACTCCATTCACTCGGCGAAGATCTGGCACTCCACGCGCAGGTCTCAGTCCCGAGGCGAGCCCGCCAGGCTCGCGGCGCAGCCTTGGCAGCGGCGTGAGGAGACCACCATGCCGTGGTTGAAGCGCATCATCTCGTCACCCCTGGTTCGCCAGATGCTCGTCAAGGAAATAGTTCGGCGGCCGGAGCAGAGGAGCTCCGCCGCATTTCTTAGCTCTCGGCATTCGTTCGCGGGTGAAGATCGAGTTTGACCCGGAGGACCTTTGCGCAGACACCCGGCGGGCCTATCGTCCCCTCCCCAACGTGCTGCGACTTTCCGACCAAGAGATTGTCGAGCGGTTCGATGCGGTGGCTGAGGTTCTGCGCGATGGGCGACCCCTTATCGACCTGCTGAAGCCTCCCCCTGGGCCGTACGCGCTCTTCAGTCACCAGTCCCATGCGTCGGAGCGCATCCGTGACGTGCGCGTGATCTTCGAACGCCTGCTCGATGCTCGGCATGGTTACACGCGCCTCAATGCTGAGATCAACGAAGCCCGACCTGCTGATTGGCCTGCAGGCGTTCCATTCCCGCAGCCGGTCGCCGGCCTGATGGTGCAGGCCGATGGCGTCAACCACGCCCTCAAGCTGGACTACGAGAGCCTGTTCCACTTCGGCGGAGTCCTCTTGGACCAGTGGGCTTTCGCAGCGGGGTATCTCGCTGGCGTCGAGAGGCCTCAGGCGTTTCACTTTCACCTGCTCGCTGAGCATGTTGAGGGCGAGAACCCCCGCCCTGCCCTACGCCCAATCCGCCAGGGATTGCTCGCGCACACCCGCTGGCTCCATTTCTGGATGCGAACCTATCGGAACAGGTTCGTCGTGCATGCCACCCGCCCTTGGCAGCGCGGCACCGTCTGGACCGAGCGTGCGGACGACTTCGCGCTCTTCACACCGTCGCCTCCGGGGTGGGTTGACGACGCCGCCGTGGCGACTGAAATCGGCGAACTGCTCGCGCACGCACCGGAATGGTTGCAGAACGCCGATCCGAACTATTGGGAGAAGCAGCGGCCGCTCGCCCTCCTTGGCAGGGTGATCGAGAACATCGGCAGGATCGATCGGCAACAAATCCGTGACCGCGTCGCGGAACTCGCCAATCGTTCGGGAGTCACCACACCGACTTTCCAAGTCGTCGCGAGCGTCCTCGCGGACTTCCTCTACCGCGCAACGCCCCTTGTCCTGGAAGCTGCCCTCGCCGCGCCCCACGAGATCAAGCTCGGTCGCTCGGGCGAATAGGCGCGGGCGGGTTCAGCCCGCTAGAAGGCGTTCTGGAAGCCGCCGTCCACCAGAACACCACCGTCGGCGACGATTAGCTCCACTTCGCCATAGGACTGCCATGACACCGTGATGGGGAGCGCCCTTCGCGCGTGGGGCGGGTCCTCGGGAAGAGCGAGGAAAACTGGTGAGGCGCTCCGAAACACCGGTTCGCAGGTCATCGATTCGTGTGGGTCCAGGCGATGATGGTGGCAGAAGTAACCGCCGGTGCCGACTTCAAGCCAAGGTATTGGCTGTGCGGTGCCGTTCACCACGCGAATCGAGACCGGCCCCCGGAGACTCTTCACACCGAGAGCAGCCCAATCGTCGATGTAGAAGCTGATCACGGTTTCCCACAGAAGCCACGCCACGACTCCAGCGAGCACGAAGATGACGATCCGGCGCTTGGTCAGCGCCATCGACGACTCGATGGGATCGTCGTTGTGGTTTGACCTCGTGACCCGGCGACCAGTCGAACGAAACGCCAGTCTCCATCGCTGACCTCGCAGCCCCATCTCGTTTCAGGCGCGTAGGCCACGAACCCACCGACGGCGATCTCCGGAGCGACTCCGAGATCTGGAAGACCATCCTTGACGATCCCCATCCCCTTGGCCGTGAGCCGGTACTCGGCCCCGTCGAGGAACGACTTCGCCGCGCTCCTGGGGCGGCATTCGAGGACGTCGGGGGCGTGCGTTGCCCAAGCGGCGAGTCGGACGGGGATGTGCAGGTCCCCGTACCCCTCCATGAGCGACATGAAGGAGTGCCTTGTGGCCGCGTCCTTCAGCCGCCCAATCGCGGTGCTCCAGTCTCCCGAGGAAAACAGCCCGAGCAAGCGACTGTCGTAGGCGGAGAGCTGGAAGCGGTTCCTTCGGCCGCTGGACTGAACCTGCGGCACAAATGCTGCGGCTGATACCGGCAGCGGCCCGACTGGAGGAACCGACGTGCGGCCAGACCGAAACCTCTGGATTGCTCCGAGATCTCCGGACGTGAATGCCGCCCAGAGCCGTGCACCGGAGCGCAGGAATGCAGACGTGCAGCGCCGGCTGAACGTGAACACGCGCAGGACGTCTTCGTCGTCGGCATACGCCACCGACTGGAGTTGTCGTTTGGCGTACCTGTTGAACTCGGCCGTGGTGGACGCGAGCCAGATGTCGCTCGGGGAGACCTTGCTTCGGATCAGCGCGTCACATGCCCACCACACGAAGAGAAGGTCGTCCCAACCAGCCCCGCACCACAGAACGATTGGTTGCCCGGATCGTCGGCCTCGGAGTCCGACCTTGAGTTCGGAAGCGGACGTGATCGTTCCGCGTGAGGGCGAGTAGCGAGGGGCGCGAACACCGGGCAGCCTCGGCAGGTCACGATAGAAGCCACGCCAGTACGCCTGACGCAGAAGGGCGTGCTTCTTCGGATCTACTGAAGCTGGCCCGGTGGTGAGACTGTCCTCCACCCCCATCAGGCGCTTCGCGCCGAGGACCCTGAGGTGGCCAAATGTCGAACCACCGTGGACGAGGTGGATCACGTCGCCGAAAGCTGGCCGGCCCTTCGCTGCGTTCAGACGCGGGATGTCGGGCTCGACGTGCTCGGGCTCGACCCAGATCTCGTTCATGAAGCCACCGAACTTGTGGTCCACGTCGGGACTGACATCCAGACCGACCTGGCCGTCTTTGTTCGAGGCGGTCACCCGAAAGGTCTTTCCAACGGAGAATTTGAGGACAGCGCGAGTCTCAGCCGGTGCAGTTGCTGCCCATAGTGGCAGCCGCTTCAACCGTCCCCATGCAACGCCCTGCCGCTCGCCCATGGGGCGGAACGTAGCTGCGTTTGTTCTCGTGTGCCGGGCGATCAACTCGGTGGCCAGCCTCGGCTGTCGCGCAGCTCCCCGCGTCGGCTACCGTCTGATTCATGTCGGCCAAAAAGGTCGTTCAGCAATACGAAAAGCTCGTCGAAGCGGACCCCACCAACGTCGGTCTCCTTCAGAAACTTGGCGAAGCTTGTCAGCGGGCTGGCGACAACATCAAGGCCGCCGACGCCTTCGCCCGCGTCGGTGAGTGCTACGAAAGGGACGGCTTCTTTCTCAAGTCCGTGGCCTTGCTCAAGCAGGTGCTGAAGCTCAACCCCGAGCGGAACGACATCAACTTCAAGCTGGCGGACCTGCACCTCAAGCTCGAACTCTTGCGCGAGGCGGTCGCCTACTTCCATATCGGGTTGGAGGAGGCACATCGAAACAGAGATCACGCGACCTGCCTCGCCACCTCCAAGAAGCTCATCGAGGTGGAGCCACACAAGCCACCCCCCTGTGTCAGGGAAGTTGTCGCCTCGATTGAGGCTGAAATCCGCAGGGGGCGATGAGCCGAGAACGACGTGAAGACCTATTCAGAAGGCATCAA
>JAYVFP010000069.1:0-50404 GCA_043773025.1 Archangium sp.
AGCCTCGATGCGGGCGCGATCTTCGACGTTCAGATCAAGCGGATGCATGAGTACAAACGGCAACTGCTCAACGCGCTGCACATCGTTCACTTGTGGACGAAGGCGCGGAAGGACCCGAAGAGCATCGGTCACCCGCGCGCGTTCCTGTTCGGCGCGAAGGCGGCGCCGGGGTACCGCACGGCGAAGCAGATCATCCGGTTGATCACGGGCATCGGTGAGGTGGTCAACAGCGAGGCCGAGCAGACGGGCCTGCGGGTCAGCTTCATTCCGAACTACCGCGTGTCGCTGGCTGAGCGGATCATTCCGGCGGCCGACGTGTCGGAGCAGATCAGCACGGCAGGCATGGAGGCTTCGGGTACAGGGAACATGAAGTTCGCGATGAACGGCGCGCTGACCATCGGCACGCTCGACGGCGCGAACATCGAGATCCGTGACCTGGTGGGCGGTGAGAACTTCTTTCTGTTTGGGCAGACCACGGACGAGGTCGCGAAGACCAAGGCCGCAGGCTACCGGGGCCGGCAGATCTACGAGACGAACCCGGCCGTGCGTGAGGTGCTCGATCTGGTGTCGTCGGGCTTCTTCTCACCGGAAGACAGGAACTTGTTCCGGCCGCTGGTCGATTCGCTGCTCAACGAAGATCCGTACCTGGTGCTGGCTGACTTCGATGGCTACGTGCAGGCGCAGGCGGCCGTGGCGGCGAAGTACAACGACCCCAAGGCGTGGTGGCGGTCGGCGATCATCAACGTGTCGCGCATGGGCTTCTTCTCGTCTGACCGCACCATCCGCGAGTACGCGAAGGACATCTGGGGCATCGAGTCGATGCCGCCCGCCGCCGACGAATAATGTTCTCCCTCGCCCTGCGCCAGCGGGGAGAGGGAGCGCGCTACTCGAAGACCAACCAGCCAAACCGCGGCAGCGCGTGAAAATCGCCGACGAACAACGGCGAGAACGACTGCCCTTCGATGTTCGTGCGCCGCGCCAGGTGCTCGAGCCGGTACGCATTGAACCGCCACCTGTCCCCCTTCACGGGCGGCACATGAGTCACCGAGGTCAGGTTCGCGATCGGAATCTGCATCTCGGCCGTCCAGAACTCATCGGTATCCGAGTCGTCATCGAGCGTGCCCTTCACGAACACGGCGCTCTTCATGCCCGACTCCCACTTCATCGCCGCCGGCAAATCACTGCGCCGCGCCACGAAGCTCGCATCGAAGTTCACGTTGTGCGGTGAGACCTGCAGCTCGTTGTACGTCTTCCCATCTGCATCCGCGTCGAGGAACACCTCGACCACGTCCTCGTTGTAGATCGAGTCATCTTTGTTCCGCAGCGAGCCCCACACATCGGGGTCCTCCGCGCGAAACGCGACGTAGAGAAACGCGTCGTCGTACACCATGCGGAACGTGGTCTTCCGGGTGATGGGGCCGCCATCAAAACTGCGAGTCAGCGGCTGCTCCTTCGCCGTCTGCCAGACCGCATCGTCGAGCTTCCCGTCGATCACCGGCGCCTTCGCCGCACGCACCATCGCGTACTCCGGCAACGCCGCCTGCGCTGGCCCCTCGAGCTTCGGCCCCAGTACCCGGCCATCACCATCCGAGAGCGCGACGCTGTCGATGGGCAACCGGCCCGAGTCGCTCCAGAACCCGAGGAACAACCGCAGCGAGCCCTGGATGGCGGGCATCTGGAACCCATGCACGTCTTCGATGACCTTCCCGCGAGGCCAACTGCCCAGGGGCGCCGCGCCGTTCTGCAGCTCGTGATCGAGGTTGCCCACCTGCTGGCGGGTCGACTCATCCATCACGTGCATGAAGAAGCGCCACTGCCCATTCACCGCACCATCAGCCCGGAAGTAGTGCCGCAGCTGCACCTGATCGCCCGCCTTGGGACGCGCCGGTTCGACGATGGAACCCAGGTACGTGACCGCCCCGCCCGCCCACGTCGCGCCGCTCGCGTGCGTGAAAGAAGCCGGAGCCGAGTCGAGCACCCGCACCTGCCCGCCTTGCACCGGCGCGGGCGCAGGGCCCCGGGGCGCCTTCGGTTTCGGGCCCGCCTGCTCATCACGGCAGCCCACAAGGGCCAGCACCACCACCACAGACAATCGAATCAAGCGCATCGCGGCGCGAACATTACGCCTCCGCAACGAGACCGTCCCCCAAGAAGGGCCAAGTCATTCCCATGGCTTGAGGGCGGCATCGTCCGTGCTTTGCCTGCCCCCGCCATGCGCATCGACCTCATCTGGAACGACTCGACGACCACCGTCGACCTCGCCGACGGCCTCGCGACGATCGGTGGCAGCCCCGCTGACGGCATCTGCATCGAAGGACTCCCGCATGGCCTGTTGACGTTGCGCCTCGAGGGAACGCACCTCACCGTGACCGCGCAGCGCTCGGTGCGGGTGGGCGACGCGCTCTTCCCCGCCCGCGTGGCGCGGCTGCTCATCGAAGGTGAAGACCTCAAGCTGCCCAACGACGTGGTCATTCGCCGGGTGGTCGATCAGAAGAAGCGAGACGCGCGAAAGCTGATGGCCACCGCCTTCGTCGCGCAGGAACTTCTCTCAGGCGAGCTCCACGCAGAAGACACGCGTGCGGCGACCTTCACCTGCGTCACCGGCCTCGACGCCGGCCGTGTCTTCCCCATTCCGTTCGACGACAACATCATCGGCCGCGCCGACGAAGCCGCCATTCGCATCAGAGACCGTGCAGTCAGCCGGCAGCACGCGCGGTTGGTGCGCGAAGGCCGCGACTACAAGCTGGGCCTGGTCGCCTCCTCGATGAACGGCGTGTACGTGAACGGCCTGCTGCTGAAGAAAGACACGGTGCTCCACACCGGTGACGTGGTGGAGGTCGGTCAGACCATTCTTCGCTTCGACACCTCGGAGCGCGCGCCCGAAGAACGCACCGTGGTGGCCGCTGAAGAGCTGGTGCCCGCGCCGATCGCCGTGCCGCAGGCCGCTGAACCCGAGCCGCAGCTCGAGCTGCCGCCTGCCCCTCAACGACTGAGCGTCGAGACCGTGCTGATGACTGCGGGCGTCGCACTGACGCTCCTGGGCGTGGTGGCCGCGGGCTGGGTGCTCCGATAGAAGCGGTCCCCCCGAGAGACTTGCCGCGCGAAGCAGAGGTGGCATCTCGACTGCGCTCGCAGGGTTTTTTCGAAATACGGAGCCTCACCGTTCATCCCGAGCGAAGTCGAGGGATTACCTCGCCTTCGAGCGGCACGTGCCCCCTCGACTGGGCTCGGGGAGACCGGTGATTGGAGTCATTTCTATTTCGGCCAACCCTGTCGATGCGAACGGTGGTGGGCTGTCAGAACGAGTTGCCGATGGTGAACTCGAACTGAATCGGCAAGTCACCCGGGCGCGGCGTCAGCGGAATGCCCCACTCGAAGCGCAGCGGACCTATCGGCGAGAACCAGCGGATACCGAAGCCGACCGAGTACAGCAGGCCCAGCGGCAACCTCATCGAAGACAGCGCCGGGTCGTCGCTCACGTCGAAGAAGTTCGCGTCGCGGCCGAACGCGTTACCCGCGTCGAAGAAGAGCACGCCGCGAATACCGACCTTCTCGAGCAGCGGAATCTCGAGCTCAGCGTTGAAGATGACCTGCTTGTTGCCACCGACCCGCAGGGTCGACACAGCGCCTTCCGGAGTGCCCGACAAGTTGATCAGCTCAGACGGCGCGACCTGGCGCAGCGGGTAGCCGCGGATCGTGTTGATGCCGCCGAGGAAGTAGAGCTCGCTGATGGGCAGCTGCCGATCGGCGTCGTTCGGGTAGTGCTCCTGCACATAGCCGAACTGCAGGTTCATCTTGAACACCGAGCCCAACGGCAGCGGGAAGTACACGCGCTGGTAGGCGGTGAAGCGGTTGAAGTTGTACTGCTTGTTCGGATCCGCCGTGTTCAGGAACGAAGGCGCGGTTTCGATCGAGGCGAAGGACAAGAAACCCGACGAAGCAAAGAGCCGGTTGTTGCGCTTGTCCCACGTCCACGAGGCGCGCACGGCGCTGGTGGTGCCGCTGCGGTACTGACCTGCGAGTGGGGCGACGGCCGAGTTGCCGCCGGCCTGCACGTTCACGTTCTCGTACGTGTACCCGACGTTGACGCTCATCTCGTCGGCGATGACGTAGTAGCCGAGGCTCGCCGTGCCGCCGAACGCGTCACGAACGAAGCCGAAGTAGTCGAGCTGCGTGCGGTACGCGTCGATGCTGAAGATGAAGTTCGTGTCGAGGAAGTAGGGGTCGAAGTAGCTGAGCTGGAAGAAGCTGCGCAGGCCTGACAACTGGGCGCTGGCAGAGACCGACTGGCCCCACCCGAGGAAGTTCTGCTGCGCTATCTGCGCGGTGAAGATGAAGCTCTCGACGTTGGAGAACCCGAGCCCGACCTGGAAGGTGCCGGTCGACTTTTCCTTCACCTCGACCTGCACCACCACGTGCTCTCCGTCGCTGCCCGGCTTGTGCGTCACTTCGACGGTCTCGAAGAAGCCCAGCGCAGTGGCCTTCTCCTTCGAGCGGCGCATGCCGGTGCCGTTGAAGAGCTCGCCTTCGTACACCCGCAGCTGCCGGCGGATGACCTTGTCGCGCGTCTTGGTGTTGCCGACGATGTCGATGCGCTCGATGTAGACCTTGGGGCCCTTCTGCACGTCGAAGGTCAGGTCGATGGTCTTCTCTTCGGCGTTCACCGCGGTGACCGGGGTGATGTTCGCGTACGCGTGGCCGGAGTCGTAATAGACGTCGGTGATCGCCTGAATGTCGCGGGCGAGCAGCGAGCGGTTGAAGGTCGCCTTTTCCTTCGAGGTCATCAGCCGGTGCAGCATTTCCTTGCTGATGAGTAGGTCACCGGAGAAGTCGAGCTTGCCGACCTTGTAGCTCTCGCCCTCTTCCACGCGCAGGGTGATGGTGATGTTGCGCTTGTCGGGTGAGAGCGTGACGACCGGCTTGTCGACGCGGATGTTGATGAAGCCGCGATCGAAGTAGGCCATCTGAATGACCTGCAGGTCGCGCTGGAACATCTCCTCGCGGTACGTGCCCTGGCTGGTGAGGAACGAGAGGTAGCCGCCTTCTTGCGTGGCCATCGCCGCCTTGAGCTCATCGACCGGAACCTTGGCCGCACCCAGGAAGATGATCTCTTTGACCATCACCTTGGCGTGCTCGTTGATGTTGAAGACGAGCTCGACCTCGTTGCCTTCGGTGCCGACGGGCTTGAGCTCGTGCTTGACCTCAGCGAGGAAGAAGCCCTTCTCGACGTACTTCTCTTGAATCTTCTTCTCGTTCCGCTTGACGGCGGCGACGTCGAGGATGGTGAAGGCCTTGATGTCGATGACGTCTTTGAAGTCGTCTTTCGAGAGCTCGTCGTTGCCGGCCAGGGTGACCGAACGCACCGCGGGCTTCTCTGAGACGCGCACCACGTAGGCGATGCCGCTGGGCGTACGCTGCACCAGCAACTGAATGTCGTTGAAGTACTTGAGGCCCCACAACGCGCGCAGATCGTCGGACGTGCGCGTGGGGTCGAAGAGATCGCCGACCTTCTGCTTGAGCGAACGGGCGATGGCGGCCGCTTCGACGCGGCGGTTCCCTTCGACGCGGATCTCGGTGATGCGCTCGGCCTCTTCACGCGCGGGCGTATCGAGCAGCTGCGCGTACGCGACCGTCGGGGTGGCCGCGGCGAGAAACAGCAAAATGGCGGAGAGGCGCGAGATCACGGGGAAAGGGCGGCGCCCTTAGAGGACAAATTCGCTGCCGATACGAGTGAAAACGCGCGCCATTGCGTCCCCCGGGCGAGTCAGACGTCGTCCGCGTTGACGACGGCCCCGTCCTTCAGGCGCAGGCGTCTGGGCATCGACTTCGCCAGCGTCTCATTGTGGGTCACCACGATGGCCGTGACTCCCAGATCCTTGTTCACCTCGCGCAGCAGGGCGTGGATGCCTTCCCCCGTGCTGGGGTCCAGGTTGCCGGTCGGCTCATCCGCGAGGAGAAGGTCAGGCTTGAGCATCAACGCCCGGGCCAGGGCCACCCTCTGCGACTCGCCGCCCGAGAGTTCACCCGGGCGATGATCGGCGCGTTCGGCAAGGCCAACCCGCTCGAGCAGCTCGCGCGCGCGCTTCATGGTGGGTTTGCTGTCTTGCCGGGCGATGAGCGCCGGCATGGCCACGTT
This sequence comes from Archangium sp., assembly GCA_043773025.1. Taxonomy (GTDB): domain Bacteria; phylum Myxococcota; class Myxococcia; order Myxococcales; family Myxococcaceae; genus Archangium_A. The sequence goes on from JAYVFP010000069.1 coordinate 6,137, forward strand.
CTCTGCCGCGGTAAACTCGGGCAGCAGGTAGTGCGACTGGAAGACGAACCCGATCGAGCGGTTGCGGAACTCGGCCACCTCGCCGTCGTTCATGTCGAAGACCGAGCGGCCCTGAAAGAACATCTTCCCGGTGGCCGGCAGGTCGAGCGTGCCCACCACGTGGAGGAAGGTGCTCTTGCCCGAGCCTGACGCGCCGATGAGCGAGACCAGCTCGCCCTTTTGGATCTGCACCGAGACCGCGCGCAACACGTCGATGCGCTTCCCGTTCAGGAAGTACGACTTGTAGACATCGACCACCTCGAGGAACGGGGTGCTCATTCTGATTTGAGCCCATCGACGGGTTCGACCTGCGAGGCCTTGAGCGCGGGGTACACGCTGGCGAGGAACGTCACGAGAATGGCGATCACCACCGACAGCACGGTCTGGAACGGCTCGATGCGCACCGGCAAGGAGGGGATGTAATAGACCTGCGGGTCGAGCTTGATGCCCACCCGCTCGATGAAGAAGCACCAGGCCAGGCCCGAGATGAGGCCCAGAATGCTGCCGGCGACTCCGATCTGCAGGCCTTCGGTCAGGAAGATCTTCACGATGCCGCCATCAGGTACGCCGAGGGCCTTGAGCACGGCGATCTCTTTGCGCTTCTCGAGCACCAGCATGATCACCGTGGCGACGATGAGCCCGGCCGCGACGATGACGATGATCGACAAGATGATGCCCATCACCAGCTTCTCGAGGCGAAGCGCCGCGAAGAGGTTGCGGTTCATCTCGCCCCAATCCTTCGTGCGGTACGGGTAGCCCTGCAGCGTGTCGTAGACCGCCTTCATCGTGCCGCGCGCGTTGTCGACGTCGGTCACCTTCACCTCGATGCCGGTGGCGCCCTTGATGTTGAAGAAGGTCTGCGCCTCGGTGAGGTGGATGTAGACGAACTTCGAGTCGTACTCGTACATGCCCGAATAGAAGATGCCCGCCAGGCGGAAGGGCCGGCTCTTGGGCATCGGGCCCTGCGGGCCGAGCTCGCCGCCAACAGGCGAGACGACGTTCACGCGATCGCCGACCACCACTTTGAGGGATGCGGCCAGCTCGCGGCCCATCATGATGCCGGGCAACACCACGTCGGCCTCGCTTTCCTTGTCGGGGAGCTCGAGCAGCGGGTCGCGTTCGATGTCGGTGGGGTTGTTTTTCTTCGGCAGCTCGTCGGGCGTCGAGGGCTTGCCATCGAAGGCAGGCTCGTTCATCGGCGCGAGGTGCTTCCTGGAGATCTGCGTGGGGTCGGTCAGCCATTCGAGCTTGCCGCCCTCCTGCAGGTACTCGGGGAGATCGGTCACCCGGCCCACCGTCTTCGGGTCGATGCCTTTGATCATCGCGCCCGAGATGTTGCCTTCAGACGAGATCATCACCTCGTTCAAGATGAACGGAGTCGCGCCCGCGATGCCGCGCACGCCTTCGACCTTGGTGAGCACCTCTTCGTACTCGGGCATCTCGGGCGAGTACTTCATGACCACGCCGTGCGAGTTGGTGCCGAGGATCTTCTTCTGCAGATCGGCCTCGAAGCCACTCATCACGGACAACACGATGATGAGCGCCATCACGCCGACCCCGACGCCGCCCACCGACAACGCGGTCATCATCGCCGTGGGCGTCTGACCATCGAGCTTGAGCTGGTTTATCGCCGCGGCTGCATCGAGCGGGTCCTTCTGGCCGAGCTTCTTGACTCGGGTGCGCTCGACCACCGCTTCTGCGGCCGAGATGATCGCCCACAGAATCAACGGCGGCACGATGCCCAGAATCAGCACGCCGAAGACGCCCAGCAGCAGCCGGGGGCGGAAGACCGCCACGTGCCGCGACGAGATGAACAGCTCGTACGAGCCGCGCAGATCGAGCCGGCCCGACGACGTCGAGACGAAGCCCAAGTTGATGCCGAGAAAGAACCCCAGCCCCAGCGCGGCGGTGACCAGCCAGTAGCCGAGCTCAGGGCGGTTCTCACCGAGCAGCGACGAGAGATAGATGACCTCGCGCAGCTTGATGCCCACTTCGATCATCAGCTTGGGCACCGAGTGCATCGCGGTCATCAAGATCGGCACCGGCAAGCCGAAATAGAGCAGCGCGATGGTGGCCTCGGGCGTGGAAAGCCGCTTCGAGTTCGCAGCGCCGAGAAAACCGCCGCCGAACGCGATGACCATCGCGACCAGGAACGCGACGATGAAAGCGACCACGGGCGGCAGACCGTCTTGCACCACCCCACCCTGCACCGTGCCCTTGCCGACGATGGCCAGGTACAGGCGAATGAAGACCAGCTCAGAGAGCAGAAAGCCAAAGCCGTACGCGGCCAGCGTGCCCCAATGAAAGTCGACGTAGTTCGCGAGTCTCGGGTGGAGCGGCTTGCCGAACGCAGGGCTGGGGATCTTCTCCACGGCCTTCGGCTGCACCAGCGTCACGGCCATGACGGCCCAGCCGGCGACCCACGCGATCGCGCCGAGCATCAGGTGCACCTGGCCCATCGCCAACGCTTCGGGTGAGCCGTAGGACTTCAGATTGGAGACCAGCTCATCGTGACTGAGCACGGTGCCCAGGCCGCCAATCACCTCGATGAACGTGCCCCAACCCACCGCCAGCAGTGAAAAGTCGCCAGCCGCGAGCGCAATGAGCTCGCCGCGCACGAGACCCACCATCAGCTCGACGAGGCCGAGCAGCAGGAGGATCGTCGCCAGCGCGAGGGTTTGGGTGCGGGTCACTTCTGAGATTTCAGCAGCGGAAAGAGGATGACGTCTTTGATCGACTGCGCGTCGGTCAACAACATGGCCAGGCGGTCAATTCCAATGCCTTCGCCGGCCGTCGGCGGAAGCCCGTGCTCCAGCGCGCGGATGTAGTCGTGGTCGTAGTCCATCGTCTCCTGCTGGCCGCGTTCCTTCGCGTCGAGCTGAGCCTGGAACCGCTGGGCCTGGTCCACCGGGTCGTTGAGCTCGCTGAAGGCGTTGGCGATCTCGCGGCCCACGCAGAAGAGCTCGAAGCGGTCGGTGACGTTCGGGTTCGCGTCGTTGCGGCGCGCGAGCGGGCTCGTCTCGACGGGGAACTGGGTGATGAAGGTCGGCTGCACCAGCTCGCCTTCGACGTACTGCTCGAAGAGCGTGCCGATGAGCTCACCCTTGTTCATCGTGGCGATGGCGGCCTTTTCCTTGTCATCCGCCCGGCGGAGGGCGACGGCGCGCAGCTTCTCGGCGTCGGAGAAGTCGGCCGCGCTCAGATCCTTCACGCGCTGGCTGATCGACTCCGTCATCGGGATGCGCGGCCAGCCCTTCTTGAAGTCGATGGTGTGCTCGCCGTACTTCACGACCGACGACCCGCAGACCGCGACCGCCGCCTGAGAGATCATGTCTTCGGTGAGATCCATCAGGTCTTCGTACGTGGCGTACGCCTGGTAGAACTCGAGCATCGTGAACTCCGGGTTGTGGCGCGTGCTCAGGCCCTCGTTCCGGAAGTTGCGGTTGATCTCGTAGACGCGGTCGAAGCCGCCGACCACCAGGCGCTTCAGGTGAAGCTCAGGCGCGATGCGCATGAAGAGCTCCATGCCCAGCGCGTTGTGGTGCGTCTTGAAGGGCTTGGCCGTAGCGCCCGAGACGAGCGAGTGCAGCATCGGCGTCTCGACCTCGAGGAAGTCGCGCGCGTCGAGGTAGTTGCGAATGAACTGCACCAGCTTCGTGCGCTTCTTGAAGGTCTCGCGCACGGAAGGGTTGCTGAGCAGGTCGACGTAGCGGCGGCGGTAACGCTCTTCGGTGTCGTGGAGCGCCTGCGATTCGGCCCAGGCGCGGTTCACGGCGTGCGGGAGCGCCTTCACGGCCACCGCGTCGTCTTTCAGGATTTCGCTCTGGGCGGCGATGGCGTCGGCCTTCGCCTTCTCGCGGCCTTCATGGGGCGTCGCGTTGACGATCTGCATGACCGCGGCCGCGGCGTCCTTCACGCGTGCCGCCTGAGCCGGGGTGAGCGCGACCTTGTCGTCGCCGCTGAACTTACCGGGGAGCGGACGCAGCGCCTTGCCGAGGAACTTGAGCGAGGTCGCGGCGAGGGTGAGCTCGCCCGTCTTCGACTTGAAGAGCGTGCCGGTGACGCCGATGAAGTCGGCGAGGTCGACGAGCTTCCAGATCTTGAAGGTGTCTTCGCCCAGCACGTCTTTCTTGACGTGCACCTGCAGGCTTCCGCTGCGGTCTTGCACCACCACGAAGGCGGCCTTGCCGAAGTCGCGCACCGAGACCACGCGGCCGGCCAGCGTGAACGGGCCGGGCTTGTCGGTCTCGAGCTGGGCGGCTTCGGTTCCGTTGAATTTGGCGTGGAGCTCGGCCGCGAGCGAGTCGGGGCTGAAACCGTTGCCGTACGGGTTCACGCCGAGGTCGGCCAGCAGCTTCGTTTTGGCCTGACGCTCGTTGTACAGCTTCTGCTCTGCGCCGACTTCGTCGGTGGCGACCGGGGCCGGTGCCGCGGCGCCCTTGGGTGTCTTGTCACTCATGAACTCGCACACACCACGCTACGAGCGGCTCACGCAAGGGAAAGCTGGGTCTGAAGTCAGCGACTGCCCTCTCCCCAACCCTCTCCCCCGCGGGGAGAGGGAGCTCATTTCGCCATCAGGGGCAGCAGTAACGCGTGGCGGTGCCGAGCGGATCGGTGACGCCGGTGACCTGGTGGTAGACGCGCGCCGGGCTCGGGGTCAGGTAGTCGCAGAGCGGCTGCTTCGTGCTGTCGTATGAGCCGGGCCCCGTGCCGATGCGCAGGTGGCGCACCGTCAGCTCAGTGCACGCGGTGCAGGCTGCGACCCGCTCGTCGACCTGCAGCGATGGATCTTCGGCCCTCGTCTTGAGCAACTGGAGGTCGGCCACCGAAGTCGAGGCACACCACTCGGTCGCATGCGCGCGGTGGAACGTGCGGCGCACGTATTGAGTGCGATCACTCGCGGCATCCCACGGCCAGCGAGCGTCGATGTAGCTGGCGATGCCCGTGTACTGACCGTTCGGCTTCGCCCCCATGAAGGTGCCCCACTGGCCCGAAGCGAGCGAAATGCCGTCGGGGTCGTCCTTCGCGCGCAACCGCGCCACCGTGACCGCGCGCATCAACTGAAATCGGAACTCGTTGCGCATCTTCGGAGCGACCGGCACCTTGCCCGCTGCGCGCGCCACCTTCGGCAGCATCAGGCTCACGAACCGCGCATCGATCGGGATTGAGGTCTGCAGCCCGGCGATCTTCATGTTGATGGCGCCGCCGAGCGCGATGGCCTGGTTGGTCGCCCGCTGCCCGAAACAACGTTCACTGGTTGGATCGATGGAAATGAAGCCGCCTTCGGGAACCGCGGTGCCATGCGCTTCACCCGCCGCCGAATAGACCTCCAGCAGCCCTGAGACGGAGCACTGGAAGAACAGACTCGACTGCGCCTGGTACGGCGCATCGTTCTTGAACACGCCGAGGTAGTCGTCACCCACGCCCTTGTTGATGGTGCCGTCGGTGGCCTTGAAGCGCACGCCCTCCCAGGGCGCGCACATCGCGTCGTTCACGTCGAAGCTGGTCCACGAAGGGAGCGCCTGCAGCACGCCGCGCGCACCGTGAAAAAAGCCCGACACCAGCGCCGTGAGCACCGCGCGATCACGCTTCTCCTCCACCGTCGCGCCGGGGAAATCCATCAACGACGAGCTGCCCCACCGCTCCCACATGTGGCCCATGCTCCAGGCGTCTTGCAGGTAGTGCTGGCCCACCGCCTCGAGCGTGAGCGCCTCGAGTTCACACTCGCGCCGGTACTCATCGAAGCGGCCCGCGGCCGTGGTGAGCTCGAGCCCGAGCGCCCAGCACTCCGCGGCGCGTTCGAGCGCGAGCTGGTGGTAGTGCGTGTAGTACTCACGCGACTGCGGCACGAAGTGGTTCGAGTTCACCGGACCCATGTGCGAGGCGAAGTCGTGGCAATCGGCCAACGAGGTCGCGCCTTCCAGCGGGCAGGTCTCATGGCCCGACGCCCAGTCCCACAGCGCCCAGGAAAAGTCAGGCAGGTGCGTGAACTCACCCACCGAGTACGAGCGATACGCCACGCGCGCGGCCTCCGTGAACGGCACCGGCATCAGCGTGGGCACTGACCTCGTGTCGATGTCCACCACGCCCGAGCTGGTGAAGACGGTGAGCGTGCGGGTGGCAGAGACCTCCTCAGGTAGACCCGCCTTCACGCGCGTCATTTCCCAGAGGCGTCGGTGCTCATCCTCGGTGCCGACCCACCGTTCACGCGCGGTGTTGGGCCCCGCCGAGGGCGAACACGGCGTGCCGGTCTGCGCCTCGAGCTCGTTCACCTGCAGGCTCTTGTTCGGGTACTTCGTACACACCGAATCCCACGCGAACGCGCAAGGAGCGAGCACCACTGCAGCCAGCAAGAGCGCGCGCATCACGGCACCTCCAGGGCTTCACGCAGGCCGGGGAAACATTCGGGGTCGACGAAGAAGACCTGCTCGACCGCGTCGGCCGGTGCGACCCCTCCGTCGACCACCTTCTCGAAGGCGTCTTTGCAGGCCTGAGGGCAACAGGGCTTCTCGTTCCAGGGCTCCTGGGTTCCACACGTGCGGGTGTTCTGCAGGCACCACGAGAGGCTCTTGCTGCTGCCGGGCGCGTAACAATACGCGGTCGCGTCGACGCACTGGCCGAGCGCGACGATGGCGTCTTTGACGGTGGGATCGAACTCCAGCCGCGCGCCCGCCACGTCAGCGAAGAGCCGGGAACCACCGGTCAGGACGGGGAACAGCGCGAGGTCGAGCGGACTGTCGGGCGGCTCCACGTAGGGAGAAGGCTCGGAGGGACAGCCGAGAAGCCAGACTGCAGCGGCGAGGGGGACCAGGCGCATGAGCGACATCGTTCGCAAGCGTAGTGCCGCGCGGCCACTCAAGAAAACGCGTGCTTCGACGATTGACCTGCGTAGCAGCTCGCGCAGGCCGACACCGGTGTCAGGGCGAAGACAGCAGCATGAACATCGCGACCAGCGCCGCGATGAGCATGGGCACCACGACCTCTGCAGGGAAATGTGCGTTTTGAATATCGCGCGAGCGGACCTGGAAACGGCGGCGCCGGGTGCGGCGGAGGATCATCGAAGCGAGCGCGTCGGGCGCCTTTTCCCGCGGGGCCCGCTTCAGGGCTGCGATGGCGCGTTGGTAGGTGGCGAACTTCGCCTTGAGCTCAGGGTCGGCGGCGAGCTGGGCGTCGAACTCGTTCGACTCAGGCGCGGCCAGGGCGCCATCGATCGCCCCCACGAAGAGGCGTTCGACTTCATTCTTTGAGAGTTCTCGACGCACGACGTCAGTCTCCTCGATCCGCGAAGCTTTGTTCAAGCCTCGTGAGGATCCCTGCCAGCTTCTCGCGGGCGCGATGCAGCCGGCTCTTCACAGTGCCCTCAGGCAGCTCTGTGATGTCCATGATCTCTTCGTAGCTGAGGCCCTCGACGTCGCGCAGCACCACGAGGCTGCGCTGATCTTCGTCGAGCTCTTGAATCGCGCGGTGCACCAGGGCGCGATCGTTCTTTCCCATCACCGCGTCATCGGGCTGCTGCGGACCGCCGCCTTGTGACTCGGTGATCGACAGCTCGTTCGCCTCGCCGTACTCGTCGCTGCGACCGCGGCCTCGGCGCTTCAGGTACTTCAGGCGGTTGAGGCAGTGATTGCGCGCGATGCGGTAAATCCACGTCGTCAGCTTCGCGTCGGCCCTGAACTTGTCGAGGTGCTTGTGCACCGAGATGAAGATCTCCTGCGTCAGATCGAACGCCTCTTCGCGATCGCTGAGCATGCGCACGCAGAAGTCGTACACGCGATCTTGATGGGCTTTGACCAGGGCTTCGAAGGCGGCAGCATCACCACGGCGCAGGCGGGCTATCAGGAGGTGTTCAGGCAGGCTCGCGGCCGGTGCGCGCGTCTCGCTCGCCATCACCTGGGCTGGAAGTTCCAGCACGTCGCTCGCCACGTCTGCCTCCCGGTCCTGGTCGTCGTCACTCATTGAACGCTCCGACGAAGACTCCAGACACCGGCTGAAGCGAGAGGTTCCAGAACCTACTTGAGAACGTAAGCCCCCGTCTTCTTTGAGACCGAGAAGGCAGCAGGCCGGTGATTTTGTTCGAACGCGGTGTAGGCCGGGGCGAGCTCGGCCCAGAAGTCGGCCAAGCCGGGGTCGTTGAGGCTCTTCAGTCCCTCAGGGTCGAGGCGCGTCGGGAAGATGTCGAAGCGGATGGGCCTGCGTTTGGCGTCGAAGGTGATGAGGTACACCTCTTCGATCGGCTCATCTTCGATGGCGATGCAGCCGATGCTGGCGCAGTTGCCGTGCAGGTAGATGTTGCCGCCGGGCCTCTTCGTGTCGCTGCGGAAGCGATCGCTCGCGTTGGGGTACGAGACCTCCATCGACAGGTGGTAGCTCGAGAACGGGTTGAACGAGGGCACTTCGTAGAGGCCTTCGGGTACCTGCGAGTCGCCCTCTTTCCTCTTCGGCCCGAGGTCACCGGAGGCAGCGCAGAACGGGTACGTCTTCACGAGCGCCATTGGCTGGCCTTTCTTGCTGGCCCACAGTTCGAGTTGACGCTCCTTTTTGAAGGCGCGCAGGTAGACCTCATCGACGGGGTACGAGAGGCCGACCTTTTCGACGAGCGCCTTCACGTCGGCGGTGCGTCGGGTGCGGACCTCTTTGACCTTGTCTTTCGCCAGCGCGGTGGTCGAGAGCAGGGTCAGAAGGACGAGGAAGACGCGCATGCGAATGCGTAGACGCTGGGCAGCGTGTCGACGTTCCATTCGCTCATTCTCCTCACGACCCGCCCCCAGGTGAGACTGGCAAAATAGGTGCCTCGACTCCGCTCGGCACGAACGGGCACCGTTCATCCCGAGCGGAGTCGAGGGATTACCTCTCCTTTGGACACACCAAGTGCCCCCTCGACTGGGCTCGGGGAGACCGGTGATGGAGAGCAGGAGCGCGACGAACCGGCGACCGTGCGCGCCGCGATCAATCGCATCACCACCGAAGACGAAGGTGACGCCCTCGGTGAGCCGCAGCTCTCCACCGATGAGCGACACGTGAGGATTGTCGGCGGTGAACGACACCAGCTTGTCCCAGCGGCCCTCGACGTCTGTGAGATAGGCGATCATGGAAGCCGGGAGGCGACCCAAGCAGAAGAGGCCTGCGCGCGCGAGGGACGCGGTAACTTCGAGCGCATGGTGCGATTTGGCATGACAGCGCTGTGGTGCGTTCTCGCGATGAGCGCGCGCGCGGCGCCTCAGACTGCACAGCGGGAAGCAGCCGTTCAGGCTGTCGCTCTCACGATGGACGGCGCACCCACGGTTGAGGTCACCGTGCGTATCGCGCCCAACCGCGCTCGCGCACCATCGGTGGGCATCATGGAGTTGGCGAGCGGCACGGGTGATCAATGGCTCACCACGCTCTGGCAGGCCACCTTCATCGCAACGCAAGCCACCGGCTCCAGCCTGCTCGACTTCGAGTTCACCCTGCGCGTCGCGGGCCCCATCGACGGCCCCTCTGCGGGGCTGCTCACGGCATCGACGCTGGTGGCGCTCATCAAGGGCAAGAAGGTCCTGCCGCACACGACCATCACCGGCTCGATCAACCCCGACGGCAGCGTGGGACCGGTCGGCGGTGTTCTCCAGAGACTGCGAGGGGCCGCAGCGGGCGGCGTGAAACGTTTTGGCTTTCCATTGGGCGGGCGGCAGCAGGTCGACGCGTCGGGTGAAGTGGCTGACGTGCTGGTCGAGGGCAAGAAGTTGGGGCTCGAAGTAAAAGAGCTCGGCGGCCTCGACGACGCATTCCTCTTTCTGACGGGTGAGCCATTGCCTCGGCCTGCCCCGGTGAACGAAGCAGAGATGGAGCTCTGGCCGGTGGAGCTCGCCGCGCTCACGCGACTGACGAGCCAGGTACGGCGTGACTTTGCGGCTGAGCAGCCCCAGCTCGACGAGGCGCTCACGACCGTGGATCCGAAACGCGCGGTGGCCTGGAAAGCAATCATCGAGCGCTCCACGCAAGCGGCCGACGACTTCGCGAAGAATGGCGACACCGTCCGCGCGATGGTGGTGTGGAGCTCGACGCTGACGACCCTGCGCGTCGCGACGCAAGACGCCCGCCTCGTGCGCTCGCTCGACGCGCGAGACACGGTGGCGGTCTTCGCGGCGCTCGAGACGCAGGAAGCAGCGGTCTCCCTCGAGCGGAAGGCGCTGCGGGCCACCATCGATGCGCAGTTCCCCAACACCACGCGGGCCAACGACCTCTACGCGATGGACATCCTCGAGAGCGTCGTCACGCAAGGGCTCTCGCTGCGGGCCGAAGCAACCGCGAAGGAACTTCGGGCGCTCTCGACCTCCGAGCAGAACGCGCAGGCCTTCAAGCGACTGGCGCGGCAGCACGCAGAGGACCTGCTGCGTGTGAGGGAGGAGCTCGAGAACGGCAAGCGCTTCGTCGCCCTCTATGCGTCCCTTCCCCCGCTGAAGAAGTCGATTCGCCCGATCGATGCCGCGCGGCTGGCGCCCTGGTACGTCTCCGCGGGTGCAGCCTCGCGCGCGGCCCTCGAGACGCGAGCGGTCGAAAACGCCTTCGAGAAAGACTCTACCTGGCTCGATCTCGTGGGCTACGCAGCGCTGTTGGCCACGGAGACCGATGCGCGAGCTCGACTGGTCCTCGCGGCGCGGCAGACGATCTATTCGGCCTATCTGGTCAACACGTACGACGCCCTCGGCGGGCAGCTCGACGGAAAAGGGACGCTCACGATTCGCAACTCGCGCGCGCTCTCCGCACAGCTCGACCTGGCGAGACTTCGGGTCCTCCAGTCATGCGGGCAGGCGAAGCGCGAGCTGGGCAGCATTCCGTTTCCGGCGCGCATGCGGTTTCTGAACGCGCGCGCGGCTCGCGAAGGCAGCGACCGGCAGAAGGCCGATGCACTCGCCGATCTCTGGGTGAGCAACTGGTGGTGCGAGTTCGCCGTGCGCGACCGGAAGTGAGAAGCGAGCCAAACTGCCTGGGTACGGCTAGACTCGGCGAGACTTCAGGGCGATGGCGAAGCCGATACACCTCTGGATCGAGCGGATGCGAGCCGCGCACGAACGTGCCGACCGTGAGGAGTTCGCCCGCGTAAAGTGACAACGCGATGAGAAGCGACTTCATGGTGGGGACCCTTGGGTGCGCGTACATTCCCAGAAACGAGGGGTCCCCCGCAGTCGCAGCGACGTCCGATTTGATGAGTCCGGGCTATTTCGCCGGGCAACCCTGCTTGCACTGCGCGTTCTGCGCCTCGCACTGCTTGAGGCACTGCTGCAGGTACTCGCCCTTGTCTTTGCCTCCTCTCACCTGCCTGCTCCACCTCGCTGCGCGCCCTTCGTCATTCGACATTGTAGATGACACGACACACGCCCCTGCACGCTTCCGGGCGGGCACCGCCGTCACCGGGCGCGCCGCAGGGCACGACGCTCAGCGTGCCGTCGCGACAGTCCACGGCGAAGGAACGCCGCCTGCCTTCGGTGGTGAGGAGCCCGGCACAGTACACCCCAGCGGTGTTCTCGCAGGCGCTGCGTCGATCTGTCAGGTCGAGGGGGTCCTCACGGTACGAGGCGCACGAGCCCTCACGACTGCACGCGTACGCCTCGATGCACGCCTGCGGAGTGTCGCAGCCTGCCGTCGCTTTCGTCGCGCAGCCGTCGTCACACTCACCGCGGGGGCAGTCGCCGGAGCAGTCGCCAACGACTTGGACGACGGGCTGGAGACACGCACTGAAAACAACCAGGAGGAGCGCGAGGTGACGGGTCATGGTTTCGACGGGTTCCCACACTTCTGCGTCCCTGCCAAACCGGGCGGCGGGGAGCGTCTCGTTGCCGACTCAGCCCTGAAGTGGAAGCGGACGAGGGGCCGTCGCACGACCGGCACGCGAGGCCGATGGTCTCACTGATCAGCCAGCGCGCGGATCGCAGGAAGATCGGGGTCGTCGTTCGGAGCGAACGTCAGGAACAGCTTCCACGCGACCTTCATCTGGGCGGTCTGGCCCAACCGGCCCAACCGGCCCGCGGCGATGCCGAGGTGCCACTGCACCACCGGCAGCAGCACGTGCAGGTGCGGCGTCAGTTGGAGGCTCGAGCGTGAACCACTGCCAGAAGCACACGCCGCCCCGTGGAGTCGCCCCTCCCAGCCCAGTCGCCGCGCCTTCGCGCGCTGCTGCCGCCACACCGCCTTCACCAACCGCACCTCGAGCCGCTTGAGGAGCTGCGGCTTCTTCACCACCGCCCAGCGCACCGACATGAGCGCGCCCGATCGCCGCAGCGCGGCCCGCTGCTTGCTCTCGAGGAGGCGGCGAGCTCGTTGCTGGGCCCGAAGGGCGAGTGGTATGGCTTCGTGCTCGAATGGACGCCGTTCGGCGGCGTCGCGCGTCCGGTGTCGGTGTGCTTCGATGAGCACGGGGCCGTTCTGGAAGGAATCTGCTGGACGCGGTCTGTCGCGGGCACCTACCAGAGCGAGGGCGCGAGCCCGATGCAGCTCCACCTGGGCGACGAGCTCGTCGGCGGTCGCGCAGGGCTAAGGGAGAAGCTGCGGCGGAAGTCGCCGGATGCCTCTGCAGAGGAGATTGAGCACCAGCTCGACCGGTGGTTGCTGAAAGTCGACGAACCCCTCAGCCTGGGCAGCGACGAGCTCCCACTGCATTGCGGCCCCGAGATAACGAAGTTATAACGTGGTCAGTACGCACTACGGAGAGCCCGCCATGATCAAGAACCTGACCCCCATCGGAAACAGCGAGGGAATCATCCTCGACAAGACGCTCCTGGGCCTGCTGGGACTCGAGCGAGGGGCTGCGGTCGAGATCCAGATCGAAGGCGACACCATGACCGTGCGGCGCGCGTCCAAAGAAGCGATCGAGGGACGCGCGACACGATTCAATGCCGCCCGCAAGCACGTGCTCGCAAAACACGGGGGCACCTTGAAGAAGCTGGCCAGGTAGATGCCTGACATCCTCTTCCTGACGCTCGAACTCCATGGCGGATCAGGTCCTCGCCGCTTGGCCAGAACCCTCGCTCAACGAGCGGAAACGGCCCTCTGAGCGACGTGAAGAGTAGAGAGCCGCCTGACTCGGGGCCCGGGGTTCATCGCTCTACGAAGCGCGCGTAGACGAACCGGGCTCCTCGCGCTTCGGCCCTCGGTGGTGGGCGTACACGATTTCAAGTTTCGTATTTCAGAGACTTCTAAGTCATTACAAGGTTCTTAGTTTTCCGCCTCCGTCGATAGAAAAGCCTACGAAACAAGAAATACCGAAATGTCATGTGTTGACGCCAAAAATCATGTGCTGCCTTGGGTTTACACCGATCACGGCAACGGTGCTCCCGCTCCAGCCGGCAGCTTGGGCTGAACCACGCAGACCGCGAGTTGCTTCTCAAGCGCGTCCAGAATCCCGACCAATTCCCGCGCCTCATTGGCCAGCACTGGAAGAGTGATTGAGTCCCCCGCTCGTGTCACCATCTTGGCGAGTCTGTCCATTTCGAGTCGCAGCCTGCCGAGAACGAGCACCAACCTGGTCAGCACTTTCTGCCTGACCTTCTTCTCAGAACTGATGAACCCGATCTCGGCCATGTCTACGAAGTGCGCGATGGCGGACCAGAGCGGCATCCCAATATCCAGAATCTCCTTTGCGACAGCCTGATCGTTGGCGATATCGGTCCGGGTCGAAACGGCGATGGGATACACCCTGTTCATCGAGGCATTGAGCGCAAGCTTGCTTGAGTTGACGTCCCTGCCGGTGCTCCCCTCAAGACACGCAACAGGAGCCATCTCCGTCTGCCCGGCAACAAGGCCGACCATCACAAGAGCGATCATATTGCGAGCATGGCACGTTGGCAGGATGGGGGCCAAAATGGCTACGAGAGCGCGCCATCCTCTTCAGCAAGCCGCGACTGGTTAGGACGGACAAGTAGCCGGGAGACCGAGGGCCTTGCGTGCGGCGCTGTAGGCGGCGTCGCGACTGGTGAACGACCACCAGAACGTCAGCGCGAGCCCCGCGATCCCGACGTAGGTGTAGCCCTCGCGCAGCTTGGACAGGAGGATCTCGGCCGCCTCCACTTCTCTGAACGTGCCCATGTAGTGCTGCGCCTCGTCGCGAGCTTCCGTTAGCGACCGCTTCATCTGGTCGAGGGTGGGCGAACCCTCACCGTGGCTCCCCGAGATCTCAAGAAGCAGCTTCAGGAAGCGCTCATCGTCGAAGACTTCTGGCCGCGTGCGCGGCTCCTCAGTCGTGTTCATGGTCAAAACCATGCCTGAACAGACGTTGCGTAGTCAAGCCACCCTACTCAGAGTCTGTTTGACCTCTTATCCACGCCGCGTCCGACGATTCCTTTCAACCGAACGGCGAGCCGTAGCGCGCTCACCGCAGTGAAGAAGAACAAACCGGGAGACCGGGAGCCCAGACCTGAGGGGGAGGTCGGCAGCGTGCTGAGGGAAGCGGGCCACAGGAGCGAGAGTCGCGCGGATTTCTGGTGAGGACGGCCAGTGGTGGTGGCGCGGCGCACACCGGAGGCGTGACGGCGAGGTCCGCGAGTGCCCAGGGTGTCCTTCACACGGCGAGACGGAGCTGTGGCGGCGCGGTGGCCGGCGGCAGCAGGCGGGAGGGGAGCGCGACGCCCAGCTCGATGAGGCGGGCTTCGGCCTGCGCCCGGGTGGAGTGGAGGCTCCTGATGGAGCGACGGCCACCACATGCGGCAGCGCAGGACGTCAGTGCCCCAGGTGCGCTGGTGGAGCGTGGCCCAGTCGAGGTGGCGCCCTGGTGTTACCGGGTCGCTCTCCAGCCCGACATCTTTCAAGTCCGCGCGCGTCACCTTCAGCAACCGGCCTGTCGCGTCAGTCGTCAACGCCGTCACCTCACCCAACGCGTTCCGCGTCGAGGCCAGATAGCCCTCCGCGCCCCAGGCCAACGTGACGCTGCGCTGCCCCTGTGTCATCGACACCAACCGCCCCCGACTGTCGTATTCGGAAGTGACGGGCAACACCCCGGGGCTCGTCACCACCAGCGGTCGTCGCTTCGCGTCGAGCGTCATCGAGGCCACGCGCCCCTCGGGCGTGGTGACGGTGACGGTGCCCGCGTCAGCCAGGTACTCGCTGCGCCACACCTTCGCGTTGACGCGCGCCTCACCCACCTCGCCCAGGACAGCCAGCGGCTCTCCTGCCGTCGTCGTGGTGCTGCGCGAGAAACTCGACGAAGACGCAAGCCCCGACGGTGTCTTCACTGTCACCCGGCCGGGCACCTGCACCGTGCGTTGAAACCGCCCGCCCGCCGCTGCCTGCATCGCCACCTCAGTCGTGGTGCCGTCAGCCGAGGTGAAGCGTTGAAGCCAAGGCCGGTACTCCGCGTGCGACTCGGTGCCATCGGGGTTGCGACGGGTCTGCAGCACGACGGTTCTCCCGCCTCCCTGAAGAAAGAGCGCCTCGCGCCCCTCGGCCGTCGTCATCTTCACGCTCCCTCGCCCGCGCTCGAAGCGCTTGCGCGCGCCCTCCGCATTCACCTCGGCCGAAAGGTTGCCTCACGCGTCCCACTCGAAGCGTCTGGCTTCGTGTCGGGCTGGCAATTGCAACCTGCGCACGCCAGCAACACCAGCGCGCCCAGGAGTTCTGCACGACTGAGGTGTCTTGACGCCATGTCGCAGGGTCTCCCCGCGGGAATGCGAGTCAAGAGACGTTTCCCTGCTCGGCGAATCGCTTCATCGCCCGACCCGGGCGCGTCACTTACTCGGGCAGCGCCTTCGCGGGGTTCTTCACGCCCATCAGCTGCGCGGTGATGAACTCTTCGAGATCGCCATCGAGCACCTTGTCAGGCTGACCTGATTCGACGCCCGTGCGCAGGTCTTTGACCATGCGATACGGCGCGAGCACGTAGCTGCGGATCTGCGAGCCGAAGCTGATGTCGGCCTTGTTGCCTTCACGCGAGGCGGACTCGGCTTCACGCTTCTTGAGCTCGAGGTCGTACAGACGCGACCGCAGAATCTGAAACGCCATGTCTTTGTTGGCGCTCTGGCTGCGTTCGGTCTGCACCGTCAGCACGATGTTGGTGGGGATGTGACGCAGCTGCGCGGTCGAGCTGGTCTTGTTGACCTTCTGACCGCCGGCGCCCGAGCCGCGGATGAACTTGAGCTCGTAGTCCTTCTCGGGGATGTCGATCTTGATGGTGTCGTCGACCTCCGGGTACACGTCGACGGAAGCGAACGAGGTGTGGCGGCGCGCGTTCGAGTCGTACGGAGAAATACGCACCAACCGGTGCACGCCCATCTCGGCCTTCATGTAGCCGTACGCGTTGTCGCCCACGATGCGCAGCGACGCGTTCTTGATGCCCGCTTCTTCGCCTGCGTTGTAGTCGCTGACCTCGACGGTCCACCCGCGGCGTTCGCAGTAGCGCGTGTACATGCGGTACAGCATCGAGGCCCAGTCCATCGACTCGGTGCCACCGGCGCCCGCGTTGATGTCGACGTAGCAGTTGAGGTGATCGTTGGGCCCCGAGAGCATCTTCTGCAGCTCGAGCACCTTGAGTTGATCCTCGACCCCCGGAAGCAGGGCCAGACCTTCGTCTTTACTGGCCGCGTCGCCCATCTCTTCGCCAAGTTCGAGGAGCGTCCTGGCGTCATCGAAGCGGCGCTGGGTGGTCTCGAAGTGCGACAACTGCTTTTCCAGCGTCGTCTTTTCTTTCAGCATGCCCTGCGCTTTGACGTTGTCGTTCCAGAAGTCGGGCAACGTCGAGTCACGTTCGATCAGCGCGATGCGGCTCTTCTTGCGGTCGACGTCAAAGCGACCCCCTGAGGCTCGTGAGCCTCGCCTGGAGGGAAGTCAGCTGCTCTGTGAGGAGGTCGTTCGCCATGGGGTCACCCGTACGATGTTGGGTTGGCGTGACGCAAGCAGCATTCCCGTGCTGACAACCGGGGGCGAGGCCATTAACTCAGCGGCCGCAGCTTTTAGTTCAGTCCCACCCGAACGCAGGAGTCACCCCATGAAGTTCGAGCTGGATCCTCTCCCCTACGCCAAGAACGCCCTGGTCCCTCACCTCTCCGAGGAGACGTTCTCGTTTCACTACGAGAAGCACCACCAGGCGTACATGACCAACTTGAAGAAGCTGCTCGAGGGCAAGCCGGAAGCCGAGAAGAGCCTCGAGGAGATCGTGAAGACCGCATCGGGCGGCGTGTTCAACAACGCGGCTCAGGTCTGGAACCACACGTTCTATTGGAACTCGATGAAGCCTGCCGGCGGCAACGAGCCCACGGGCGCGCTGGCTGACGCGATCAAGAAAGACTTCGGCAGCTTTGCCGACTTCAAGAGCCAGTTCTCCACCGCCTGCATCGGCCAGTTCGGCTCGGGCTGGGGTTGGCTGGTGAAGGACGCCGACA
Source organism: Archangium sp. (assembly GCA_043773025.1). Classification (GTDB taxonomy): domain Bacteria; phylum Myxococcota; class Myxococcia; order Myxococcales; family Myxococcaceae; genus Archangium_A. Next base: position 23,518 of record JAYVFP010000069.1, read on the forward strand.
AGCTGAAGATCGTCACCACCGGCAACGCAGAGACCCCGATCACCAGGGGCCAGAAGCCGCTCATCACCTGCGATGTCTGGGAGCACGCGTATTACATCGACTACCGCAACCTCCGCGCGAAGTACGTCGAGACCTTCCTCAACAACCTGGTGAACTGGGATTTCGCGACCGCAAACTTCAAATGATATGTCCCTCTTCCCCAGGGCCCGCGAGTTGATGACGTCGTCGCCTACCCTCGGCTGGCTCATCCATCAGGTCGCCGAGCGGGCGCGCCTCAACGGGCATGAGCTGGCCGCGCATCGCCCAGAATGTCGATGCGCTCAGGGCGACGCGGCGAACCCCCGGCTGAACGCCACAATCGAGTAGGGCGCGCAGCAGAGCAGCAGGGGTACTCTCATTCAAGATGACTCAAGAGACCTTCCCGCCCGCCAATTCCTCGGGGCTGCGCAGCGTACGTGCTGAGCAGTTCGCCTTGGAGCAGCGATTGCGCACCTTCGGCGCCCAGTTCGACGCGCTCATTCGCGCGCAGCGCTCGGGGCTTGCCCGTGTCGCGCCGCTCAGCGAGGCGTTGCTGTCGGCGTCGAAGGCGATGGGTTTGCCGCACTTTGAGCTCAGCCCGCGGGGGCTCCACGCCGGGAACGTGCTCGTGCTCGAGGCCACCGGTGAGTCTGGGCGCTGGCTTTTGGGCGCCTTCATGGCGGGTGTGCGGCGAGTGCGTCTGGGGCCAGGTGCCACCGCACCGCAGGTCGAGGCGTTCTGTCTGAGGCTGGGTGAGCTGAAAATCGAGAACCAGGCCGTTCAAGACTTCCACGATTGGCTGTGGGCGGATGGCGGAGAGGGCATCGAGGTCGAGCTGTCGGCCAGCTTCATCGAGTCGGTCGAGACCGCTAGCGTCGCTGCGCTCTCGGCGACGGTGGCGCTGGCGCTGCGTGCCGGCGGCGCCAGCCAGGGTGACGGAGAGTCGGTCACCATCGACTCTCGCGAGCTCGACGCCGCGGCCGCGCGGGCCGAATTCGAAGTCCCGCTGGCGGCGCTGGCTGAGGCGATCGCCGGTCGCAGGCTCGAGGTTCAGGGGCCCGAGTTCCTTCGCGTGCGCGAACGCGTCGAGGCGCCGGGCGTGTGGGCGGAGGCCGAGATCGACGTGGTGCTGGCGCACCCGGCGCTGAGGAGCGCGATGCCACCTGCGCGCCTGGTGAAGGTGCTGCAGGCGCGTTTCGCGTCGGGCTGTGACGCCCGCATGGTGCAGCTCATCACCCGCATTTTCACGACGCCTGACAGCTTCACCGACGAAGTGACCGAAGGGCTGCTGCGCGCCGGCGCGGGCCTCGTCATCGCGAGCGGGCTGCGGGCCGATGAGGCGACGATGCCAGCGCTCTTGCTCGCGATGCTCAGAGCGGCGCCGCTCGACTTGCGGCTTGGCGTGATGCCGACGCTGCTGACGCGCGCGGCCACCGAGCCTTCGGTCGAGGTGCTCGTGGGCCGGCTGATGGGTGAGGCGACCCCTGTGAAGTTCCTCGACTTCATCAGGCCGACGGACCTCACTCAGCTCGGGGCGGGGGCGCTGGTCTCAGCGCTCGCTGACTGCGGGGCCACGACCCACCAACTCGGGGCGCTCATCGGTCGCCTCGAGCCCGTCGTCGCGGCGCAGACGCTGGCCGCCCAGCCCCTCTCGAGGTGGTCGGCGTTGGGCGCACAGGTCGCGCACCTCATCGCCCTGGGGCACCCAGCCACCACCACTCCGCTGCTCGAGCGCGCTCTGCGAGAGCCGGGGGCGAAGCTGGAGCCGCTCATCGCTCCGCTGCGAGCGACCCGCAGCCATGGCGTTCTCGAGGCGCAGCTCAAGCCTCTGGTCGTGCGGTTGCTGGCTGAGCGGCAAGGCGCGCTGCTCGTGCAGTACGCGCTCGATCGCACGCTCGGCGTCGAGCGAAGGCTGACCGTGCTCGAGGTGCTCGCGCGCGACGCCGGCCTGACTCGTCAGGTGTCAGCGTGGCGCCTCAGAGAATGGTTCGAGCCCGCACCGGTGCGCGCTCGGCTCAGCCTGATGCGCCGCTTGTCCACAGTGGCGAAGACAGAGCCGAAGAGAACGGGCCACCGGTGACCGACCTCGAATCACTCCTCAGCGCGCGCGACCTGGTCGGTGGCCTGTTCACCTTCGTCAAAGCAATTCAGATGCACGGCGCGCGGCACCCCGCGGTCGACCGTCAAGTGGAAGCCATCGCGGCCCTGATCGCAGCCGCGAAGCCGCCGTTCACGTTGCAGTTCGTCGGTGGGGGGGTGTTTCGCGATCGATCGCTGGTGCCGCTCGACGCCGAGGCCTTCCGACGTGCAGCGCAGGTCAGCCGGGCCTTCGACGAGCTCCAAATCCATGAGCTCTCCTTTCAGCAGGTCCCTCCTGCGGCGACGCTCCAGGGTCTCGCCGACGCCCTGGCGCAGTCAGGCGAGCAGCGGCTCTCGCTCGAAGACGCAGAGCTCACCGGGCTTCGTTGCCGTTCGCTCCCCGGTGCCCGATTCGGAGTCGCCAACGAGCAGGTAGACGTCGAGACCTTCGTGGCGGCACAGTTGACGCTGGCCCTCGAAGCCCTCGAGCGGGCGAACGTCCCCGACGGCTGGTTGTGGAGCAGTGGCCTTGGGGCGGTGCGCCGCGTCGACCGGGTCGTCGAACTCAACCCGGCGACGAGCCTGAGAATCCTCGAAGAAATGAGCGGCGCCTGGACCACCGCTCGGCGCGCCTGCAGCGCCGGGCTCTCGGCTGCGACCACCCTGGCGGCGCTGGGCGTTTCCGCGGCGGTTCGGCGCGCAGCGACCCACGCTGCCATGGTGCTCACCACCAGTGGGCTCTCTGGCAACACCCAGGGCGCTCCGCTCGCTGAGGCGCTGGCACAGGCGCTGCGCATGGCCGTCGGGCGGGGGCGCAGTGGCGACATCGACCCGCACACGCTGCGCAGCCTCGCGCTTCTGCATCTGTGCGCTTCGGCTTCGGCTTCGGCTTCGGCTTCGGCTGACCACCGCGAGGGGCTGTTTGGGCTCCTGAGCCTGGTTTACGGCCTCGAGCGCCGCAGAGTGCGATCAGGCGTGACCTTCACGTTGATGCGGCAGGATCTGCTCGCCGAAGCGGTGCAACGCCTTGACGCGCCAGACTTTCCCTCGATGTGGGTGCGGTTGTTGATTGCAGCAAATGGGGCTATTCCCCCGGGCAGTCGCGTGCGGCTGTCCGACGGGCGTCTGGCCCTGGTGCTCAGCCGCGGCCCGTCGGGCGACCCCTTTCTCCCTGAGGTGCTGGTCGATCGGGTCAGGCTCGTGCCAGAGAGCCGCGTCATGCTCGTCGCGCTCGGGGGCTCCAGGTGAGCTTCGATCTCAGTGGGAAGAGGGTGCTCGACCGTTACATCGTCGAGAGCAAACTTGCCGAGGGAGGCATGGGCCAGGTCTGGCGCGCCCACCACGAGCTGTTGGGCCAGCCCGTGGCGATCAAGGTGGTGACTCAGGCGGGTGACGCCGACCTGAAACAGCGCATCGCTCGCGAAGCGCGGGTCATGGCCTTGGTTCGCCACCCTCACGTGGTGACGATTCTCGACGCGGGGCTCATCGATGGGTCGATCGTCATCGCGATGGAATGGCTCGAGGGCGAAACGCTCGCTCAGCGGGTCAGCCGCGTGGGCCCTCTCCCGTGGGAGACCGCGACCCACCTCGGTATCGAGCTGGCGCTGGGCCTGGCTGCGATTCACCGCGCTGACCTCATTCACCGCGATCTCAAGCCTCAGAACGTGATGCTCTGCGGTCGAGACCCCGAGGTGCTGAAGGTGCTCGACCTGGGTTTGGCGCGGCCGATGGACGGAGCCATGAAGCTGACCGTCGGGAACCTCGTGGTTGGCACTCCCGGGTACATGGCCCCCGAACAGGTGCTCGCGCGGCCCCTCGATGCACGGGCCGACCTCTACGCGCTCGGCCTCATTTTCTATGAGCTCGTTTCAGGAGAGCTTCCCTGGAACGACCCGTCACTCGCTGGCGCGTTCCGAAGAACCCACGAGGTGTTGCCGCGCCCCTTCGCCCCGAAGCGGCTCCCCGGGCTCCCCTTGCCGCTACTGCAGTTGATGAGCGCGCTGCTGGCGGTGAGCCCCGAGGGCCGTCCGAGCGCAATGGAAGTCGTCGAACGCCTCAGGCACCTGGCAGGACTCCAGAAGGCGACGCCAACGCAGGCGTCATCGCCCTCGATGGCGGTGACGGCGACCGGGCTCGACGCAACCCAGCTTCGGCCAGCAGCACCGCAGGCGGGCCCGGTCGACGCGACGGTCATTCGCACGACGGCCGTAAAAGAGCCTGAGCCCGTCGAAGAAACCCGAACACGCTACCTCGTCGTGGCGAGGCTCCCACCTTCCCGGCTCGCGCGGCCGCTGGTCCGTAAGGCGCTGGCCGGGCTCGTGGAAGGCCGGGGAAGAAGCTTCACGCTGGGTGATGGGTTGTGGTTCGCGACGCTGGTGGGGCAGAACGATCGCCAGACGGCGGGCCTTGCAGAAGAGCTGTCAGCGAAGTTGCGACAGGAGTTCGGAGAGACAGCCGCGATGATCAGCGGGCCCGTCTCGGCTGACTTCATCTTGACTACCGCCGCGCTCACCGGTCAGTGCCCGCTGCCAGGTTCGCTCCAGCAACTCATCGAAGCGCTCGAACGGGAATGACGACTGCTTGGCCGTGCTGAACGACCGGGCGTTGAACCTCGAGCAGCGGTTCAGCATGGAGGCGCACTTCGAGGTGCGCGACGCTCTGCTGCGGTGACGATTCCGTGGTCGCAGACGACAGACGAGGCGCACTTTGAAGCGGTCGACGCGGATCGGTTCGTCGCTGGCGTTCGCTTTCACGAGCAACTTGCGTCCGTCACGCCGGGTCGCGAAGCGCTATCACTCGGCTTCGAGCGTCTGGCCCGGGTTGGCGGGGGGCGCTTCCCCGAAGAAGGGCGCAGCCTTCACGCTCACCGCCGAAGGCCTCGTGCGTCGTCTCGTTGCCCTCCTACCTTCGGCCAGGCTTCACTTCTTGTCGTTCCACGGCAGCGACGCTCATTAAGGACGTCCGACAAGAGGTTTCGCGTGATCGAAGGCGTCCTGTGCAGTGCATAGGTCGGCACTCCGGTACTTCAGATTCAGCGCGTGCGTTGATACTTTGCGTCGAGCCACCAGAGCATTGCGAAGCCCACGTTGAGCGGCACCAGGATCGCGAGGATGTTGCCGTTGGCTTGATCAGCCGACGGCAGTACCTTGATCAACACGCCGAGCACCGAGATCGCCGCGAGCGCTGTCCACACCGCGCGGTTCCACTTCGCCGCTCGTTTCGCTCCCCACGTCAACATCAGCCCCAGCGGGAACAACGCGAAAGTCAGCAGGTTCGCCTGGAAGATGTTCTCGTTTCCGAAGGTCACGTCGTGATCGGTCGCGGTCATCAGGAAGCCGAGCGCCAGGCCGAGAATGCCGAGCACGAGGCCGATGAGCGACGTGTAGAGCCCGAGAAGAACGCGCGGCAGCTTCTTGCCGTCGCGGCCCCAGTGGCCGAGCCCGTGCGCGAGACCTGCGAGGAACAGACCGACCAGCAGCTCGTAGAAGATCCAGTTCGGTGCAGTTGCAGGCGGCGGCGGGCGATCACTCTTGAACCAGGTGCGCTGAGTCTTCACCAGCGGCCTCGTCGTGCCGTCTGCTCTCTTCACCTGCAGCGCCTGCACCTGCATTTCCAACTCATCCGGCAGATACGCGTCTTGAAGACCCGTGATTGGTTTGTCGAGCGAGTCGGCCTGCAGGTAGTCCAGCACCAGCGACATCGGAGGATTCACCATCGAGTACCGCAACGTGTGCTGCCTCAACGTCATCCGTGATGGACCTGAGGTCGCGGCTTTGAGCTGACCTCCGATCGCTGCGTCGATGATGTCGCGCGGCCTCGTCGAGCAGTTGTCGTTGTAGTGGTGGTACCGGTACATCCGGTTCTCCGGCAGCACGTTGGTGCCCAAAGATTTTGCGACCGCCATCGCTTCGTCTGGCTCGAGATCGAGTTCTTGAAGTCGAACGTCTCGCTTGAGCTGGTTCTTGTAGAAACTGAACGTGCCCTGCGCGGAGTCGTCGGCCACCCAGAAGATCAACCGCCCCTTTGCGAAGTCCTTCACGAAGCCGACCGTGTCGCCCTCTTTCGGGCCGAACATGCCGAAGTTGTAGAGGCGCGCGTGGTTCAGGCGCTTGTCTTCGACGACGAACGACGTGTGGCCCCACCACTCGACGAGCGAGTCGCCGGGGCTGAAGGTGACCAGGGTGATGGCGAGATCGGCTGGTTGAGTCTGTCCCGTCATCCACGGCGGGAGAGATTGTGCGGCGGTGAGCGCGAGGACGAGCGGGAGGACCTGAAGCACGGGACTGGTCTAACTCAGTTCAGTGAGTTCTAGCCCTCTCCCTGACCCTCTCCCCCTCGGGGAGAGGGGAACGCTCCGTTGAAATGGTTACTGCTTGAACCAGCGCTGCTCGGAGCTGTCGGGCTCGCCTGCTGCGGCGGCTTTTCGCTGCGTCAGTTCCACCGGCTCGACCCCGGCGGCCTTGAGCGCTCCTGGACCTGCGATGACGGGGGACGGATCGACGATCACTTTGGGCAGCTCTTCCGAGGTGGTGCCCGTCGGCATCGCTGCGCGCACCGTCTCTTCACTGCGCGGCTGCTGCGTGAGCTGCACCGGGGCGGGCTGCTGCTGCGAGCCCATCGGGTCAGAGTTCGCGTCCGTAATGTATTGCGTGACCGCCTCACGAATGACGCCGCCGACCGACTGCCCCAACCGGGTCGCCAGCGCAGTGAGCGCATCGGCGAGCTCGGGGGAGGAACGGAACGCCATGGTGCGAACGCCAATCATCATCTGGGTGAGCTCTTGAAGCGCCATCGACGGCCGGGCCACGTTGAAGTCACCCGAGTCGAGCATCGCGCGAATGCGCCGCGACAGGTCTTCACGCGTGTACCAGCCGCCGTCGAGGAAGATGGCTTCTGCATCGACGTCGATCGGGAATTGGCTCATGAAGACGAAGACTATCCCGGAAGTTCCCTTGCGTCGCCGCGTGTTCTCGGGAAAGTGTCCCGCGCCTTGTCTCGCCTCTGCTCGCTCGTCTGTTTGCTGCTGGCTGCCACGGCTCCCGCCGCGGAGCCGGATGGTGGCATGTCGCCTCCGGAGCAGCTGCGTGTGCGTGTGACCCCCGACCGGGCCAAACTCGGCGAACCGGTCACGCTGGAGATCGTCGTCACCCACGATTCCGCACAGCGGTACGAGCTCAAAACGCCCAGCGATCTCGGAGACTTCGACTACCTCGGCCAAGAGAGGAAGCGCGTCGACGGCCCCCATCAGTCGACCACCACCATCCTCGTGAAGGTCGCTGCCTTCAAGCTGGGCGAGCTCGATACACCTGACCTCGAGCTCGAGGTGAGCGCGCCGGAAGGCAACGTCACCCTTTCCATTCCACACGCCCGGGTGAACATCGACTCCGTGCTGCCGCCGGATGCCCAGAGCAAGGGTGAGAATTTGTACGACGTGAAGCCACCTGAGGAGCTGCCCATTCGCAGCTGGATGGTCCTCTACGTGCTGGCCGGTCTGCTCGCGCTCTCGGGAATTGCGTACGCCCTGGTGCGCTATCTGAACCGGCCGAAGATCGCCGCCGCTGCCTACGTGCCGCCACCCGAGCCGCTCCATGTTCGCGCGACCAAGGCGCTCGATGCGCTGGCGAAAGAGAACCTGCCCGCGAAGGGCGAGTTCAAGGGCTATTACTTCCGCCTGTCCGAGATCGTGCGCGGCTACCTCGGCGAGCTCTACGGCTTCGAGGCGCTCGAGAGCACCACGCCTGAGCTGCTCACCGCGCTGCGTTCACGTGTCACGCCCGGCCTGCCGATGCCGGATCTGACGACCTTCGCCGAAGCCTCCGACTACATCCGCTACGCCAAGCAGTTGCCCACCGTTGAAGACTGCAAGACGCACCTCGAGTTGGCGTATCGGGTCATCCATTCCACTCAAGCCGCGATCGTTCCGCCCAGGCCCGCGTGATGGATCTCTCCGCCTTCCACAGCCCGCAGATGCTCTGGCTCCTGGTGTTGGTGCCGGTGTTCCTTGGGTGGACGTACGTCGAGAAGAAGAAGCGCGCGGTGTTGCGGTTCTCTGCTGCAAGTCAGCTCTTCAAGCAGGGCCGCGGCCTCAGGCCGTTCATGTTGTGGATCCTGCCTGCGCTGCGCATCGCGGCGTTCGTGCTCGCGGTGATCGCGCTGGCCCGGCCGCAAGAGCGCGACAGCCGCATCAAGGATCTCTCGGTTGAGGGCATCGACATCATGATCGCCCTCGATCTCTCCACCTCGATGGAGGCCGCCGACTTCCGCCCGAACAACCGCCTTCACGTCGCGAAAGAAGTGCTCACCGAGTTCCTCGCCGGCCGGTCGAACGATCGCATCGGCCTCGTGGTGTTCTCTGGCGCCGCGTACACGCAGGCCCCGCTCACGCTCGACTACGGCGTGCTCAAAGAAGTGATCAAGCAACTGCGCACCCGCGTGCTCGAAGACGGCACCGCCATCGGTGACGCCGTCGCGACCGCGCTCAATCGGCTGCGTGACTCGGATGCGAAGAGCCGCGTGGTGTTGCTGATCACCGATGGCGACAACAACGCCGGCCGCGTTTCCCCTCTCGACGCTGCAGAGGCCGCGAGGGCGCTGAAGATCCCCGTGTACAGCATCCTCGTGGGCAAGGGCGGCAAGGTCCCCTTCCCCGCAGGCCAGGACATCTTCGGTCAGACCGCGTGGCGCGACGTCGAGATCCCCATCAACCCTGAGCTGCTCACGCAGATGGCGAACATGACCGGCGGCGAATACTTCCGCGCGACGGATCGCGAGACGTTGAAGGAAGGCCTGCAGAAGGTGCTCGACTCGCTCGAGCGCAGCAAGTTGATGGAAGGCGGCGCGATGGCCACCTACCGCGAGCAGTTTCACGAGTTCTTGCTGCTCGCCGCGCTGCTGCTCTGCATCGAGTTCTTCCTCAAGTCGACCGTGTTGAGGGTCTTCCCGTGAGCGGGGTCGCGCTGACGCCCTGGCGGTTCACCCTGCTCGGCTACAAGGCCGGCTTCGCGCAGCCGCTGTTCCTCCTGGGGATTTTGCTCGCGCTGTTGCTGGGCGTCATCGCCATCGCCGTCTCGGTGCGCCGCAGCAACCGGCTCTCGAAGGCGGTGCCCAACCGGCTGGCCGACGTGCTCGCGCCCGGTGTCTCGGTGCTGCTGCCGTCGTTGCAGAGCTCGGCGTACACGGCGGCGCTCGTCTTCTTCGCGCTCGCCCTCGCGCAGCCGCAGTGCGGAGAAAAGGCCGAGGTCGCCAAGCGCCGCGGCATCGACGTGGTCGTCGCGCTCGATGCCTCGAAGTCGATGTACGCCCGTGACGTCACGCCTTCACGATTGGAGCGCGCGAAGCTCGAGCTCACCTCGCTGCTCGACTCGCTCAAGGGCGATCGGGTCGGCCTGGTGGTGTTCGCCGGCGACGCGTTCATTCAGTGCCCGCTCACCTCGGACTACGCGGCTGCCAAGCTCTTCCTGCGCGCCGTCGACCCCGAGACGATGCCGCAAGGCGGCACCAACATCGGCGCGGCGCTGCTCCTCTCGCGGCAGGTGCTCGAGAACGCAGATCGCGGCGCCAAGGATCGGGTGGTGGTGCTGCTTTCAGACGGTGAAGACGTCACCGGCGACGTCGGTGAGGGCATCGACGGCCTCAAAGAATTCGGCGCCCGCGTGCTCGCCATCGGCATCGGCAGTGACTCGGGTGAGCCGATCCCCATCCTCAACAAGAACGGTGATGTCGTCGGCTACAAGAAGACCGAAGAGGGCGTGACGGTGATCAGCCGGCTCGATCGCGCGAGCCTCACCCGCATCGCTTCAGCGACGGGCGGCGAGTTTTTCTATCAACCGCGCGGCGTGGCGATGGGCGAGGTCGTGAAGGTCATCGACTCGCTGCAGAAGAGCGAGCTCGAGAGCCGCGTCACCATGAAGTACGGCGAGTCGTACCAGCCGTTTCTCGCCATCGGCATCGGCTTCCTGATCCTCGGCATGCTCATTCTTCCGTCGTGGCGGAGGAAGGCCTCGAAGCTCGCCGTGGTGATGGTCGCGCTGCTCGCAGGTCAGGCGCAGGCCGCAGGTCCTCTGGAAAAGAATCACCCCGAGATCGAGCTCGGCACCCAGGCGTACGAAGCACAGAAGTTCGAAGAAGCGCTCACGCACTACGACGCCGCCTTGAAGGACAAGCCCTCTGATGCACGCGTGCAGTACAACCGCGGTCTCGCGCTCCACAAACTCGGTCGCAATGACGAGGCCAGGTCGGCATTCCAGGCCGCGCTCGATCTCGATCGCGAAGGAGAGCTGTCCTCGAAGCTTCACTACAACCTGGGCAACGTCGCCGCGGCCACGGGTGACAAGCAGCAGGCCGTGAAGGAATACCGCGCCGCCCTGCGCAAGAACCCCGAAGACGAGCTCGCGCGCCACAACATGGAAGTGCTGCTCAAGAACCTCCCGCCCGATCAATCGAAGGGCAGCGACGGAGGTACGCCCGATGGTGGCGGCCACGACGGCGGCAAACCCGATGCGGGTCAAGATGGTGGCGTCACCGATGGCGGCTCAGACGCGGGCCGCCCTGACGGTGGCAAGCCAGATGGCGGGGATGGTGATGCAGGCCCCAGCGATGCCGGCACGGATGGTGGAACCGACGGAGGCGAAGGTAAGGGCGACGGTGGCCAGGGTGACGGCGGCTCAGGCGACGGCGGTCAAGGCGACAAGGAACAGAAAGGCGACGGCGGCAGTTCCGACCAGGCCGAGCAAGGAGATGCTGGCGCCGACGGCGGCAATGAAGAGCAGGATGGCGGCGCCGCGCAGGAAGGCAAGCCGCAGCTTCTCCCCGATGGTGGCATTGACGTGAGCCGGAAGGACGCCGAGAAACTGCTCGACTCGCTCAAGAGCAGCGAGAAGAACCTGCAGTTGTGGCGTTTCAAACAGAAGACTCAGAAGAGTGACCCCCATGGCAAGGACTGGTAGCGCCCTCTTTGTCGGCCTCGCCCTCGTGCTCGCTGCTGCCCCTGCGGTGGCGGCGGAAATCGAGGTCACCATGCAGGCCGACCGGGAAAAGGTCGGCACTGAAGACACGTTTCGTCTGGAGATCGTGGTGGCCAACGCACCGGAGAGCTCGGTGCTTCAGCTCCCCGTGGCGGAAGACTTCGAGGTGCTCGGTCGCAGCCAGTCGACGCAGATGAGTTACTCGCTGGGCCCTGGCGGCGCCGGCGTCATCACCCAGGTGCAGAAGCACACGCTGACCATGCGCGCCAATCGCACGGGCCAGCTCACCATTCCGGCCGCAGCCGTGCAGACCGCCACGAAGCTCTACAAGACGCGGCCAGTCACCATCGAAGTGGTGCGCGGCCGGCTCGCGCCCGATCGCACCGTCAAGCGGCAACCGCCGAGCAACCCGTTCGGCTTTCCCGGCGGTCTTCCGCCCGGCTTCGGCGGAATGGATGACGACGGCGATCCGCTCGGTGGCCAGCCGCGGCTCGATGATGAACCGGCGATTCCGCGCGGTGACTCCGATCTCTTCCTGCGCATGTCGCTCGACAAGAGCGAGGCCTACGTCGGCGAGCAGGTGATGGTGAACATCCATCTCTACTCGAGGGTCGACCTCTCCTCCGTCGACACGGTGACCTCGCCCAAGCTCGACGGGTTCTTGAGCCTCGACTTCAAGACGCCCAGCCAGCTCACCTCGGAGCAGCGCCTCATCGGCGGCGTGCCCTACCGCGAGTACCTGCTGCGCCAACGCGCCGTCTTCCCGCTCAAGGCCGGCACCGTCACCATCGACGCGCCCGAAGCCGACATCACCACCGGCATCTTCTACGCAGGCCGCCGCGTTCACCGCAAAGGCAACGAGAGCAAGCTGGTGGTGCGCAGCCTGCCGCCCGGCCCCGCGACCAGTTTGGTGGGCCGTTGGCGTCTTTCTCGCGAGGTCTCCCAGACCGAAGTCGCGCTCGGCGAACCCGTGCAGGTGAAGTTCATCTTCGAAGGCCGCGGTAACCTGCAGACCATTCCCATGCCTGCGCTCGGTGCGCCCGCCGCGTTCAAGGTGTTCGACCCCGAGACCAACGACCAGACGAAGAACACCAAGACGCACGTGGGCGGTACGCGGGTGTTCGAGTTCACGCTGGTGCCGCAGCAGACCGGCACCTTCGTGCTGCCCGCGATCAACGTTGCGTACTTCGATCCTGAAGGGCGCAAGTACGAAGAGCTGCGCGTCGATGAGATCACCATTCGCGTGAAGCCGGGCGTGGGGGGTGCGACGGCGGGGCCGAACCTCACCGCGCCCACCGGGCTCGACGGCCCGAAGAATCAATTGATCGCAGGTGGCCTCAAGTCGTTGCGCCACACCGCACGCTTCGCAGCGCCGAGGGCTGCGCTGACCACCCGCCCGTGGTTCCTGCCGCTGGCGGTCGCCCCCCTCGCGTTCACCCTGCTGGCCGGCGCTTTCTTTTTCGCGCGAGGTGCACTCGGCTCAAAGTCCGCGGAGTCGATCAAGAGGAAGCAGGCCCGCGCCGCCAGAAAGCGCCTGGCCGCTGCTGAGAAGCTGCTCAACACGGGCTCGACCGCCGACTTCTACGCCGAGGTCGAACGCGCGCTCACCAGCTTCATGAGCGCCCGCCTCGGAACCCCGGTCAGTGGTCTTGCCCGCGGAGAGCTGGTGACGAAGCTCACTGAAGCCGGCATCGCCGAAGCCGATCGCGCGCGCATCATCGCGGTGCTCGAGACCTGCGACATGGGCCGCTACGCGCCAGGCATGGGCGAGGCCGCAGCGCGCAGACGCACGATGACCGAAGCTGCCGCGGCGATGGAGGGCTGGTCGTGATCTCGTTCGTGCTCGCCCTCACCCTCGCGCAATACACGCCGCAAGAATCGCAGGCGCTCTTCGTCGAGGGCAACGACGCCCACTACAAGGGTGACTACGCCGCCGCCAAAGAGCGCTACGAGAAGCTGCTTGAGGCCGGGTTCGGCGGCCCCGACGTGTTGTTCAACCTCGGCACCACCCACCTGGCTGAGGGTGAGCTCGGCCCCGCCGTCCTCTATCTCGAGCGCGCCCATCGGCTCTCCGATGACGACGACATCGGCGCCAACCTCGCCGTCGCGCGGGAACGCCAGGTGGATCAAGTGGTCGGTGAGGAAGGCTCAGTGCCCTTCACGCAGCGCCTGGCGGAAGCGACTGATGAACGATGGGTGGGCATCGCCTTCTTGATCGTCTGGTGGCTGGGCTTCGTTCTCTTGTGGCTCACCGCGCGCTCCAGCTCACGCGTGGTGCTGGGGCTCATCACCGGGCTCTTGCTTCTGGTCGGCGCAGGCCTCGGCGGCACGCTGGCCGTGCACGAATGGGTGCAAGAGACCGTCATCGAAGCGGTGGTGATGCCCGAAGCGGCCAAGGTGCGCGAGTACCCGGGCGAGACGGCCAGGGTGTCGTTTGAAGTGCACGCCGGTCTCAAGCTGCGCATCATGGAGACCTCCGGCCGCTACGTGCGCGTTCGACTGCCCAACGCCCTCGAGGGGTGGACCGAGAAGGAAGGGTTGGTTTCGTTGTGAGTGACGCGATGATCGAAGTGAGCAACGTGGTGAAGGTCTACCGGCGCGGGAAGAACGAAGTGCCGGCGCTCCAGGGCGTCTCTTTGACCGTGCCGCGAGGGCAGTTTCTTTCCGTGATGGGGAGCTCGGGTTCGGGCAAGAGCACCCTGCTCAACCTGCTCGGCGCGCTCGACGTGCCCACCAGTGGAACGCTGAAGATCGACGGCAAGGAGATCTCGCGTTTCCCCGACGACGAGCTGTCCCGGTTTCGCCGCGATCGCCTGGGGTTCATCTTTCAGTTCTTCAATTTGCTCCCCACCCTGACGGCGGTGGAGAACGTGATTCTCCCCGAGCTGCTGGCGGGCAAGAACCGCGACGAGCTGGAGCCCAGGGCGAAGCACCTGCTCGAACAGTTCGGTCTCAAGGGCCGCCACTCGCACCGACCCGATGAACTCTCGGGCGGCGAGATGCAGCGGGTGGCCATCGCCCGCGCGTTGCTCTCCGAGCCTGCGCTCCTGCTGGCCGACGAGCCGACGGGCAATCTCGACTCACGGACTGGGTCAGAGGTGCTCAAGCTCATCCGCGAAGCGACCCGGGCCCGAAACCTGACGGTCGTCATGGTGACCCACGACCCCCGGGCCGCGGAAGTGGGCGATCGCCTGGTGCTGCTGGCGGATGGGCGGATCGTCGGTGATGACCCGGTGCGAGCCGCCGCCTGACTCGTTGCGCCGGCTCGCGCGATTCCTGTAAGAGGGAATGGTCCCGGGGGGGTTCTGCAAGGAACCCAAAGTGGTCCGCATCTCGCTTGACGTCGGTCGAAACAGAATCGTCATCACCTTCTCGGGAGCCCCCTCCTCAGCGCAAGCCCTCGCGGGTGAACGCGAGCTGCGCGATGCGCTCTCGAGGCTCCGGTCTCCGGTCGACGTGCTCTCCGACATTCGAGAGCTCGAGACCATGGAGGCCTTCCTGCCCGAGGACTTCCGACGGCTGGGAGAGATCCTGCGCGCGTTCGGCGTGAGGAAGACCGTTCGGGTGGTGGGCAAACGCGCCCAGGCTGCCGTGCAGATGGAGCGGTTGTCGCGCCGCCTCACCAGCCACACCGCCCACCTGGCGTTCTCGCTCGACGAAGCCGAGCAGGTCTTCGGGAAGTAGTTTTCGAAAGCCCCCACCCCGGGCCTGCCGTTAAGGTGCGCGCGCCCATGTGGTCTCTGATTCGCCTCGTCTCGCTTCGGCATGTTTTCGGTTCGCCGTTGCGAGCCCTGCTCACCCTGGTGGGCGTCGCCGTCGGCGTCGCGACCCTGGTGGGCATCGCGGCCATCAACCGCTCGGTGATGGAGGCGTTCCGCTCGACCATCGACACCGTCGCCGGCAAGGCAGACCTCACGGTCGCCGCTGAGACGTCGGGCTTCCCCGAAGAGCTGCTCGAGACCGTGCGCGCCGTGCCGGGCGTGCTGCACGCGTCGGGTGGCATCTCGGTGGTCGCGCCCGTGAAAGATGCACCCGGCGAGAGCATGTACGTGCTCGGCGTCGACCTGCTCGATGACGGCTTCTTCCGCACCTACGAAGGCGTGGACACCGACGTCGGCAAGCTGGCGGACGATCTCGAGTTCCTCAACTCGACTGATCGCGTGTTGGTCACCGACACCTACGCGAACGCGCACGGCCTCAAGACGGGCGACGCGATTCACCTGGTCACGCCCGATGGTGAGAAGCCGTTCATCATTCACGGGCTGCTGAAAGAGACGGGGCCGCTCAAGGCCTTTGGTGGGTCGGTGGCGGTGATGTTCTTCGGCAGCTTGCAAGAGGCGTTCAGCAAGGGCCGCACGCTCACGCGCATCGACGTGGCCATCGACGCGAAGGTCGGGCTCGAGGGCATGAAGGAGCGCCTGCAGAAGGCGGTGGGCACGAACATCGAGGTCGAGTCACCCGATCGCCGGGGGCAGGCCGTGCAGACGATGGTGCGCAGTTTTCAGTTGGGCCTCAACTTAGGCTCGGGCGTGGCGCTGCTGGTCGGCGTCTTCCTCGTCTACAACACGGTGTCGATCAGCGTGGTGCAGCGCCGCCGCGAGATCGGCACCCTGCGCGCGTTGGGCGCCACCCGCCTGCGCATTCGGGCGCTGTTCGCGTTCGAGGCGGGCGTGTTCGGCCTGGTGGGCAGCGTGCTGGGCCTGCCGATGGGGCTCCTGGTGGCGAAGCTGGCCATGAGCACCGTGTCCGACAGCATCTCGGAAATCTACGTGAAGGTGAACGCCAAGAGCGTCGAGCTGGGCGCCACCGAGCTCGCGGTCGGCCTGACCATGGGCATCGTGGGCAGCGTGCTGGCGGCCTTGCGCCCCTCGTGGGTCGCCTCGGCGGTGCAGCCGGTCGAAGCGCTTCGCAAAGACGCCGCCATCGGAGCAGGCGCCGTCGCGGTGAAGTCGTGGCCCACGTACCTGGGCGTTCTGCTGCTGCTGGTGGCGTACCCGGTGACGCAGATCCCGCCCCCGCTGGAGAACTTTCCCATCGGTGGCTACGCGGCGATCTTCTTCATTCTCATGGGCGTGACGTTGCTCTCGCCCCTCGTGCTGCGCTGGCTCAACTATCCGTTCCGTGCGCCGGGGCAGTTCCTCTTCGGGATCTCTGGCCGGCTGGCTGCCGACAACTTCGCGCGCGCGCCCGTTCGTACTTCGGTGCCCGTGGGCGCGATGAGCATCGGCGTCACCATGGCCGTCACCCTGGCCGCGTTCATCGGCAGCTTTCAGAAGAGCGCCGACGAGTGGATCTCCCAGGCCATCCCGGCAGACCTCTTCGTCACCTCGTCGGCCAAGCTCGCAGGCGTGCAGAACCAGCCCATGCAGGCGGCCATCGGCGATGAGATTCGCGCCATCCCCAACGTCGAGGTGGTCGACCCGGTGCGGATGCTTCAGCACGACGCGCTGGGCCTGCGCATCTTCGTCATCTCGCTCAACCAGGAGATCTATTCGACCCGCGGCAAGCCGCTGATCCTCGAGGGCACGTTGCCGACCCCCGAGCAGCGTGAAGCGAACTACGTGGTGCTCAGCGAGAACCTCGCGCGAAGGCGCAACCTCGGCGTGGGCAGCACCTTCCCCATGAAGACGCCCACCGGTGAGCACACGTACACGGTGGGGGCGATCATCATCGACTACACGTCTGACCAGGGCTCGGTGATCCTCGACCGCAGCATCTTCATGAAGCAGTTCCTCACCGATCAGGTCGACACCTTCCACGTCTACCTGCGCGATCGCGCGACGCTCGAGCAGACCCGCGCCGCCATCACCGCGAAGCTCGGCCAACGGTTCGACCTCTACGTGCTCTCGAACGTCGAGCTGCGTGATGAAGCGCGCAAGCTGCTCAGCAGCGCCTTTTCCATCACCTACGCGATGGAGGCCGTCGCCGTGGCGCTCGCGTTGCTGGGCATCATCAACACCCTGCTGGCGGCGGTGCTCGATCGCACGCGCGAGATAGGCTTGCTCCGGGCCGTCGGTGCAGATCGAAAGCAGATCATCAAGCTCTTCGCGGGCGAGGCGTTCTTCATCGGCCTCACCGGGAGCCTCATCGGGGTGATGACAGGTGGGGTCGTCGGCTACATCGTGACCAAGATCGTCGGCGTGCAGGCCACCGGCTGGAATTTTCCCTTCTCGTACCCCTGGGCGACCGCTGGGCAGATGGTCGTCGTGGCCACCCTGGCCGCCATCATCGCTGGCCTCTACCCCGCCCGCCGGGCAGCCCGCCTCGACGTCGTCGAAGCCCTCGCCTACGAGTAACGGTATGGTCCCCCTCTGATGGCTGGCTCTTTCCGCATCCTGGTGGTCGAAGACGAGCCGGTGATCCGCGAGCTGGTCCGCAGCCTGCTGACCGAAACCGACTGCGAAGTAGAGACTGCCTCGCACGCCGCCGACGGGCTCAAGCTGGCCAAGACGCAGACGTTCGATCTCGTGCTGCTCGACGTGGTGCTGCCGCCAGTGGGGAGCATTCAGCTCGACGGCATCGCCGTGTGCCGCATGCTCCGCGCGGATCCCCGAACGGCGAAGACGCCGATCTACATGCTGACCGCGAAGGCCAAGAAGTCAGACGTCGAGACCGCGATGAAGGCCGGAGCCAACGGCTACATCCACAAGCCGTTCCGGGGCGCCGAGCTGATGGATCTGGTCTCTGTGCTCAAGGCGCGCGTCGCGGCCGCGGTCTGAAAATCACTTGAGGCGCGGGTGAAGGAAGCGCGCCAACGCGAACATGTCATCCCAGTCGAGCTGATCGAACTCGAGCGCGAGCTCGTCTTCGCCACGGCGGCGCACCGTCACTCCGGTGACGACTTCACGATCACCGGGGATCGGAATGCTCAGCGTCATGCGATCGTCGGCGCTGCCGAAGTCGCCGATGAGCTTGAGGCCCGCCATCGAGAGATCAGTCGCCTTCGCCACCACGGAACGGCCGCCGGTGAAGAGCTTCACCATGAAGCCGGCGTCGACGCGGGGATGAAAGCGGGTGGGCATCGGGGACTGCGCGGTGACGGTGAGCATGGGTCGGTCTCCAAAGGGTTGGCTGCTACAGACCGGCTCCAGTGTTGATCACGATGTTGCACCCGCAAGTTATTGGCGCTGGCTCATGAACGAGATGAGCGCAACCATCGAGATCTCATGAGCACGTTGGAGAAAACAAGAGGCACCCCGGTCCTCCCGACCAGGGAACCGGCTTCGCCTTCAAATTCAACCGAAGGAACGACCAACCGGTCATCCCGAGCGAAGTCGAGGGATTCCCTTTGCTCGCGCGGCAGGTGGCATCTCGACTGCGCTCGCAGGGTTGATCGGAATAAGGAACGCTCACCGTTCATCCCGAGCGGAGTCGAGGGATTACCTCGCCTTCGAGCGGCAAGTGCCCCCTCGACTGCGCTCGGGGAGACCGGTGATTCGAGTCATTTCTATTTCCGCCAACCCTCTCGATGCGAACGGTGTGGGCTGTTCCTTAGGAGAGGAGTCGAGGCCGCATCAAGTGGCATCTCGACTGCTCTGCGGAGGATCGGGTGAAGCCCCGCATTGGCCTGGTCTGTTCTGGCGGTGGGGCTCGCGGCGCATACGAGGCCGGCGTCATCCGCTATCTGCGCGAAGAGCTCCCCGCGTCGGCGCGCGAGAACGTTCGCTTCGACGTGCTCGCAGGAACGTCGGTCGGCGCGAGCACCGCCTGCTTTCTGGCCGCCACGATGCACATCCCCGACGAGCAGGGCCGCGCGCTGGCCGGGCTGTGGACGGGGCTCTCGCTCGAGAAGGTCTTCCGCGTGGAGGGTGAGTCGCTCTACTCGGTGAGCCGGAAGATCTGGCGCGCCACCCGCGCGAATGAGCGGCCCGAAGGCTGGCGTCTCTACGATCTGTTCCACACCGAGCCGATCGAGAACATCGTGCGCCACGCGATCGACTGGCCACGCATCGCCGCCAATCTCGCGCGCGGGTTGTGCTCGGCCGTGTCCGTCTCGGCGACGCGCATTCGTGATGGGAAGACGGTCATCTTCATTCAGCGTCGCGAAGCAGGCCTGCCGCGCTGGAGCCGCGACCCGTACCAGCAGCCCGTCGAAGTGGTGCTCGGGCCCGAACACGCCCTGGCCAGCGGCGCGATTCCCCTGCTCTTCCGCTCGGCGCGCGTGGGCGACGAGTACTACTGCGATGGCTTCGTTCGGCAGAACACCCCGCTCTCACCCGCCCTGCGGCTGGGGGCCGATCGGGTGTTGATCCTCTCGCTGCGGCACAAGCCCAAGCCGAGCGTCGAGCCGCCCCCCGGACACGAGCCGATGCCCACCACGACGAAGATCATCGGCAAGGTGCTCACCGCGCTCATGGTGGATCGCACCGAGTACGACCTCGACCGCCTTCGCCGCTTGAACGAGATGCTCGAGAGCGGCCGCCGCGCGTACGGCGACGACTTCGTGGCCCGCATGAACGACACCCTCGAGCAGGTGCGAGGGCAGCCGTACCGCGTGGTGCGTGACCTCGTGGTGCGGCCCAGCCGCGATCTGTCAGAGCTGGCGCGACCGCACCTGGAAAAGTTCGCCAGGAAGGAGAAGACCCACGCCCTGCCCACCCGGCTGCTGCACCGCCTGTCGGGCTCGAACCTGTTCACGCAAGCAGAGCTCGGCAGCTATCTGCTGTTCGACGCCGGCTACGCGAACGATCTGATCGCGCTGGCGATGGAAGACGCCCACGCCCGGCGCGAGCAGCTCATCGAGTTCTTCGATCCGTCATCGAAGTGAGCGATTGAGGTCGAGCCCCTTCTGGAGCGCGTGTTCATCGCGGCCCTCGAAGAGGTGCTGTTCGCTCTTCGAGTAGATCGCGCCGCGCACCAGCAGGTTCAAACCTGGAATGTCGAAGCCCACGCCCACCGCGTTCTCGCTGGAGATCAGCGTGGTGATCGAACCCTTGATGGCCAGCCCGGGGTTCAGTGGACTGCTGGCCAGTTGATCCAGATCGACCTCACCTTCGATCTTCTGAACCACCGCGTAGCCGGGACCGAAGAGCGTGGTGACCTCCTCGCGATGTTCACCCTCGAAGACCAGCGTGCGGGTGGTCTGGCTCTGGCGGATCGCATCGAGCGACGAAAGTTCGCCGCTGGCGATCCGCGAGAGCAGCTCGTGGGGCAACTGGGTCTGCGTGCGTTGCTTGAGCGTGACTTCGCCTGAGATCCCGGTGCGAGCGGCGATCACCGAGGTGCGAATGAGCGCCTCGGCATCGACGGCTTGCTCCGTCACCAGCAGGTGTTTGTTGAAGTCGACGTACGCGCTCCCCCTGGCAGCCGCAGCCGCCCCCAGGTACTTGATGGTCATCAGGCCGTGCACACTCGCCCCGAGCTCGAGGCCCACCTCGGCGCGCTCGAGGCTCTGCTCGAAATAGTGCGCCAGTCTCGGCTTGTCGGCGGTGGTCAGCACCGTGTGGAGAAGATCGGCCGCGGCCTCAGGTGTCCTGACTCGATAGGTGACCGCGCCTGTCGCCGCGAGCGACAACGCGGCCAGTGGCACCGGTTGCGTCAAGGCACCCTGCACCTGACCTTCGACGCGGATGAGGTACTCGCCCGACTCGTCTCGCTCAGCGGTGATCTTCGCCTTGCCGCCGTGGTGCATCACCTTCGCCTTGACCTCGAGCTCGAGCACGCCCGGCGTGGGCACCGCCGCGAACACCTCGAACAATTTTTCTTCAGTGAACGAACGCTCACCGGCAAACGCACGCTCTTCGACCCGTGACTGCTCGACGCGATCGACGCACACCTTCGGAGTGACAGGAACTTCGGCTTCACACTGGTGCGTCTGGTTCGAACCTTCGATCTTCATGGGGTGCTCCGGGGGAACGCGGGGTCCGGGCCCGCACCGCAGCAATCGTTCCAATGCGCTGACGGCCTGCTTCCGCAGACTTCGCTGGCTTCCGGGGTCCACCTTCGTGGACGGGCGTACCGGGTGTTCACCCGATGAAATCCAGCCACTTCGAGGCGGCACGGGAACTGAACAGGAGGCCGCCACCACTCGCAGGAGGACTCCACATGGAATCGTCGACCCGCATCTCGCTGACCCCCACCGTTTCCCGCCAGACCCCGAAGAACGAGTTCGGCAACGTGCTGAAGAACGCGATTCAGACCGCGGCGAACGTCGGTGGCTCGCTGCTCGGCTCGGTGCCCGGCGTCGGGGTGATCAGCGCCGCGGTGAGCAACGTGACGGCTCTCGCGAGCAGGGGCGGTAGCGCGCAGGCCTCGTTCGCAGCGACGGGCGTCTCCTCAGTGCAGGGTGGTGGCGGCGCGACGGCGCAGGCGATGGCCACTTCACCTGACGGCGTGCCCGGCGAGCTCACGGGGATGATCGGCCAGATGCGAGCAGAGGCCGATCGTTCGACGATGATGCAGATGCAGATGCAGCAAGAGAGCCGTGAGTACAACACGATCTCCAACGTGCTGAAGGTGCGGCACGACTCGGCGAAGTCGGCCATCAACAACATTCGCTGAAGGGCGCGGCCATGGCAATCACCCCGCTCTCGGGCGCCGGCCCCGCAGGCATTTCCGGCACAGGCAGCTCGCAGAAGATCGGCGAAGGTTTCGGCAGGGTGATGAAGGCGCAGCACGCGCCCACCAGCCGCACCGAGAACGCGCCGATCCCCGTGAAGAATGAAGCGAGCTCGGTTCAGAAGGCGCAGCCCGGCAAGTGCAAGGTCGAAGGGCTCAAGCAGGCTGAGCCTGGCCAACAGGTCACCGCCACCAGGGTGCTCGACCAGGTGAACCAGGCGCAGAACCGCATGGAGCAGATCCTCAAGATGGCAGAGTCGGGGAAGTCGTTCTCTCCCGCCGAGCTGCTCTCGCTGCAGACGCACGTGTACCGCGCATCCCAGGAGCTCGACCTCGCAGGCAAGGTCGTCGAGAAGGCCACGGGCGGCGTGAAGCAGGTTCTCCAGACGCAGGTGTGAACGCCATGAACCGATCCCTCCTCATGACTGCCGCGTTCTTCTTTTGCGCGTGCTCGACCCAGATTCAGCACGGCCTCGACGAACGTGACGCGAACGAGATCGTCTCGGCCCTCGTCGCGCGCGGCTTCGAAGTGAAGAAGGTGCCTGAGAAGGGCAAGAAGCCCACCTGGGCCATCGAGCTCGAAGACGCGCAGGCCACCGAGGCGATGCGCGTGCTCAACGAGCTGAAGCTGCCTCGCCCGGCCCGGTTGAAGACCCAGACGCTCGCGCAGAACGTGGGCCTCATCGATACGCCCTCGGCCGAGCGGCTGCGGCAGCTCGAAGCGCAGGAAGGCGACATCGAGGAGTCGCTCGAGGCGATGGATGGCGTCGCGTCGGTCAATGTCGAGCTGGTGGTGCCGGCGCCCCCTCGCCCAGGTCAGGTCGCAGCGCCTTCGAAGGCGTCGGTGCTGGTGCGGGTGCAACCGATCGCGTTGGAGAAGTTGCAGATGCAGCGCGCCGAGCTCAGGGCCCTCGTCGCGGCCGCGGTGGATGGGTTGAACCCCGACGACGTGGTGCTGGTGATCGACCCCGTGACCATTCCCATCGTGCCGGCGAAAGAGGAGACGAGCTCGGGCATGCGCCCGCTGGTGATCGTGCTGGGGCTGTCGTTGTCGGTGGTGGCGATGCTGGTGGTGTTCCTCTCGTGGCGGCTGCGCTCGACCAAGCGGGTGAGTGCTGCGGTTGCGCCTTCGGTGCAGGCGCCTGCGCCGCAGCGGCCGGTGATCAACCCCTCGATTCAACGGAAGGTGGCTTGAGCCATGACGAGTACGCGCGTCGAAGGAAGGAAACATCACCAGGCGCTCAAGGTGATGGGTTTCCCAGAGCGGGTGGCGTTGTTCGTGGCAGCCATTCACCGGCCGCGGGCGGAAGAGCTGCTCTCGGGTTTCTCAAAGGGTCCGCAGGAGCGGGCGAGCGCGTTCTCGGAAGACATGAAGCAGTGGGACTCGGCTCGCAGGCAGGCGCGGTTGGCGCATGAGTTCGGTGTTCGGCACGACGCGGGCGAGCGCCTTCAGCAACTGGTGGTGCGCACGAGTGGCGAGTTGCGGGCGGCGATCGTCGCGTCGTTGCCGCCGGCGGTGCGATCGCAGTTTCCGCAGTTCAAGGGCGGGTCGGAGGCGTTTCCCACGGCGGTGAGGGCCGTGGCGGCGCGGTTGGTCAAAGAGGCTTCGCGCTGACCGTCTGAAAAGAGGTCTCCCTCTCCCCTTTGGGAGACTGTTGAAGTGCGCCCTCGACTTCGCTCGGGCTGAACGGATTTCGGCCGGTTCCGTTCGTGCCGAGCCGAGCGGAGTCGAGGCACCTATTTCATCAGTCTCTGTGGGGGAGAGGGAGACAAGTCCATGAGCGTGGACGCTGAGCCAGTCACAAACTCATCTCATTCCAACGACTTGGCGCTGGCGCGATCCCTGAACAGCACGCCTCCCATGCTCGACGAATCGACGCAGATCACCGAGACGGTCCCCGCCCCCTCAGCGAGGCCCCGTGCGCCCCTGGCGAACCGGGTTCGGCTCACCACGCTGCAGAAGCTCACCCGCGCGCACCTGGCCATCAACGCCCGCCCCGCCGCCTGCACCGCGCTCAACGAAGCGACCACCCGCGTCGCCCAGAAGCTCGGGCCCCAGCTCAAGACCACCCTGAGCTGCATCCCCTCGCTGCTCCCTTCGACGCTGCACCCCTTCACGCACCTCGCGGCGCGCGCGCTGTTCCTCACCTTCGATTTCGGAGGCGAAGCGCTCGGCATCCTCGAGCTCGACTTGATGGCGGCGGGCACGCTCCTCGCGCGCATCACCGGAGGCAACGAGCCGGTCGGCATCCCCACCCGCCTCTCGCACATCGAAGAAGCGGCGCTCGGCTGGGTCGCGCTCTCGACGCTCGCCGAACTTCGGAGCGAGGCCGCCTTCAAGTCACTGTGCCCGCGCCTCATCTCGCTCACCCTGGATCGCGGTGAAGTGCTGCAGCAGGTCGACGCGCGGCTGCGTCACGTCGCGATTCAGCTCGAGCTCGGCATTGGTGAGACGAAGTGCCTGGGCCGCCTGCTGCTGCCCGCGCTCTGGGCGCAGTCGAAGTTCGAGGCGCTCCCGCAGGAATCAGGCGCGCCGCTGCTCGCCGAAGTCGCCGCCGTCACGCTCCCCGCACGGTGCCTCATCGGCAGCGCCTCGCTTCCTCACGCCGACGCCGCCTCGCTCACCTGCGGGGACGTCGTGCTCTTCGCGAACCTCACCAACCAGTCGAAGGGCCTCGTGGGCACCGGCCGGCTCATCGCGGCCTCCTTCGAGCTGCGCGGCACCTTTACCGAAGCAGGCTTCACCCTCACCCGCGCCATCGAGCGCCCCAACCAGGAGTCCGAAATGTCCCACGCCGACCCCAGCGTCCCCGTCGAAGTCGAGATCGAGCTCACCCGCCTCCGCCTGCCGATTCACCAACTGGGCGGCATCCGCCCCGGCAGCGTGCTCCCGCTCCACATCAACGCCGCGCAGCAGGTGATTTTGCGCATCGGTGACAAGGCAGTGGCCCGCGCCGAGCTGGTCGAGATCGAAGGCGAAATCGGCGCCCGCATCATCTCGATGTTCTGAGGCGCGCCATGAACCTCTCCCCCCGCAACAAGCTCATCGGCGCTGCGCTCCTCGCGTTGCTGGCGCCGCTCATCGCCGCCACGCAGGGTGCTTCGCCGGCGACCGCAGCGCGCATTCTCCTTGGGCTCGCGGCCGCTGGCGGAATCGTCGCGTGGGTCGTTCACGCGCGGGGGGGCCTGAGCACCTCGAAGTTCAAGACCGCACCCCGCCTCAACGTCGTGCAGCGCGAAGGTCTCTCGCAGCGCACGGGTGTCGCGTTGATCGAAGTCGATGGCAAGCCGTACCTGGTCGTGCACGGGGACGGCTTCGCCAAGGTCACCCCCACCCGCCGCCCTGCCCGGGTCGCGTTGCGCGCCGTTCCCAACCTCGCTGAAGGAACCACGTCATGATCCTCGCTTCTTCAGCGCTCCCGCCCGACGGCTTCGCGAGCAATCAGGTGCAGATGATGGGGTTGCTCGCGCTGATGGCGATCGTGCCCTTCGCGATCATGATGTTGACCAGCTTCTCGAAAATCGTGGTGGTGCTCTCGATCGTGCGTTCAGCGCTGGGCACGCAGCAGGCGCCGCCCACCATGGTGCTCACCGGGCTCGCCGCGGTGCTCTCGGCCACGGTGATGGCGCCCACCTTCGAGAAGATGTGGGCGCAGGGGCGCACCAGCTGGGGCGAAGGCCCCGACGCGATGGCGATGATGTCGTCGGCCGGCACGGTGCTGCAACCGATCAAGGACTTTCTGGTCAAACACGGCAGCGCCGAAGAACGCGCGCGCTTCGTCGACATGGCCCGCGAGCTGAGAGGTGAGACCGAAGCGGCCTCAGTGAACGACGGCGACCTCTCGGTGATCGTCCCCGCGTTCGTGCTCACCGAGCTCAAAGAGGCCTTCATCATCGGCTTCCTGATCTTCCTGCCGTTCCTGGTGCTCGACATGTTGATCGCCAACGTGCTGCTCGCGCTGGGCATGCAGACGCTCAGCCCCAGCCAGGTGAGCCTGCCGTTCAAGATTCTCCTCTTCGTTGCGGTCGACGGTTGGGCGCTGCTCTCACGCGGTCTCATCCTGGGGTACCGGTGATGGACACCTCACTTCTGCTCGGCGTCGCGCGTGAAGCGCTGATGTTGATGGTGCTGGCCTCACTTCCTCCCATCGGCGCGTCACTCGTCGTCGGCTTCCTGATGAGCCTGATTCAGGCCACCACCCAGGTGCAGGAGTCGACGCTCTCCGTGGTGCCCAAGCTCTGCGCCGCGGTGCTCGCGCTGGTCATCGCGGGGCCGTGGATCGGCTCACAGCTCACCCGCTTCACCACGCAGCTCATGCTCACGCTGCCGTCAGTCGCATCATGAACACCCAGGCGCTCAACCTGGCCATCGAGGCACTCCAGCCGCACGTGCTGGCCGCAGCGTTGATCAGCGCCCGGTTGATTCCCGTCGCCTTTCTCTGCCCGCTCTTTGGTGGCTCGCACGCGCCGACACACGTGAAGCTCGGCGTGGTGCTGGCGCTGGCGCTCTTTCTCCACGGTGCCGGCGGCGTGAACGCGCCTGTCGGCATCTTGAGCACCTTCGACTTTGCAGCGCTGGCCGCGCAGGAACTTCTCTTCGGCACTTCGCTCGGGCTGGTCGCTGCCCTGCCCTTCGACGCCGCGCGCATGGGCGGCCGTTTCATCGATCTCTTCCGAGGCTCTTCTGCCGAAGCGGCGCTGCCCATGGCGGGCTCGAAGGAAGCCGCGACGGGCGACGCACTGTATCACTTGCTCCTCGCGCTCGGCTCAGCCGGCATGTTGCTCCCGCTGATGCTCGCGGCCCTCACCAGGAGCTACGGGCTCGTCGCCCCTGGGGCTTTTCATCACTCAGAAGACGTCGCGCTTCACCTCGCGGGCCTGGTGGGGACCGCCTTCGCGACGGGCTTTGCCATCGGCGCACCCATCGCGGGGCTCACGCTGGCCATCGACGTCTGCCTGGGCCTCGCGTCACGCGCGTCACCGAACATGAACCTGCAAGAGACCGGCGCCCCGCTGCGCATCCTCGGGGGCGGTGCCGTCGTCTGGTCGATGATCGGCCTCGTCGCGGCGCGCCTGCAAGACTTTGCGCTGGGTCACGCCGACGAGCTGGTCTCGTTGTCCTTCATGGGCCTGACGGGCTGAACGGATTTCGGCCGGTTCCGTTCGTGCCGACAGGGTTGATCGAAATAAGGAGCGCCCACCGTTCATCCCGAGCGGAGTCGAGGGATTACCTTTGCCTTCGGGCGGTAAGTGCCCCCTCGACTGCGCTC